>CAZMLQ010000008.1:27078-28424 GCA_964567195.1 uncultured Haloferacaceae archaeon | reverse complement strand
AGATCACTCCCTTGGCATGGGAGAGGCCCCGGGTTCAAATCCCGGCGAGTCCACTCGGCTCGCGTCGCTCGCCTCGTTCCCTCGCCGACGTCCCGCTCGCTCCACTCGCGGGACTCCCGGCGAGTCCATCGCGCTCCTCGCGTCGCGCGATTGATCGCACGGCGTCGGGACTTCTTGAGTAGATCCGCCGAAACACCCGGTTCGACAGCCGAAATCACGCCGCACAGAGCCGATCGAGTCGAACCGGCATCGGGTCGCACCACCGTACCGTCTGTCATCTGTATGCGAGTTCGTACTTTTCTGCGACGTTGGCCTCCCGACGGTGCCGCACAGGGATCGAAAGCCGATTAGCCGTACCACATCCGGGGGGTGCTACACGGTGACCGCCCCGCGGGTCTGATCAGATTCTTTCCGTACGGGCCCGACATCGTCGAAGAGAGACGAGTCGAGCAGGATCCACACGAGAACCTGGATCGGTATCTCGAAGCCGTGCCCGTCTCCCGGTGCGTCCCCGAACGCTGTCGTCGGTGCGGTGACAGTACCGACGTGTCTGTCTACGAGAGGATTCGGCCGTGAGCGGAGCACTACCCGTGCGAGATGTGTGGCTGTGAGTGGACCGGGGTGAGACGGAACCGACCCCACGCCGGCGTCTGAACGATGACGCCGATCCGCGAGGGCGACCGAGTTCGGATCGGTGCTTCCGACGAAACTGACCCGGAGCACCCACAGTACCACGGCGAGCGTGGCACGGCCGTTGCGGTGCCGACCGACGACGCCGGGAAGGTCACCGGGGGACGAGCGCGACTCCGCCCTCTTTGGGGTGCAACTCGACACCGACGAGACGACGGACTTCCGCTGGCGCGATCTCCGGCCGCCGCCGGAGTGATCGTCCACGATGGTGCTTCGTGGGCAATCCCCCGATGTGATGCAGGTGTCGAACTTCTCTGTCGCTCCGGCGATCTAGCGCACAACCTGGCGTACGTGAGGCTCTGCTCTGTCCCGGGACTGTCCAGAAGACAACAAGACCACTCCAAGACCGCGAACACGACCGCTTGCCTCTGTCTCACGGTCACTCACTGGGGCCTCACTCCCGCTCCACGGTCGCTTCTCGTTCGACCGCATGGCCGTCGATCCCCACCGGGACGGTGGTGGTCCGGCGTCGTCGTGAATCGTTAAGACGAGCGGCGACCCGATCACGTCCACGAACGGTGACGGACGACGAGTTCTCGATACCGAACGACGACAGTGTCTCGCCAGCCGATGTTCGACCCGGTGCCGACCTCTCCGGCGCCGACCTCTCCGACGCCGACCTCTCCCGTGCGGACCTCTCCGGCGCCGACCTCTCC
>CAZMLQ010000008.1:0-26978 GCA_964567195.1 uncultured Haloferacaceae archaeon | reverse complement strand
CGACCTCTCCGACGCCGACCTCTCCCGTGCGGACCTCTCCGGCGCCGACCTCTCCCGTGCAGACCTCCTCGACGCCCACCTCCTCAACGCCACCCTCGGCGACGCCATCCTCCGCGACGCCGAGCTCTCTAGCGCTGTCCTCCACGATGCCGACCTGTCCAAGGCTATCCTCCTCCGCGCCGATCTTTCCGACGCTATCCTCCTCCGCGCTGACCTTCGCGACGCCGACCTTTCCGACGCCGACCTTCGTCGCACCGACCTTCGCGACGCCGACCTCCGCGGGGCCGATCTTGACGATGTCGTGCTTTCCAGAGGCACGATCATCGATGCTCCGAGGAAGCGTCTACAGACAGGGGTGGATCGACTACGAGCACGAAAGTACGACCAGATCGCACGGACCAACAACGAGTTGCGGACCGCCTACAGCGCAAACGGACTCACGAGCCGGGCTCGAACCGCCCGTGTTCGAGAGCGGAAAGCCCGGCGGCGCGAAGCCCGCGCCGAAGGCGGGACGGGGTGGATCGCGTGGCTCTGGTCGATTCTCGCGCAGGTGTTCACCGGCTACGGGATTCAACTTCGGTGGATCACCGGGATGATGGTGCTACTCTATCTCGGCTCGGCGTTCGTTTACTCGGCGGTCGGCGGAATGTCTCTCGGCGAGAGTCTCTATTACAGTATCGTGACATTTACCACTTCGCCGCCCACCGAGCCGACCGGGCTCGTGACGCGTGTGGTTGCGGGCTTCGAGACGTTCGCCGGCACCGCGGCAACCCTCTTTCTTGGCTACGTCCTCGGAACTCGCGAGCGGGTCTGATCCGTTCTCGGCGGCTTCTGCCAGCCCCTCGGCGCTCCGCGCCGCGGCCTCGCGCTCTAGCAACTCCGCGGCCATCGCCGCAAAGTCGGGCTCGTCGGCGTGGAGGACGCGGATCGGGTCGCCGGTCGGACGCACGGATCGGACGCCTCGCTCACCCGTCTCGTCACCGAGGCACAACGCCGGTGGCCGCGCCCCCGACTAGCTGAACCGCTCGCCGTGGGCGTCCGGGAGCAGGTCGCCGCGCTCGAACCGGGCCGCCGAGAGCGCCCCGACGTCGACGAGCGAGGGCTCGCCGTCGACGACGATCTCGCTCACCAGCCGGCCGGCCGCGGGCGCCTGCATGAAGCCGTGGCCTGAGAAGCCGACGGCGTTGACCAGCCCGGGGACCGACTCCTCGATCACGGGGTGGTAGTCGGGGGTCACGGCGTAGAGCCCGGCCCAGCGCCGGTCGACGGCGCGGCCGGGCTCGAAGTAGTCCGCGACGCCGGCGGCCCGCTCCAGCGCCGCCGTCACCCACGCGTCGCTCGCGGTGCGGTCGTAGCCGTCGGGGTCGGCGGGGGCGTCGTCACCACGGAAGCCGCCGGCGAGGAGGACACCCCCCTCGGCGGGGCGGTAGTAGAGCGCCCGGTCGTAGTCGAAGGTCATCGGGTCGTCGGGCCGGACCGGCCGCGCGGGCTCGACGACGGCCGCCCGCCGCCGCCGGGGCGTGATCGGGACCTCCACGCCGGCCATCGCCGCGACGCGGTCGCCCCACGCGCCGGCGGCGTTGACCACGCGGTCGGCCGCCACGGGACCCTCGCTCGTCTCGACGCCCGTCACCCGGTCGCCGTCCCGGACGAGGCCGGTCACCGCGACGCCGGTCCGGATCTCGACGCCGCCGGCCCGCGCCGCGCGCTCGAAGCCCGCCAGCGCGCGCTCGGGGTCGGCGTAGCCGTCGGTCGGCGAGTAGGCCGCGGCGACGTAGCGGTCGGGATCGATCGCCGGACAGCGCTTGGCCGCCGCCTCGGGGTCGAGAATCCTCGCCGGCACGCCGTGGTCGGTCTGGGTCTCGACGTTGCGCCGCAGGACGGCCGCGGTCGCCGGCTCGCGCGCGAGAAAGAGATAGCCGTGGCGGCGGTAGCCGATATCGGCGCCGAACTCGTCCTCGAAGCGGTCCCAGACCTCCATGCTCGCCAGCGAGAGCCCGACGCTCTCGGGCGTCTCGAACTGGGCCCGGATCCCGCCCGATCCGCGCCGCGACGCCCCCGCCCCGACGGCCTCCTTCTCGATGACCGTCACCTCGAGCCCGCGCTCGGCGAGGTAGTGGGCGCTCGCCAGCCCGACGATCCCGCCACCGACCACGACGACGTGCATGGGGAGGGCGGCGCGGGGCGGGCGGGTAAGTGTTCGGACGCCTCCCTCTGTGTCGTCCCTCCCGCCGCCTGGGTCTCAGCCCCCGTCGAGGACGGCCGCGACCGGGCGCCGGGGGGTGTGTGGACCGGCCGGCTCGTCGTCGACGTAGCCGAGCCGGAACGGCTGTTGTGGGCGTCCGTCGCCGTCGAGCAGCGCCGCCAGCGAGGCCCGCGTCTCCGGCCGCTCCGTGATCCGGCTCAGCGGGTGGACGCCGACGCCGGCGGCCGTCGCGGCGAGGGCCAGGCGCTCGAACGCCCGGCCGGTCCGGAGCCACGCCCGCCGGCAGTCGGCGCCGGTCGTCACCACCCCGACCGCCGGCCCCGCCCGGACGAGCGCGGCGTCGCGCGGGCCGTCGCGGCCGGCCGTCCCTCCCGGCGCGGTCCGTTCGAACTCGGCGCGGTAGGCGGGATCGGCGAACTGTCGGCGGTCGGCCGTCGTCTGGAGGTCCGCGACCGCCGCCCGCCGGCCCTCGCGCTCGATCAGGTGGAGCTCGGCGCGCGGGACGGCCGCGACCGCCGCCCGGAGCCGACGGCGGTCGGTCGCCGCCAGCGGACGGTCGGCGTAGGGCTCGCGCCGGGTTCGTCGCTCGGTCGGGGCGGCGGGCTCCGCCGGCTCGCGCCCGTCGCCCCCGGGGCGCAGGTCGACGACGGCCGCGGGCCCGTCGGTCGGGTGCGAGACCCGGGCGTCGAGACCGACGCCCGCGGCCGCGACCGCGAGGTTCGCCACGGCACAGCCGAGACCGACGTGGAGCGCACGGTCCTCGGGGTCGGCGACGGGCAGCCGCCGGTCCGGGTCGGCCCGGATCGTCACGGTCGGGCCGTCGACCGCGAACCGCCACGGCTGGGCGTTGCGCCGCGACGGTGCGAGCACGGCGTACCGGAGGAGAAAGCGCGCCCGATCGGCCGGTGGCGCGCCGGCCGGGAACTCGTCGGGGTCGATCCGCCACGGCTCGGTCGTCGCTCGGTCGGTGCTCACCCCTCGTCTCTCCGCTCCCGACGGCTTGACTGTGTGGCCGGAGAGCCCACGGGAAGGTGGCGGGGGCTCAGCCGACCAGCCGCCGGTGGACGAGATAGAGCGCCCCGCCCGGCGGGAGGAGGATCGCCACGAGGGCGTAGAGCCACCTGACGCGACCGACACCGCGGCCGTCGGCCCGACGGACCCGGCTGTCCTGGACCAGCGCGGCCGCGGCCAGGGGCGCGAGGATCAGCGCGTGGAGGCCCCGGACGGTCGCCCAGAGCAGGGTGCCGTCGGTCAGCAGCCACCGGTCGGCCCCGGCGAGGACCGTCCACGCGAGCGCCGCCCCGACGAGCAGGGCGATCCAGGGCCCCGTCTCGTCGGCGGGCTCCGGGCGGTCCTCCGGGTGGCGGTGTGCGGGCCGAACCACGGGCGAGGGTCGGCCCCGACGGGCTTGAACCGCTCGGAGCTCCCCGGCTATCATCGGTGACACTCGTTTCGGAGGTCGAACTGCGTGGGGTCGCTCCCGACGGGTGATGGCGCTCCGGGCGGACACCGCCGGCGCCACGGCCGCGATCGGCGTGATCCCGATCGCCTCGGAGCCGGTGGATCCGGGCGGCCCGGACACGGAGCCGCTGGTACGGTACGCGACGCGGGGCGAGACGCTGACCGAGGGAGACGACCAGACCGGCGTCGGGGTCGCGTGGGGCGCGGACGAGGAGATCCTGGCCGGCGGTGCCGGTGATCTCGCGGGCGTGACGGTCCGGATCGTCTGGACCCCGACCGGGGCCGACGAGGACGGCGCGGGCGGGCCGGAGCCGAGCGAGACGGTCGGCGAGGACCCGTCCGTGATCGGGCGCTACACCGTCCCGCAGGCGCTCGGGCGACGGAGCTATTCGGCCGCGCGACGTACGTCTGGCGTGACTCTCCGGCACTATCCCCGGCTCGAACTTCCGCCGGCGTTCGGCGACTCGACGAGCTGGCGCCGGGTCGACCGCGAACCGGTCCGACTCGAGCGGCTCGGTCGGATCGGCTGGCGCGTCCGGGTCGGCGAGGGCGCCCCCCACCGGGTCGTCTGTGCGACCCGTTCGGGCGCGGTGGTCGCCGACTGTGACTGTGCGGGCTGGCGCTACGACCGCTGGTGTGCCCACGTCGCCGCCGTCTTCCGCGCCTACGTCCGCCGCGAGCTCGATCTCGCGGACCTCGACCGGGGCCCGGCGGAGGAGGCCGACGCCCTCTGGCGGGGCCGGGCCCGCGTCGACGGGTAGCTCCCTCCGGACGAACCCACAAGTGCCGCCGGCACCGTGCCCGGACCGTGACCGAGCCGCGACCGACGAGACGGCGGCTGTTGCGGGCGCTGGCGGTCGGTGTCGGCGCCGGTCTCGCCGGCTGCCCGGGCGACGCGGAGTCACCCCCGTCGGGCGGGTCGGCGACAGACTCGCCGGCGGGGCGTCCGTCCCCGACGGCCGCGACGACCCCGACCGCCACGCCGACGGCCACGGCCACCCCGACCCCGACCCCGGCGCCGCGGCTCCGGGTCGGTCCGGCGACCTGTCGGGCCCGTCCGGTCGAGCCGGGCTGGAAGTCGTGGCCGATGGCCCGCTACGACGGCGCGGGGTCGGCGGTCGCGCCGGGAATCGCGGGGCCGAACGGGGCCGTGCTCGACACGGTCTGGTCGATCCCCACGGCCGTCGTCGCGCCGGTGGTCGTCGAGCCGAACGGGCGGCGCTACTACGCCCGGACGACCGACGCCCTGCTCGCGATCGACCCCGCGACCGAGCGGGTGTCGTGGCGGCTCGTCGCGCCCGCCGTCGCGGGCGTCGGCGCCGCCGTCGACGGCCCGCTCGCGGTGACGGCGACGGCAGACGGCGCGCTCGTCGGGCTCGCGGCCGCGACCGGCGAGCGCCGGTGGACGGCCGAACTCGACGGGACGCCGACCGCCCCGCCCGTGCTGACGGCCGACGCCGTCGCCGTGGGGACGACCGAGGGACTCGCCCTCCGGGCCCGCGCGGACGGTCGGCGCTGTCTCGCGCTCGACACCCCCGGCCCGGTGACCGCCGTCGTCGTCGCCGCCGGCCGGCTCCACGCCGCGGTCGACCGGGCGCCCGACGGCGGGCTCGTCGCCGTCGACCCCCGCCGCGGGACGGTCGTCGCCGAGCGCTTCCTCCCCGGTCGGCCCCGGGCGCTCGCCGCCGCCGACGGTCGGTTGCTGGTCGCCACGACGGATCGACTGCTCGCGCTCGACGCGGCGACGGGGGCGACCCGCTGGACCCGCGACCGGACCGGCCCGATCGCGGCCGGCGACGCCGTCTACGTCGCCGACGGGGAGACCGACCGGCTGGTCGCGCTCGATCCCGCGACGGGCGAGACGCGCTGGAGCGAGCCGACGGCCGGGATCGGCGACGTGGTTGCGACCGAGGAGGTCGTCGTCGCCACCGGCTCGCCGGCGGCGGCGATCGGGCTCTACGACCCCCGGACCGGGCGGCGGATGCTCCGCCAGCGCGCCGCCACACGCTACCGGCGGCCCTCGGTCGCCGACGACCGGCTGTTCGTCGTCGCGGACGACCGCACGCTCGCGCTCGCGGCCGAGCCGGGCTAAGAGAGCACCGCCGCCAGCGCGGTCAGGCCCCGGAGCCACTCCAGCACGCCCGGCCCGAGACGGACGGCGACCATCACCAGCAGGAACAGGAAGACGACGGCGAGCAGGACGCCGAGCGCGAGCAGGCGGGCGGGTCTGAGCGCGTCGCTCCCGGACATCGTCGGACGGGAGGACTCGCGGGCGCATATAACCGACCGGTTCGACGGCGTTAGGGTCGTCGCGCCCCGACCGCGGCCGTGGACCTCGTCGTGCGGTGTTACGGCGGCGTGCGCGACCGGACCGGCGTCCGCGAGGAGTCGCTCTCGCTCGGGCCGGAGGCGACCGCCGCCGACGCGCTGGCGCGGCTGGCCGAGCGCCACCCCGACCTCGCCCCCCTGCTCGACGACGACGGAACCAGGCTGGTGGTGACCCGCGACGGCCGCCACCTCGATCCGACGGATCCGCTGGCGGCGGGCGAGCGCCTCGGCGTCTCCACCTCGCCGGTGCCGGACTGATCAGCCGCCGTCGAGGTGATCGAGCAGCGCGGGGTGGAGCGGGCCGTTGCTGGCCAGCAGCGGCCGGCGCGGCTCGTCGTCGCTCCCGTCGTCCTCGACCGCGAGCGCGTAGGGCCGGCCCGCGTCGTCGGTGGCCCGACCGCCCACCTCGCGCAGGATCACCAGCCCGGCCGCCACGTCCCAGGGGTAGGTGTCGTACTCCCAGACGGCGTCGGCGCTGCCGGCGGCGACGTACGCGAGGTGGAGGGCGGCGCTCCCGAGCCGGCGTACCCCCTGTGTCTCGTGGTAGAACCGCTGGAGGAAGGCGCCCTCGGGGTCGTAGCCGCTCAGGAGCATGCTCTCGTCGAGGCGGTCGCGATCGGTCGGCTCGATCCGGACGTCGTTCTGGTAGGCGCCCTCGCCGTCGACGGCGTGGAAGGTCTCGTCGGTCTCGGGGTTGTAGACGACGCCGACCAGCGGCCGGCCCTCGGGGCCCACCAGCGCGATCGAGACGGCGTAGTTCGGGTTGCCGTGCGCGAAGTTGCCCGTCCCGTCGAGCGGGTCGATCAGCCAGGTGTAGGCCCCGTCGCCGCCGCGGTCGGTCTCTTCCTCCGACCGGATCGTGTGCTCGGGGAACTCGGTGGCGATGGCCGTGGCGACGACGTGTTGGCTCTGGTAGTCGGCCTCGGTGACGATGTCGGCCTTGTCGGACTTGTACTCGACCTGCTCGACGCGGCCGTGGAGCTCGCGGAGCGGCTCGCCGGCCGCGTGGGCGGCCTCGCGGGCGACCCGGCAGGCCCGCCAGAGGAACGACTCCGCCCCCTCGTCGACGGCCGGGAGCCGGTCGGTCGGTCCCTCGTCGTCGACGCCGCGCAGCCCCCAGCCCAGCTTCGACGCCAGCGCGGGGACGAACGGCTCGTCGTGGGGGGTCCGGACGACGTAGGCCGGCTCGTCGGCGCCGGTGATCGACAGCGTCTCGCCCGCGTCGACGGTGACCACGTCGCGGCCGCCGTCGATCACGACCCGGAACTCGTCCTCGGGGACGACACTCACCGTCGCCTCCCGGCTGACGACCACCGGCCGGCCCCCGATGTTGTGTGTCTCGTAGGGGACGATCTGGAGGGTGAAGTTGTCGTGGGGGTAGTGGATCGGCCCGCCGTTCGAGAGCGCTCGGCCCGTGCTCCCGGTCGGGGTGTTGACGATCAGCCCCGTGCCGAAGTACTCGCCGAGGTACTCGTCGTCGACGAACGCGTGGAGGCGCCCGACCTTCGCGCCGTGGCGCTGTTCCGGCGGGCTCTTCTCGACGGTCACCTCGTTGATCCCCGTCGCGTCCAGCCCCGGCCCCTCGACGTGGTACTGCTGGCGGGCGTGGATCCGGCCACGGCCCCGGACCACCTCGTCCAGCGCCGTGGCCGTCTCCGACGGTCGGACCCGCGCGAGGAAGGCGAGCGTCCCCGTGTTGATCCCGAGCAGCGGGATCTCCCGCGGGGCGAACGCCCGCACCCCTTCCAGGAACGCGCCGTCGCCCCCGACGGTCACGCCAAGGGTCTCGCTGGCGCTGTCGTAGTCGTCGTCGGTCACCGTCTCGCCAACGTCGCGGACGGTCAGATCGATGCCCTCCGTCGCCGCCCACGACGTGAGACGGTCGAGCGCGTCCTCGCTGTCCGGGGTCGCGAGCGCGACCACCGCCTCGGTCGTCGCCAGTCGCCTGCCGTGCATCGGCGTGACGTACGAATTGCTTCTACATAACTTACGGTGCCGACCCGTCGGGCCGGACGGCCAGCATCACCTCGTCGACCGGCTCGCCGTCGATCCGGTAGTGCTCGGCGCGGCGTGCCTCCTCGCGCCAGCCGTTGCGCCGGAGAAAGCGGATCGCCCCCTCGTTGGTCGCGGGGAGGCTGGTGTAGAGGCGGGCACAGCCCCGGTCGGCCGCCCAGTCGAGCCCGCGCTCGAGCAGCCGGCTCCCGATCCCGTGGCCCCGGTACTCGGGGAGCACCCCGAGTGTGAGCTCGGCCGTGTGGGCGAGCTTCTCGAGCTCCGGGCGCTCGACGTAGAGCCAGCCGACCGTCTCCTCGCGGACCCGAGCCAGGAAGAACACCCGCGTCTCGAGCCCGTTGTGTCGCAAGAGCACGTCCTCGCGGTCGATCACGTCGGCGACGCTCTCCGCGACCACGTCCGCGCCGCCGTCGACGGTCGCCCGCATCAGGGCGACGAGGTCTCCGGCCTCGCGCTCGCGGGCCGGCCTGATCTCGTACGCGAACTCCTCGCTCCGGTGGCGCTCGCGCCCCGCCGACCGGGGGCGTGCGATCCGGAGTCGCCCCTCGTCGGTCTCGGACAGGAGCCCGTCCCGGCGCAGGATCGCGACGTGGTGGCCGAACGACCGCCGGTCCATCCCGAGCGCCCGGCGGGCCGTCGACCGCTCGACCAGCCCGTTGCGCTCGATGTAGTCGTAGAGGTCCGCGCGGTCGCGGTGGTCGACGCCCGGCGCACCGAGAGACATGTGTATTGGTATCACACACCAGCACTTGGCTCTGTCGCCCGCGACAGCACTCGCCGCCCTACCCGTCGACGGGGTCGTGGACCGCGCGGTAGCCCTCGTCGGTCTCGGTCACGCGCTCGATCGCGTGCAGGCGGATCCGGCGCTCCTGGCGGGTCGTCACCGGGAACTCGTAGTGCTCGGCCTCGTGGGACAGCCCCTCGGCGTCGGCGACGTACTCGCGGTGGGCGGCCAGCCGGCGGCGCGCGATCCGGCGCGAGAGCGCCGGTGCCTCGGCCACCCGCTCGTCGAACAGGTCGGCGAACGCCGCCTCGATCTCGTAGCCCACCGAGGCCCGGCCGGCGACCATCGCCGCGAGGCTCGTCGTCCCCGTGCCGAGGAAGGGGTCGAGCACGGTGTCGCCGTAGACGCTGTACATGCCGATCAGGCGGTAGGGGATCTCGAGGGGGAACGCCGCCGAGCGCTCGCGGAGCCCGTCGCGGTCGAGGGGCTGGAGCTCGCCGGCCACGTCGGTCCAGACGTCGGAGAACCAGCGGTTGCGCTCCTCCCAGAAGTAGGCGGCGCGGTAGCGCCGGTCGGCGCCCGGCTCGAACGACCGGCGCTCGGGACCGTTGCGGACCACCAGCACGTGCTCGTGCTCGAGGGTCACGTAGGCGCTCGGGGGGAGCATCCCCGAGCCCATGAACTTCGCCGCGGAGTTGGTCGGCTTGCGCCAGAGCACCCCGGGCAGCGGGTCGAAGCCCCGCTCGACCAGCGCCGAGAGCACCCGCGCGTGGTTCGGGTAGACCCGGAAGCGGTCGTCGAGCCGGCGGGTGGCGTCGCCGACGACCACGCAGGCGATCCCCCCGTCGACGAGGACGCGCGCGAGCTCGTCCCAGACCCGGTCGAGTTCGGCGTGCATCAGCTCGAACGCCCGGTCGCCGTCGCCCCCGTCGAGCGCCGTCTCGACCGCCGGCGCGAGGCGGGCGAACGGCTCGTCCCACATCTCGACCATCGGGTACGGCGGCGAGGTGACGACGAGTTCGACGCTGTCGGCCGCGAGCTCGAGCGACCGCGCGTCGCCCACGACGAGCCGGTGGGTCGTCTCCATCCGTCACCCTCGCGTGGGCCCGTCGGCATAGGCGCTTCGGGCCGCGCCGTGGCCGGCGCTCGCCGGGCCACAAGGCCCTTTCGGCGGGCGCCGTGGCCTCGACGTGATGTCGGATCGAACGATCTCGCGACGGGGCGTCCTCCGGACGATCGGTGCCGCGGTGGCGACGACCGCGGTCGTCGGCGCGGGCCCGGCGGCGGCGGACTCGCCGTGGACGACGGCCGAGACGCCGGTCGATGCCACGATCCACGACGTCGAGTACGCCGACGGCGACGCCTACGCGGTCGCCGGCGGCGGCGTCGTGATCGAGCGCCAGGGGAGCGGCGAGGAGCCCGACTGGACCCAGGTGATCGGCGGCGGGCCGACGGGCAACGGCAACGACCTCTACGGCGCCGATCCGACCGACGCCGGCCGGGGGCTCTGGTTCGTCGGTGCCAGCGGCGCCATCGGCGAGTACGACGTCCGCCGGGGGGTGCTCGACGACCACTCGGCGCCCAACGACGTGACGAACAACTTCAACGACGTGGCGGCGACCGGCCAGCGCGACGAGGCCAACGTCTACGTCGCGGGCGACTCGGGCACGATCTACTACAGCTTCGCCGACGGCGCGACCGGCACCTGGGACTCGGTCACCCCGGGGAGTGGCTCCGCGATCACGGCCATCGACTTCTACAGCGCCCGGATGGGCGTGGCCGTCGACACGAACGGCGCGGTGTTCGAGACGACCGACGGGGAGACGTGGTCGGAGATCGGCATCCCCGACGCCAACGTCAACTTCTACGGCGTCGACGCCAACTACGGCGACGACGTCTACGTCTCCGGCGGCGGCATGGTCTTCGCCTACGACGGCCGCCGGTGGGAGCCGTCCGACACCGGCGACGCCGGCCTGCGCGACGTGGCGGTCGGGATCGGCGGCGACGGGCTCGCGGTCGGCGGGGGTGGCACGCTCTACGCCCGCGACGACGAGACGTGGTCGGCGATCGACAGCCCCACCGGCTCGAACCTGCGGGCGGTCGTGCGGGGCGACCCCGACGTGGCCGTCGGCGCCGGCGGGACCGTCGTCGAGCGGCGCTGACCGACCGGGGGAAGAGGTTTTACCCGGCACGCCGAACCGCCACCAGGCCAGATGTACGACCTCACCGGCTTCCAGCGGGACCTGCTCTACGTGGTCGCGGGCACGGACGAGCCACACGGCCTCGCGATCAAGGAGGAGCTCGAGTCCTACTACGAGGGCGAGGTCCACCACGGCCGGCTCTACCCCAACCTCGACACGCTGGTGCAGAAAGGCCTCGTCGAGAAGGGGAGCAAGGACCGGCGAACGAACGTCTACACCCTCACGCGGCGGGGGCGTCGCGAGATCGAGGCCCGCCGCGAGTGGGAGGCCCGCTATCTCGACGCGATCGGTCCGGACGAGGACGAGGGCGGGACCGGGAGCGCGGAGGAGTAGCCGGTCCCGACCTCGGCGCCGGGGCCGGTACCGACCGCGGGCTCAGCTCAGCCCTCGATAGGGATGGGCGTGCCCGTCGCGGCCGCCTCGTCGGCCAGCGGGAGGGTCACCTCGAGGACGCCGTTGTGGTAGCTGGCGGCGATCCCGTCCTCGTCGACGCCCGTCGGGAACCGGAACCGTCGGTGGTAGGTCCGTCTGCGTCCCCGCGACTCGTCGACGCGCTCCGCCGAGACGTTGAGGACGCCGTCGTCCCACGCCAGGCTCATCTCGTCGCGGTCGAAGCCCGGCAGCTCGATCGTGAGGACGAACTCGTCGTCCTCCTCGTACAGCTCGTAGTCGGTGCTTCCGGTCTCGCCGAGGATCCGCGAGGGGAACTCGCGCCCCTGCATCCAGGAGCTACCCGGACTGGCTGGCAGTGGCATCGGTGTTCACCTCCGGTGCGGTCGTAGATTGGTCGTGGTTCGTAACGAAATTTGTGTGAGATCTGGGGGTTCGTCACGAGTTGGCGAGCGCGGTGCCCGAACGCTCTTTCCGTCCGCCGGGAACCGACCCGGGGGTTCTGGCTGGTCGCGCCCGGAGTGGTGTGTATGTCGGACTCCACCCACCCAGACTCCGTGACCGGCGAGCACCCGGAGTTCGCGCTCGAACCCCTCGATCTCGACCTCGAGGGCGCGACCGACCGGATCCACGAGGCGCTGGAGGGGCTCACGACGACCCCGACCGGCGACGGCGTGACGGTCCGCACCACCGACGGCAGCCTGATCGCGGTGTTGATCGAGCGCGCGGACGGCGTCGACCTGCGCTATCGGACCGAGCCCGCCCACGAGACGGCGACGCTGCGGGCGCGCAAGCTCCGGCGGGCGCTGGTCGAGTAGACGTCCGCCCGCCTCAGAGCAGCGCGAACGTCGGCAGGTACAGCGCCAGCGGGACGAGCGCCTCGCGCCCGGCGATCCCGCGTCGCCAGTAGAGCAAACCGAGGACCGCGAGCGTCGCCCCGAGCATGTACGACGTCGAGAGTCCGACCGTCGCGGGGTCGGTCACGGTCACGTCGGCGACGATGGCGCCGACCCCGAGCGAGAGCACGGGATCGGTGACGTTGCTGCCGAGCAGCGCGCCGACCGAGATGCCGTCCCGCCCGGTCCGGGCGGCGGTGCCCGCGACCGCGATCTCGGGCAGGGTCGTGCCCAGCCCGGTCAGCAGGCCGACGAGGTAGGTCGGCACGCCGAGCGCGGCGGCGACCGCGACCCCACCGGTCACGGCCAGCCAGCCCCCGCCCGCGACCAGCCCCAGCCCCAGCGCGATCCGGGAGCGTGGACGCGCCGACGGCTCGTCGGTCGCCACCGCGGTCGCGATCTCCTCGCCCCCCTCGTTCGAGTAGAGGTCGTGGACGAACGCGGCGTAGGCAAGCAACATCAGCAGGCCCTCGGAGCGCACCACCCCGTCCTCGAGCGTGAGGATCATCACCACCATCGCGAGCACCACGGCGCCGCCGTAGACGAGGACGTCCCGCCGCGTCGTCCGGATCGGCGCGATCAGCGCCACCACCCCGACCGCGAGGGTGATCTGGGCCACCTCCGAGCCGACGACGTTGCCGACGACGAGATCGCCCGCCCCGATCCACGCGCCGGAGACCGAGGTGACCATCTCCGGCACCGAGGTGCCGATCGAGACGACCGTCACGCCGACGAAAAACGGCGAGACGCCGCGGGCGCGCGCGACCTCGGCGGCCGTCCGCACCGTCAGGTCGGCGCCGGCGAGCAACAGCGCAAGCCCGACCGCCGTGGCCGCGAGCGCGACCGGCGGCGAGGCGAGCGCGAGCGGCGGGGCGGGCGCCACCGTTCCGGACTACCCGTCGCCGTCCCGGTCGACCGTCAGCCGGAGATCGAGCGCGCGAACGCCGTCGGGGGTCGCCAGCAGCGGGTTGATGTCGAGTTCGCGGATCGCGGGGAAGTCGGCCGCCAGCCGGCCGAGCCGACAGATCGCGTCGATCACCGCGTCGAGATCGACCGCCGGCCGACCCCGCGCCCCCCGGAGCAGCGGCGCCGCCCGGATCGCGGCGGTCATCTCGCGGGCGGTCCGTCTCCCCGGCGGCGCCAGCCGGACGGCCACGTCGTCGAGCACCTCGACGTGGACGCCGCCGAGCCCGAACGCCACCAGCGGACCGAACTGCGGGTCGCGGGTCAGCCCCACCAGCGTCTCGACGCCGTCGTCGGTCGGGACCGTCTCGACCACCTGGACGCCGAGCACCTCGGGCTCGTCGGCGACGGCCCGGGCGCGCCCGAGCAGTCGCTCGTAGACCGCGGGCGCGTCGGCCGGCTCGACGCCCAGTTCGACGCCGCCCACGTCGGACTTGTGGATCACGTCGGGGCTGACGAGCTTCATCACCACCGGCCCGCCGAGGCGCTCGGCCGCCGCCCGGGCCGCGTCCGGACCGTCGACGGTCTCGGCGGCCGGCGTGGGGATCCCGTAGGCGTCGAGCAGGGGCGTCGCCTCGACGCCGAGACGCCCGCCCGGCCGGTCGCCGGCGGTCGCGAGGACCGCCCGCGCCCGCTCGCGGTCGGTGTCGTCGAACGTCGCCGGCGGGTCGGGCTCGCGGCCCGCGATCTCGCGGTACTCGGCCAGCGCGGCGAGGCTTCGGACCGCCCGCGCGGGGTCGAAGTAGTTGGGCACCCCCTCGTCGTCGAGCCGGCGGGCGGCCGCGACCGCGCGGTCGCCGCCCATCAGACAGGTCACCACCGGCGTCGCGTGGCGACGACGGGTGTCGAGGACGACCTCGGCGAGATCGCGGGGCTCGAACAGCGCGGTCGGGGCGGCGATCACGATCCCCGCGCCGACGGCGTCGTCGCCGAGGACGGCGTCGAGCGCGGCCCCGAACCGGTCGAGGTCGGCGTCGCCCACCACGTCGACGGGGTTCGCCGGCCGGCCGGCGGGCGGGAGGACCGTCCGCAGTCGCTCGCGGGTCGGCCCGCCCAGATCGGCGAGCGAGAGCCGCGAGTCGCCGACGGCGTCGGTCGCCATCACCCCCGGCCCGCCGGCGTTGGTGACGACCGCCACGGCGTCGGTCGCGGGCGGGGACTGGCCGGCCAGCGCCTGGCCGTAGTCGAACAGTTCGCCGGCGGTCCGGGCGCGCAACACCCCGGCGGCGGTCATGGCGGCGTCGGCGGCGGCCTCGCTGCCCGCGATCGAGCCGGTGTGGGAGGCGACCGCGCGGGCGCCCGCCTCCGTCCGGCCCGACTTCAGCGCCACCACCGGCGTCTCGGAGGTCACCGCGCGCGCCGTCTCGACGAACGCCCGGCCGTCGACGACGTCCTCGAGGTAGGCGAGCACCACGTCGGTGCCCGGATCGGCGCCCAGCCAGCCCAGCAGGTCCACCTCGTCGACGACGGCCTCGTTGCCGAGCGAGACGACCCGCCGAAAGCCCAGGTCGCGGTCGGCCGCCCAGTCGAGCACCGCGGTGACGAACGCGCCCGACTGGCTCACGAACGAGACCGGTCCCGGATCGGCGCCGACGGGCGCGAACGTCGCGTTCAGCCCACAGGACGTGCTGACGATCCCGACGCAGTTGGGACCGATCACCGTCAGGTCGGTCTCGGCCGCGACCGCCGCCAGCTCGCGCTCGCGCTCGGCGCCCTCGGGGCCCGTCTCGGCGAACCCGGCCGAGACCACGACCGCGACCTCGACGCCCGCCGCGGCCGCGTCGCGGAGCACGCCGGCGACCGCCGGCGCGGGGACGGCGACCACCGCGAGATCGACCTCGCCCGCGCCCGCGAGATCGGGGGGACAGTCGCGGCCGAACAGCCGGTCGTGGTTCGGGTTGACCGGGACGACCTCGCCGGTGAACGCCGCGAGGAGGTTCTCGACGAGCGCCCGCCCGACCGAGCCCGGGCGGTCGGTGGCGCCGACGACCGCGACCCGGTCGGGGTCGAAGAGTCCGGGCGGCGGCCCTGTCATCGCCGGTCGGTCGGGGGCCGACGGAATAAGCCGTCCGCGTCCCGCCACGGCGTGGGAAGCGGGTCACCGCGGCCCGCCGAGCAGCCGGTCGAGCCCCGCGCTCGCCGCGACGTTGAGCCCGAGGAAGGCGACGAACGCGACGCCGATCCGACCCCAGCCGGCCGGCGTCGGCGCCACCACGTCGAACAGCCCCGCGGCCGGCGTCAGGAGGACCAGCGCCTGGAGCGCGAGCGTCACGACCACCGCGGCGACCAGCCACGGGTTCGAGAGCGGCGAGAGGTCGTAGCGCGCGCGGATCACCTGGATCCGGACCACCTCGGCGACCACGAGGAAGGTGAACAGCCGGGTGCGCGCCCGGACGAGCGAGTCGGTCGTCACCAGCGCCTCGAAATAGAGGACGAGCCCCACCGCCGCGAGGAGGACGCCGATGGTCGCGACCGAGGCCAGGAGCCGCCGGTGTAAGACCGGCTCGTCGGGCGGGCGCGGCGGCCGGTCGAGCACGTCCGCGGCCTTGGGGTCGGCCCCGAGCGCGAGCGCCGGGAGCCCGTCGGTGACGAGGTTGATCCAGAGCAGGGCCACGGGCGTCAGGATCAGCGCCTCCGACCGGGCGGCAAAGCGCTCCGGAAAGAGGGCGGTGCCGACGATCAGCCCCACGACGACGGCCAGCACCTCGCCGGCGTTGGCCGAGAGCAGGTAGTTGACGAACTTCCGGACGTTGTCGAACACCCCCCGGCCCTCCGCGACGGCGTCGCGGATGGTGGTGAAGTCGTCGTCGCGCAGGATCACGTCGCTCGCGGCCCGGGCCACGTCGGTGCCGCGCTCTCCCATCGCCACGCCCACGTCGGCGCGTCGCAGCGCGGGCGCGTCGTTGACGCCGTCGCCGGTCATCGCGACCGTGTGGCCGGCGGCCTGGAGGGCGTCGAGCACCCGTACCTTCCCCTCGGGATCGACCCGCGCGAACACGTCGACGTCCTCGGCCGCCCGGCGGAGGTCGGCGTCCGACAGCGACGCGACCGCCCGTCCGTCGAGCGCCCCCTCGGGGTCGATCCCCACGCGCTCCGCGATCGCCCGCGCCGTCTCGGTCGCGTCGCCGGTCACCATCACCACCCGCACGCCCGCCCGCCGGCAGTCCGCGATCGCCTCCCGCACCCCCTCGCGGGGCGGATCGAGCATCCCCTGGAGCCCGAGGAAGGTCAGTCCTCGCTCGACCGCGTCCGGATCGAGGCCCCCGTCGGTCCGGGCGTCGGCGAGGTCGGTTGCCGTCCGGCGGGCGAAGCCGAGCACCCGGAGCGCGTCGGCGGCGAACTCGTCGGCGGTCTCGCGGATCGCCGTTCGGTCCGCGTCGGTCAGGGGACGGCGCTCGCCGTCGACGAGGACGTACTCGCAGCGCTCGAGCACCGCCTCCGGGGCGCCTTTCGTGTAGGCCACCGGCGGCTCGCCCCCGACAACGACGCTCATCCGCCGGCGCTCGGCGTCGAAGGGGGCCTCGGCGATCCGGTCGCCGCCGCCGACGTCCACCCCGGCGGTCGCGGCGGCGACCAGCAGCGCCACCTCGGTCGGATCGCCGTCGAAGCCCGTCTCGCGCTCGGGGTCGCGGGTGGCGTCGTTACAGCGCGCGCCACAGGTCACCAGCGCCTCGAGCGCCGTGTCCGCCGGCTCGACCGCCGCGCCGTCGTGGCGGACGGTCCCGTCCGCGATCTCGTAGCCCCGGCCGCCGGCGTGGAGTCGCCGGACGGTCATCCGGTTCTCGGTCATCGTCCCGGTCTTGTCCGCGACGATCACGTCCACCGAGCCGAGGCTCTCGACCGCGGGCAGACGCCGCACCAGGGCGTCTCGCTCGACCAGCCGGCGCGAGCCGAGCGCGAGGGTGAGCGTCACCACCGCGGGCAGGCCCTCCGGCACCGCGGCGACGGCCAGCGTCACGCCGACCAGCAGGACCGTGATCGGCTCGGCCGCGGTGAAAAGCGCCTGTACCGCCACGACGACCACGATCAGCCCGACGACGAGCAGCCCGATCCGGCGGCCGAGGCGGTCGACCTCGGCCTGGAACGGGGTGGGGCTCTCCGGATCCGCACGGACCCCCGCCGCGATCCGGCCGACGGCGGTCGCCTCGCCGGTCGCGACGACCACCGCCCGGCCGCGGCCCCGCACCACGACGGTGCCGGTGTGGATCACGCTCGCGCGCTCGGCCAGCACGGCGTCGGGAGCGACCGGCTCGACCCGCTTCGAGACCGGGCTGCTCTCGCCGGTCAGCGTCGACTCGTCGGCCTCGAGCGCCCGCGCCTCGATCAGCCGGGCGTCCGCGGGCACCGCGTCCCCGGCCTCGACGACGATCACGTCGCCGGGGACGAGCGCGGTCGCGTCGACCCGCCGGCGCTCGCCCGCCCGGATCACGGTCGCGGTCGGCGTCGCCAGCGCCCGGAGCGCCTCGATCGACCGCTCGGCGCGGTAGTCCTGGACGAAGCCGAACAGCCCGTTGACGAGCAGGATCGCGACGATCAGCGCCGCGTCGGTGTAGGCCGGCTCGACCCCCGGGGCCAGCCCGACGGCGAGTGACAGCCCCGCCGCGACCGCCAGCAGGTAGACCAGCCCGTCCCGGAACTGCGCGACCAGGACGGCGAGCGGGTCGATCCCCTCGTCGGCGCCGATCTCGTTCGGCCCGATCCGCTCGAGCCGGCGCGAGGCCGCCGCCTCGGACAGCCCCTCGCCCCCCGAGTCGAGCCGGTCGAGCGTGCGCTCGGGCGTCTCGGCGTGGGGGGCTGTCGGACGCTCGGTGGTCGTCGCGGTCCTCACGCGCCGGCCCCGCGGCCGCGCCCGTGACGGTGTCGACAGCCCGCGTCTCGACCGGTCATCGCCCGCTCGGTCGCTCCGGGCCCGACCGTATGTCGCTGCCCCCTGACCCGTCAGGCAACGCCGCCGGAGGCCGACGGCCGGACGGGTCGCCGAGCCCGTCGCTCAGGCGGTCGCGCGGACCACCCGCACCTCGCGCTCGGACGCGGCCGCGACCCGCCGGCCGACGCCGGAGAAGTGCCCGCGGTGGTCACCGTGCTCGCCGACGACGATGACGTCGGCGCCCACCTCGTCCGCGTACTCGAGGATGGCCTCCTGTGGGACGCCGTGGCGGGTCTCGCCCTCGACGCTGACCCCCGTCTCGGCGGCCATCCCGGCCACGTCGGCCACGCACAGCGCCGCGTGGTCCTCGGCGTAGATGGTCGCCAGCTCCGCGGCGCTGAGCGCCGGCTCGTCGAAGCGCTGTCGGTCGACCACACAGATGACGTGCAACGACGCGTCGCGGTCGACCGCGAGGTCGATGGCCTCTCGCGCCGCGTGGCGGGCGTACTCGCTCCCGTCGGTCGCCAGCAGAATCGAGCCCATGCGGCGGGGAGACCACCGCCCCGCCTAAGGGTTGGGCGTGAGTGCTCCGGGCCGGTTCGGGCGCTACTCGTCCGCGTCGGCCACCAGATCCGACGCGGCCGCGATCCAGTTCGCCACCCGGCCCGGCGCGGCGTCGGTCCGGACCGCGAGTTCGCCGGCGTTGGCCGCCGCCAGCGCCTCGGGATCGGCGATCCCGGCGGCGCGCAGCCGGGCGGCGTAGGCGGGACCGATACCGGGGACTGCCTCGAGGTCGCGTCCGCCGTCGTCGCCGGTCTCGCTCTCGCTCGTCGCGTCCGCGTCGCCGTCGGAGCGGGCGGCGAACCACTCACAGACCCGGGGCCAGAGATCGGCGTGCGAGCGCGAGGAGACCGACAGCCCGATGTGACCGGTCGGAAAGCTGATCACCGCGGTGTCCTCGCTCCCGATCACGTCGTTGAACGGCACCGACGACTCGGGTGGGATCAGGGTGTCGTACTCGCCGACGATCTGGAGCACCGGCATCGCGATCCGGTCGAGATCGATCGCCTCGCCGTCGAGGCGCATCTCGCCGCGCGCGAGTCGGTTCTCCTGGTAGATGTCCTCGAGGAACTCGCGGTAGGTCTCGCCGGCCACGTCGATGCCGTCGTCGAGCCAGGTCTCCATCCGGGCGAAGTTCTCGACGAACTCGCCGTCGTCGAGGTTCTCGAACAGCCGGACGTACTTGGTGACGAGGTTCTCGACGGGGTCGAGCAGGGCGAAGCCGGCGTCGAGAAACGCCGCGGGCACGGTGCCGTAGGTCGCCGCGACCGCGCCGGGATCGTAGTAGTCGCCGTCACCCCACCGCTCGAGGACGCCCCCGGTCTCGTCGAAGTAGAGCCCGGCGGCGAGCAGCCCGAGGGTCCGGACCCGCTCGGGGTGGCGGGCGGCGTACATCGCGCCCATCGTGCCGCCCATGCAGTAGCCCAGCAGGTGGACGGCGTCGACGCCGGCGTCGGCCCGGGTCGCGGCCACGCAGTTGTCGAGGTAGCGCTCGACGTAGTCGGCGAGCGAGAGCGTCGCGTCGAGCGTCGAGGGCTCGCCCCAGTCGATCAGGTAGACGTCGAAGCCGCCGTCGAGCAGCGTCCGGACCACGCTGCGGTCGGGCTGGAGGTCGAGCACGTACGGCCGGTTGATGAGCGCGTAGACCAGCAGGATCGGCGTCCCGTGGCGCCGGTCCGGGGCGGCGTAGCGCCGGAGCGTCAGCTTGTTCTCGGTGTAGACCACCTCGCTCGGGGTCGTGCCGACCTCGACGTCGGCGGCCCGCGCCAGCCCCTCGGGGGCGGCCACGCCCCGCTCGACGAGGTCGGCCGCCCGTAGCCAGCCCCGTCGGCCGGCGTCGAGCGACGCGGTGAGGGGGTTCATGCCGGGTCCGGCCCGGGCTCGCCGGCTGTCGGCCCGTCGGCCTCGAGCGTCGCGAGCACCCGATCGAGCTTCGACTCGACCGCGTGCTGGCGGCGCTCGAGCTCGACGAGCCGGGCGCCCACCTCCTCGACGTCGCCCTCGGTGGCGACCCCGAGCGCGTGGAGCGTCCCCTCGGCGGCCTCGTCGGCGCGGCGCTGGAGTTCGAGCACGCCGTCGACGCGCTCGCCCGTCGCGGCCGCGAACGCCGTCGTTCGCATCAGCTCCTGCATCGCGTCGTTGGCGGTGGTGAGCCAGATGTCGCGAAACTCCTCGACCGGCACCTCGTCGCCCTCGAGCGCGTCGCTCGCCCGCCCCAGCGCCTCCTCGGTGGCGCGCAGCCACGCCTCGTAGGCGTTCGCGTAGCCCGCCATCCCGTCGGCGAGGCTCTCGGGGTCGGTGGCGGGCGACTCCTCGACCGCGTCGAGCCAGGTCTCGACGAACCGCATCTGGGCGGCCACGTTCCGCTCGACCGCGGCCGCCAGCGGATCGCGTCCGGTCGCGCCGTCTGTGTCTGCCATTGTCGGTGTGTCTCGGGCTGGTGGCGGGCGGCGCCGCTACCCGTCGGCGTCCCCCGCCGACTCGTGTGGTCGCGCCTCGTCGTAGGCGGCGAGCAGCTCGTCGTAGGAGCGATCCACCGTCTCGAGGTAGCCGTCGACGAACGCCTCGAAGGCCTCGGCGTTCTCGCCGGCCGCCTCGTGGATCGCGTCCCAGGTCTGGTCGTTCATCCGCTCGGCGGCGTCGAAGCCGTCGTCGACCGCCTCGCGGACCCCCCGCATCGACGCCGCGCCGCCGGGGGTCAGCATCGCCATCGCGTCGGTCGTGGCGTGGGCGAGCGACCGGGCCAGGCCCGTGCCCTCGCGGCCCATCGCCCGCCCGGCGTCGGCTCCATCGACCGCCATCCGGGCCATCTGTTTCTCCATCTCCACCCCGCGGTGGATCGCCTCGCGGCCGCTCTCGACCGAGCGCCGCTGGAGGGCCATCGCCGCCGCGAGGGCGTCGGTACCGCCGGTCCTGTCTCCGTCGGTCTCACTCATTCGTTGTCTCCGGTCTCGATCGGAACGACGAACGCCTGGACGAGATCGCCCTCGTCGATGCCGAGCGCCTCGCGCTCGGCGTCCGGGATGCTGAGCCGGCCGCCGCTCTGGACGCGGGTCTTGAACACCGCCGCCTCCCGGCTGGCGGCGTGGAGCCCGCCGACGGTCCCGTCCCGCCGGGTCGCCCCGGTCAGCAGCCGCTCGAACAGCTCCAGCTGGCGGGCGGTCAGGCGCTCGCCGGCGCGCCCGAACTGCTCCGCCACCGCCGCCGGCCCGAACGCCGGGCGCTCGTCGTCGTCCGTCATTCCCGGGCGTGAGTTTCGCTCGACCCCGAATAAGGGTTCACCCTGACTCACCGCTCGTCGCCACGAGACGGTAGCGAGTACCACCGAGCGGGCTGGAACCACCGGAGCATACTTGTACGGCCTGCGCCGAACCGCGCTCACGCATGGAATCCTCCGAGACGGCGACGGACGGCCGGGGAACGGCGGCGGCGACCGTCGCCGACACGTGGGTGCGGGCGACCGGTCACCTGGCCCGGGGCGCGGTGGAGGCGAACCGGGCGGCCCTCGCCGCGTTCGGCCTCGCGGGCGAGGACGACGCCGGCGCCGAGACCGAGACGCCCCGACGGGTCGAGCCGACCGACGGCGCGGTGGCGTACGACCTCGCGGACTGGACGACCGAGCGCACCGTCGCCGACCGGACCGAGATCGCGGTCGGCGACACCGTCCGGTTCTCGAAGCGCCTGACCGACGAGGACGTCCGGGCGTTCGCCCGGGCCAGCGGCGACACGAACCGGCTCCACCTCGACGCGGCGTTCGCGACCGAGAGCCGGTTCGGTCGCCGGATCGCCCACGGCACGCTCGTCGCGGGGCTGATCAGCGCCGCGCTGGCGCGCCTGCCCGGCCTGACGATCTATCTCTCCCAGGAGGTGGGCTTCTCGGCCCCCGTCGGCGTCGGCGACCGACCGACCGCCGTCGTCGAGGTGATCGAGGATCTCGGCGACGGTCGCTACCGGCTCTCGACCGACGTGCTCGACGCGTCCGACGAGCCCTGCGTCGCCGGCGAGGCGATCGTCCTCGTGGACGAACTCCCGGACGGCGACGGGACCGACGGGGACTGACGCTTCTCGCCGCCGGCCGTATCAAACGGGTGGCTGTCGAACCTGAACCGGTAACGGATCGTCCGACGTTCTCCCGTCCAGGTGGGGAGACCACGATGCCAGAGCACGCGACCCGACGAGACGGAGCCGAACGGAGCCAAACGGGCTCGAACGCCGCCGTCGCGGCCGTCGAGACGCCACGGGTCGAGCTCTGGCTCCGCGAGCCCGCGTCCCCGGGCGTCGAGGACCGACAGGTGGCGATCTACGACCGCCTCCGCTCGCTCGAGCGCGACGGACGGATCGGCCGGCTCGACGTCTCGGTCTGGGGGCGCTACCTCAGACCGCCCGGCGCGGCCGACGGGCTCGCGGCCGACGGCGACGGGCTCGGCGGCGGACTCTGGCGGACCTACAGCGAGTTCGAGGCCTGGGCCGAGCGCAACGACCACGAGCTCGCGCCCGCCTTCCGCCGCCGCCGGCTCCCGTCGCTGGTCGCGTCCGAGGTCGAGGTGGTCGTCCTCCCCGTCGCCTGCCTGGCCGTGCGGGACGGCGACGACCTCGCCGCGGTCGTCCCCTGTTCGACCGCCGACGGGGTCGTCACGGTCGAGGACGGTCTCGACTCGCTCGGCGTCGCCCCCGACCGTGCGATCGCGGCGGCGGACGACTCCCAGCGGACCGAGACCCCGCCGGGCTGAGCGGGCGCTCGATCGATCCCCACCGACCCCTACCCCCTTACTCCACCCCCTTCACCGGGGAGCCCCCAACCAATGAGTGCCGACACGACACCAGAGGAGGCAGAGCCAGACCGGGCGACCGCAGCCGAGCGGCCGCTGTCCGAGCACACCTGCGTCGTCACGGGCGCGTCCCGCGGGATCGGACGCGCCGTCGCCCTCGAACTGGGGCGACAGGGCGCGCGGGTGGTTGTGAACTACCGCTCCTCCGAGACGGCCGCCGAGTCGGTCGCCGACGAGATCGAGTCGCTCGACGGCTCGGGCACGGCGCTGCCCGTCCGTGCCGACGTGGGCGACCGCGAGGCGGTCCGGACGATGGCCGACCGGGTCCACGAGACGTTCGGCCCGGTCGACGCCCTCGTCAACAACGCCGGCGTGACGAGCGACGCCCGGTTCGACGACCTCGACGCCGACGACTGGCACCGGGTGATCGACATCAACCTCGGCGGCGCGTTCAACTGCACGAAGGCCTTCTACGACGACCTCCGGGCGGCCGACGAGGGCCGGCTGGTCAACGTCTCGAGCGTGGTGGGCCAGCAGGGCAACTACGGCCAGTCGAACTATGCCGCCTCGAAGAGCGCGCTCTTCGGGTTCACCCGGTCGCTGGCGCTCGAGCTCGCCCCCCACGGCTCGACCGCCAACTGCGTCGCCCCCGGCTACACCCGCACGGACATGATCGAGCCCGTCCGCGAGGAGATCAAAGATCGGATCCGCGGACGGATCCCGCTCGATCGCTTCGCCGCGGCCGAGGAGATCGCCTGTACCGTTCGCTTTCTGCTCGAGCCCGACGCCTCGTACGTCACCGGCGAGATCCTCAACGTCAACGGCGGCATGTACTGCTGAGGCCGCCGGTCCTACCGCGTCCCGGGGATCGCCGCGCCATTTTTGAGCCTCACGTCCCTACGCCAGGACGGAGCCACCAATGAGCAGCCGCAGCAACCCGTTCGACGAGATCGAACGCCTCTTCGACCGCATGAGCCGCCAGTTCGACGACGCCTCCCGGGCCTGGGAGTCGAGCGCACCCTTCGGCCTCGCCGGCGACGGCGAGCCCGTGCCGGTCGACCTGGTCGAGGAGGACGAGCGGTTTGTCGCCACCGCCGACCTCCCCGGCTTCGAGCGCGAGGACCTGAGCATCAGCGTCACCGACCACACCCTCCGGATCGAGGCCGACCACGAGGAGGCCGCCGAGGAGTCCGACGGCGAGTACGTCCGCCGGGAGCGTCGCCACCGCTCGGCCCGCCGGTCGATCCGGCTGCCCGAGGCGGTCGACACCGAGGCGGTCGCGGCCCGGATGCGAAACGGCGTGCTGACGATCACGCTCCCGAAGACCGAGGTCGAGCGCGCCCGCACCATCGAGATCGAGTGAGCCACCCGGCGGGGCCGGCGAACGGGCGCCCGGCCGGTCAGTCCGTGTCCGGCCCTGCGGGCGTGTCGGCCCGCTCGGCCAGCAACTCGACCGCCCGGCGCTCGCCCAGGCCGATCAGCTCCTCGACGAAGCCGGCGGCGCGGTCGAGCTTCGTCGAGCAGGCGTAGGCCCGGTCCATCTCGATCCGGTCGACAGCGACCCGCTGGAACTCGCTCTCGGGCAGGTGACCGCGGTCGATCCACTCGTCGACCCGTTCGACGGTCCGGAGCTCCTGGTTGAGCGAGAGGTTGCCCGCCAGCTCGTTGCGCCGGTCGCGGATCGCCCCGAGGGACGTGGGCTCGCCCGCGCGCTCTTGTGGGTTGATCTGGACCACCCAGAGCTCCTCGGGCTTGCGGTCGGCCGCGATCGTCAGCAGGTCGTCGATCGGCGGGTTCTGCGAGAACAGGCCGCCCCAGTGGTAGTGGCCGTGGAGCTCGACCGCCTCGAACAGCTCGGGCACCGCGGCCGACGCGAGCATCGCCCGCGGGGTCACCGCCTCGTCGACGAACGTCTCGAACACCCCCCTGTTGATGTCGACGGTGCCGACGACCAGGAGCGGCGCCTCGGCGGCCCAGCGGTCGGCCAGCCCGTCGAGGTCGACGTGGCGCTCCAGGGTCTCGACGAGCCGATCCTGGGCGAGTCGCGATCCCGGCGTCAGGTACGGGCTCACCGCCGGGAGCGGGACGCCCGCGGCCCCGATCCGCGAGAGCCCGACCAGCCAGTCGTTCGCCAGCCGGTCCACGCCCCGCGTCGCGACCAGATCGGCCCACAGCGCGTCGAGCAGCTCGGCCGCGCGCTCGGGACCCCCGGTGACCAGCCCGTGCCAGGCCACGAGCGCGTTAAACGCGCCCCTCGAGGTGCCGCTGATCCCGACCAGTCGCCAGTCCGGGCGCCACTCGCGGAACAGCCCCTCGAGCACGCCCGCGGTGAACGCCGTGTGGCTCCCCCCGCCCTGGCGGGCGATCGCCACCTGCGTCGGCGAGCCGTCGGTACCGCCCTCAGACATACGTGCTCGTGTAGCCGCCGTCCCAGAGCAGGTCGCCCCCGTTCAGGTGGGCGCCGTGGTGCGAGCAGCCGAACACGAACAGGTTCGCCACCTCCGCCGGCGTCATCATCCGCTTGGTCCGGGCCTGACCGAGCATCACGTCCTCGACCACCTCGCGCTCGCCGATCCCCCGCCCGGCGGCGGTGTCGGCGATCTGGTCGGCCATCAGCGGTGTCAGCACGTAGCCGACGCTCACCGAGAAGCCCCGCAACGAGCCGTCGCCCTCTGCCGCGATCGCCCGCGTCAGACCGTGAATCGCGTGTTTCGCCGTCACGTAGGCCGCCTTGTCCGCCGTCGCGTAGTGGCCGTGGATCGGCGACATGTTGGCGATCGCGCCCACGCCGTCGTCGGTCCCGCGGACGTGTGGGACCGCCAGCTTCGCGATCTGGAAGGGCGCACGCACCATCACGTCGAGCAACAGGTCGTATCGCTCCATCGGGAACGCCGCCAGCGGGGCGACGTGCTGGAGCCCCGCGACGTTGGCGACGTAGCGGAGCGTCCCCGCCTCGCCCGCCCGCTCGACCGCCGGCTCGACCGCCGCGGCGTCGGTCGGGGCGACCGGGTCGGTCGAGACGGTCGAGGCCGACCTGACCGACGACGCGGCGTCGACGGTCCCCGCCAGCCCTGCCTCGTCGCGGTCGACGCCGGCCACGGTGAGTCCGTTCGCGGCCAGGGCGACCGCGGTCGCCCGTCCGATGCCCGAGGCCGCCCCGGTCACCAGCGCGACCGTCTCGGGCCCGAAGTGGGGGTCCTCGAGGACGAGCAGGTCGTCGGCGGTCAGGTCCGGCCCGGAGAGGTCGACCTCGTCGGTGGACGTGCGTGCGAGTCCGGCGTCCGTCGGGGGCTAAGTCGTCGGCTTCGGCCGGTCAGGGGATTCATACTGCCGGGATACAGCGCGGGCGGTCGCTCGCGCCGCCCGCTCGACGTCGACCGTCGACTGTCGGCTCGGCTCCCCGCCGACGGACGCGGGCGGACTCGCGCCGTGTTCCGGTCGCGCCGCCGACCCTCTCTCGCCCCCCGTCTCGAGTTCCGGGGACGATCCGCCCCTCGTGCGCTCGTCTCGGAGTAGTCCCGGGCGGATTCGAACCGCCGTCCTGGGCTCCAAAGGCCCAGATGATTGGCCACTACACCACGGGACTGTGTGCGGGTGATCGGTCGCGGGCGTCGAAAAGCTGTCGTCTCAGTCGGCGGCCGCGCCGCCGGCGAGGAAACAGCAGGCGTCGCAGTCGGCGTCGAAACAGTCCGGACACTCCGGCCGGCGGTCGATGATCGTGTCGAGGCGGTCGGCGACGGTGTCGTCGATCACCGCCTCGAGCTCGCGGGCCTCGGTCCGGTACTCCTCGACGCCGAGCACGTTGGCGAGAAAGCGCTGGATGATGCAGTAGGTCCGCAGGGCGTCCCGCGCCCGGCTCACCCCCTCGTCGGTCAGGGTGACGCCCTTGTACTTCTCGTGCTCGGCCAGCCCGCGGTCCTCGAGCTTGCCGATCATCTCGTTGGCACTGGCCGGCGAGACGTCGAGCGCGTCGGCGACGGCCCCGGTCGCGGCGGGGCCGTCGGCCGAGCGCTGGACCAGGTAGACGGCCTTGAGATACTGTTCTGCCGTGTTCATCCCCGGCGCTCCATCAGCGCGGTCACCTCTTCGACGCCCGCGGC
>CAZMLQ010000007.1:1746-28692 GCA_964567195.1 uncultured Haloferacaceae archaeon | reverse complement strand
TCGTCTACAACGCGAAACACCTCGACTACCTCCAGAACCGCGTCATCTGAGCGCGTACCGTTCGGCTCCGGGGCCGGACGGCGTCGAACCGCCACCGATCGCTCGTCGTGTTCCTCACGTGTCCGCGCGTCCGTCGCGTTCATCCTGAGAGATTCCGTCGGCGCCGTCCGCGACCGGGCGGCGGTGGCGGAGCGGAAGGGTAATGGGCGCCGCCGTTTCAGCTGTCGTCAATGCGACTGAGGCCACGACTGGCCGAACGCGCCGTGTTCGTGACGGGGGCCGACGGCTTCGTCGGATCACACCTCGTCGACACGCTCTGTGAGCACGGCGCGGACGTCCACGCCTTCGTGCGCGCCACCTCGAGCGGGGAGTTGAACAACATCCGCGACCGTGCCGAACAGATCACGATTCATCGCGGCGATCTGCGCGACAGGCACTCGGTCCGAGAGGCGCTCACCTCGCTGCGCGACCACGACGACGCCCTCGTCTTCCATCTCGGCGCACAGGCCCACGTCGGCGAGTCCTGGAACCGCCCGTACGAGACGGTCGACGCGAACGTCAACGGGACGCTGAACCTCCTCCAGTCGGTGGTCGATCTCGACCTGGACATCGACAAGTTCGACACCGCGGGCACGAGCGAGGAGTACGGCAACGTCGACCAGGAGATGGCCGACAAACACGACGTCGAGGACGGTCGAGTGATCCTGAGCGAGCGCTCGCCGGTGAACCCGACATCGGTGTACGCCACCTCGAAGCTGGCGGCGGACTTTCTCACGATGAACTACCACGACGCGTACGGGGTGCCGACGGTCACGACGCGGATGTTCAACAACTACGGCCCGCGTCAGAACCCTCGCTACATCACCGGCACGATCGTCTCGCAGGCACTCGAGCGCGAGATCGTCGAACTCGGCAATCTCGAGCCGAAACGCGACCTCTGTTACGTCCAGGACGGCGTCCGAGGCCACCTCCACGTCGCGCTCGAGGGGGCGCCCGGCGAGCAGTACGTCTACGGCTACGGCGAGAACATCTCGATGCGGGAGTGGGCCGAGACGATCCTCTCGGTCGGGGCCGAACACGGCTACTGGGACGAGCCCGAGATCGTCCAGCGCGAGAGTCGGTTCCGTCCCGGCGACTCCGACGTCGAGGAGCTACTGGTCGGCTACGAGAAGCTCCACGCCGAGACCGGCTGGGAGCCACAGGTCTCGTGGACGGAGGGGATCCGGCGCACCATCGACTGGTACGCGAACAACAGGTCCGCCTGGTACGGCCGGGTCGACTGGCGATGAGTGCGTTCTGGGACGACCGGACCGTGATGGTCACCGGGGGTGCGGGCTTTCTGGGGAGCCACCTGGTCGAACGGCTCGAGGCCCGGTCGGAGGCCGTCGACGTGTTCGTCCCCCGGAGCGCCGAGTACGACCTCCGCGAGCGGGCCGCCGTTCGGCGGGCGCTCGGTGACTCGGGGGCTGACGTCGTGATCCACCTGGCCGCGACGGTCGGCGGTATCGGAGCCAACCGCGAGAGTCCCGGCCGATACTTCTACGACAACGCCGTGATGGGGATCGAACTGATCGAGCAGGCCAGAAGATTCGGGGTCGAGAAGTTCACGATCCTCGGAACGATCTGTGCCTACCCGGAGCAGACGCCGGTCCCGTTCTCGGAGGAGGACCTCTACGAGGGCTACCCCGAAGAGACGAACGCCCCGTACGGCATCGCGAAGAAGGCGCTGCACACCCAGTCGTGGGCCTACCGCCGGCAGTACGGCTTCGACAGCATCTACCTACTACCGGTGAACCTGTACGGGCCGCGCGACGACTTCGACCTCGAGACCTCCCACGTCATCCCGGCGATCGTACGCAAGTGCGTCGAGGCGCGCGAGCGCGGCGCCGAGTCGATCACCGCGTGGGGGACCGGCGAGCCGACCCGCGAGTTCCTCTACGTCGAGGACGCCGCCGAGGGGATCCTCGACGCGACCGAGCGCTACGACAGCTCCGAGCCGGTCAACCTCGGCAGCGGCGAAGAGATCTCGATCCGGAGTCTCGTCGAACTGATCGCCGAGACGACCGGCTTCGAAGGCGAGATCGAGTGGGACACGTCCAAACCCGACGGCCAGCCTCGGCGGCGCCTCGACACCAGCCGGGCGAGAGCGCGCTTCGGCTGGGAGGCCTCGACGCCGTTTCGTGACGGTCTCGAGGAGACCATCGACTGGTACGAGCGAAACCGGGAGCGGATCGTCGGTGTCTGAGCCGGACGACACCCCGGAGACGGTCCCGTGGATCGAGGACGAGGCGTGGGAGACGATCGTGCGCAACGTGCCGATCGTCTCGGTCGACTTGGTGGTGTCGACCGGGACGGGGATCGTGCTCGCCGAGCGCCGGAACCGGCCCGCGAGAGGCGAGTGGTTCGTGCCGGGAGGGCGGGTTCACAAGGGCGAGCGCCTCGAGACGGCCGTCCACCGGGTCGCGCGCACCGAGCTCGGGATCGACGTCGAGATCGGCGTCTCGCTCGGCGCGTACCAGCATCTCTACGGCGAGTCCGACATCGCCGGGAGCGGCGGAAAACACTATCTCGCGAACGGGTTCGTCGTCGAGACGACCGACGATCCGACCGCCGCCGACGCCCAACACGACGACGTTCGCGTGTTCGAGACGCCGCCGTCGGAGCTCCACCCGTACGTCCGGACGTACCTCGACGACGCGAGCGAGTTCGTCGAGTGCCTCCGGTGAGAACGGACGACGGCACGGGGCGCCGACCGGACGTAACGCCTAACTCTCCGCCCCACCTCCGGCGAGCGATGGCGCTTGGCACCGTTCCGGACCTGCTCAGGCTGCTCGCCGTGCCGGTGCTCGGCTACGCCGCCTGGCTCGACGTCCGCACCCGCCGGGTGCCAAACGTCGTCTGGCTCCCGCTCGCGGGGCTGGGGGCGGTCCTGCTCGGGGCCGGCCTGCTCGACCGGGCGCCCCTGACCGGGCTCGGCGACCGGTGGTTTCTCGTCCGTGCGGGGCTCTCGGTCGGCTTCGTCGTCCCGCTCGCGTACGTCTTCTGGCGCCTCGGTGGCTTCGGCGGCGCCGACGCCAAGGCGCTGATGGCGCTTGCGCTCCTGTTGCCCACCTACCCCACCTACTACCTGCCCGGGGTGGCCCTCCCCGTCGAGCGGACGACACTGGGCGTGCTCTCGATGACCGTCCTCTCGAACGCCGTGCTCGTCGGGCTGGCCTACCCCGTCGTCCTCGGCCTCCGCAACGTCGCCGCCGGCGACCGCTCGCCGCTGGCGCCCGTCACCCGCCGGGTGGCGGTCGAGGATCTGCCCGGGCGCCACGGCCGGCTGTTCGAGACCCGCGAGGGATCGACCCGCTCGGGGCTCGATCTGGACGCCCTCCGGATGTACCTGCGCTGGCGCGGGCTCGATCTGGCGGCCGTCCGGGCCCGGCCCGACGAGTACCGCGACCCCGCGAGCCTGGGGCGCACCTACCGGCCGGGCGACGGCGCGGTCGACACGCCCCCGCCGACGCCCCGGACGGACGCGCGCGAATCGGCGCCCGAGCCGACGCCCGCTCCCGACGACGACTGGGCGGCGGTGGCCTTCCTCGACGCCCTCGACGGGAGCGCGTACGGGACCGACCCGGCGACGCTGCGCGAGGGGCTGGAGACGGTCGTCGAGCGCGATCGGGTGCGGGTCTCGCCGGGCGTGCCCTTCCTCGTGCCGGTGTTCGTCGGGCTGGTCTGTGCGCTCACCTACGGCGACCTCCTGTTCGGGCTGTTGGCCGCGCTGGGACTGGTGTAGCCGACACAAGACCTATCGGCGCGAGGGCGCTCCGGTGGGGCATGGCAGAGACCGGCTCGAACGAGGAGCGCGACGCGGGCGACGCGGGCGACGCGGGCGGGGTCGACATCGACGCCGCGGTCGACGTCGACTTCGGCGCCGACGGGCTGGTGCCCGCGGTCGCCCAGGACGCCGAGACGGGCGCGGTGTTGATGCTCGCGTACGTCTCGCCGGCGGCGCTCGCGCGGACCCGCGAGACGGGGCGTGCCCACTACTACTCGCGGAGCCGGGACGAGCTCTGGGAGAAGGGCGCGACCAGCGGCCACGTCCAGCGGGTGCGCGAGATCCGTGTCGACTGCGACGCCGACGCGTTGCTCTACCGGGTCGAGCAGACCGGTGGGGCCTGTCACACCGGCCACCGCTCCTGTTTTCACCGCACGATCGACGGCCGGACCGACGGCGAGCGGGTGTTCGATCCCGACGAGGTGTACGGGTGACCGCGAGCGCGGACACCGACGCGGCGGCCGACGGGCCGGTCGACCCCGACGCGGTGTCGGACCTCGCGAACCGACTCGAGCGGCTGCGCGCCGAGCGGAGACGGGCGCGCGAGCGGGTCACCGACCGGGGCGAGGCCGCGGTGACGGCCGCCGCCGACGCCTACCGCGAGGCGACCGGACTCCTGGATCGCTACCGCGAGTCCGCGACCGGCACCGGCGACTTCCAGGCCTACGTGGAGTTCCAGGAGCGTTTCGCCGGGCTGGTCGAGGGGCTCGACGACGACCTGCCCGCCCGCGAGGCGTTCGAGGCCGCGGCCGAGACGGTCGACCGCCGGCGGCTCCGCGATCGCGACTTCGAGACCGCCCGCGAGGAGCTCGGGCCGGCGGCCGAGACGGTCTCGCTGCTCGAGCGCCGCGAGGAGGCCGACGAGCGGTTCCGCCGGGTGCGCCACGAGGCCCGCGAGCGCCTGGACGCGGTCGAGGAGCGAATCGAGACGCTCGAGCGGCTGGTCCGGCTGGGCGAGGCCGACCTCGACGCGCCGGTCGGGCGCCTGCGCGAGCCGATCGGTGACTACGACGACGCCGTGCGGGCGGCGTTCGACCGCTACCGCGCCGAGGCGAGCGCGCGCGACCTGTTCGACCTGCTCGAGACGACCGAGCGCTACCCGCTGGTGACGTTTCGCGCGCCGCCGCGCGACCTCCGCGAGTACGTCGCGTCGGCGCCGGCGGGCGCGGAGCCGGTCGACACCCTGCTCGAGTACGCCGGCTACTCGGCCTCGAAGCTCGATCACTACGTCGACGATCCGGGCGCGCTCCGGGCCCGGGTCGCGACCCACCGGACCTACCTCGAGCGGCTGGACGGCGAGGCGCTGACGATCGGCTGGCCGCCGCCGCCGGCGGCCGAGCTCCGCCACCGCTGTCGGGAGCTGATCGCCGTCGTCGGCCGGTTCGCCGACGAGGCGACCGTCGAGCGCGCCCGGGCGGTGCGCGAGCTGACCCGCGAGCCCGACTACGACCGGCTGCGCGAGGCCGCCGAGGCCCGGACGGCGCTGACCGACGCCCAGCGCGACCGGCTTCGCCGGGGCGCGGTCGGGGACGAGCTCGCGGCGCTCCGGCGCGCGCGCGACGAGCTCGCGGGGGCGCTGTCGGGCGGCGGGGACTGACGCCGACGTTCAGGCCCGCTCGAGCGCGGCGAGCGCCTCGTCCGCGAGCGCCCGCGCCCGGTCGGCGTCGCGGGCCTCGGCGTAGATCCTGATCTTGGGCTCGGTCCCCGACGGCCGGACGAGCACCCAGCCGTCCTCGAACTCGAGGCGGTAGCCGTCGGTCGTCTCCGGCTCGACCGGGGCGTCGGCCGCGTAGGCCGCGGCGGCGTCGAGCAGGGCCGTCCGCCCGTCGGCGTCGTCGTAGCCGACCGAGCGCCGGACGAGGTGGTGGTCGAGGTGAGGGGCGACGAGCTCGCTCGCCGGTCGCTCGGCGACGAGTTCGAGAAGACGGGCGGCGGCGTAGGCCCCGTCGCGGACGAGCCGGTGGTCGGGAAAGAAGACGCCACCGTTGCCCTCGCCCGCGACCGGCACCGACACGTCCTCGGCGCGGAGCGTCCGGATCCGTTCGATCAGGTGTGTCGCCCCGATCGGCGTGAGTTCGAGGCGCGCACCCGCGTCCCGGACCACGTCGACCAGCCGCTGGGAGGCGTTGACCGCGGCGACGACGGCGTCGTCCGGCCCGACGGTCGCGGCCGCGAGCGCGGCCAGCGAGGCGTCGCCCGGGATCGACCGACCCCGCTCGTCGACGAACACCGCGCGGTCGGCGTCGCCGTCGTGGGCGACCCCGAGGTCGGCGTCCGCCGCCCGGACCAGCCGCCGGAGGTCGCCAAGCCGCTCGGCCACCGGCTCGGGGTCGCGACCGGGGAAGTGGCCGTCGGGCTGGGCGTTGACCGTCACCACGTCGGTGCCGAGACGACGAAAAAGCGCCGGCGAGGTGAGCGCGCCGGCGCCGTGGCCGGGATCGAGCGCGACCGTCAGGTCCGCGGCCGCGATCCGGTCGCGGTCGGCGGCCGCCAGCAGGTCGGCGACGTAGCGCTCCGTGGCGTCCGCGACCCGGACGGGCGTCCCGACCGCGTCCCACGCGGCGTCGTCGGCCGCGTCGAGGCCCGCCTCGACGCGCTCTAACTCGGCGGCTGTCAGTTCGACCCCGTCCGGGCCGAGCAGCTTCAGCCCGTTGTCGCTCGGCGGGTTGTGCGAGGCGGTGACGACCAGCGCCGGGACGGACTCGGCGGCGCAGTAGCCGGCGACACCGGGGGTCGGCAGGCGGCCGAGCCGGACCGGATCGCGCCCGACACTCGCCAGCCCGCTCGCGGCCGCGTCCGCGAGCATCGCGCCCGAGGTCCGGGTGTCCCGGGCCACCGCGACCCGGTCGGCGCCGTCGTCCCCCCAGACCGCCCCCGCGGCCCGCGCCACGTCGAGCACCAGCGCCGGGGTCATCGCGTCCCCGATGGTCCCCCGCACCCCGCTCGACCCGAAGAGCTCCATGCCCGCGGTCCGGCGGCCGCGGAAAAAGTCGTTGTGGAGCGACCCCACCCCGACGCGCTTAGGTGGCCGGGCGCCGTCCTGACTGCCGTGTTCCCGGCGTTCGAGGTCGTTCCGGCGGTCGACGTGGAGGACGGCGAGGCGGTCCAGCTGGTCGGCGGCGAGCGCGACACCGGCACGCGCCACGGCGACCCGATCGCGGCCGCCAAGCGGTGGGTCGGGGCCGGCGCGTGCACCCTCCACCTGGTCGATCTCGACGGCGCGTTCGACGGCGAGCGCGCCAACGCCGACGCCATCGCGGCCGTCGCCGAGGCCGTCGACGGGGTCGACCTCCAGGTCGGCGGCGGGATCCGGAGCTACGCGGACGCCGCGGGCCTGCTCGACGGCGGCGTCGACCGGGTGATCCTCGGCACCGCCGCCGTCGAGAATCCCGGGCTCGTGGCCGACCTCGCCGCCGACTACCCCGAAGGCGTCGTCGTCAGCCTCGACGCCCGCGACGACGAGGTGGTCGTCGAGGGCTGGACCGAGGGGACGGGCCTCGACCCCGCGACCGCGGCCGCCCGCTACGCCGAGCGTGGCGCCGCCGCCGTCCTCTACACCGACGTCGACGTCGAGGGCCGGCTGGCCGGCGTGCGCGCCGACCGCGTGGCCCGCGTCGTCGACGCCGTCGACATCCCCGTCGTCGCCAGCGGCGGTGTCGCCACCCTCGACGACCTGGGGGCGCTTCGCGAGGCCGGCGCCGCCGCCGCCGTCGTCGGAACCGCGCTCTACGAGGGCCGGTTCACGCTCGACGAGGCGAACGAGGCGGGGACGGGGGCCTGAGAGAGGCGAGAGGCGACACGCCGGCGACGGAGCGGAGGCGAACGCGAAACGGGACGGGACGGAACGGAACGGAACGAGGACGGGACCGCGGGCGCGGGCTAGCCGCCGCTTCCGCGCCGCGGCGGATCGTCCGGCGGACCGGGCGCGGTGTCGTTGGTCGGCGTCTCGGTGGGGGTCGGCGTGGGCGTCTCGGTCGGGGTCGGCGTGGGCGTCTCGGTCGGGGTCGGCGTCTCGGTGGGCGTCGGGGTCTCCGTCGCGTTCGCCGGCGTCGGGATCGGCGTGGGTGTGGTCGTGGGCGTCTCCGTCCCGTTCGCCGGCGTCGGCGTCCCCGTTCCGTTCGCCGGCGTCTCGGTCTCGTCCGTCGACGGGGCCTCGACCTGGGTGTCGATCGTCACCGAGACCGGGGTCGAGTCGCCGTCGATCAGCGCGGCGGCGGTGAACCCGCCCGCGCCGGCCGCGACCGTCAGCGCGAACGCGAGCGCGAACGCCGTCGCGACCGCGAGCGTCCGGGTGGCGTCCCCTCCCCGGTCGTCGGCCATCAGTCGTCACCCCCCTCGGGGTCGGCGCGGTCGGCCACCCGCGCCTCGGCGTCCGGGAGCGCCCCCGCCCCCGGGGCGTCGACCACCGCCGGCTCGGTCGTGGGCGCGTCCTCGCCGTCCCCGACCGTGAGAAGCACCGCGAGCGCGAACAGGAACAGACAGCCGGCCGCGAAGGCGGCGGTCAGCGCCCACGCCGTCCGGAGCTGGTAGGCGACGTAGCCGGTGTAGGGCGTGACCAGCACCAGCACGCCGACCGTGAGCCGGACGTCGGTGCCGGTGAGGGTGAGCGAGGCGTCGTCGCTCGCGTCCGCGCCCGCCGTCGCGGTCGCGGCGCCGTCGGTCGCTCCCACGGGGGCGGCCACCGTCCGCTTGACCGGGACGGGCGGGCCGTTCGCGCCGCCGTCGCCGCCGTCGCCGCCGGTCCCCTCGCGGAGCACCGACCGGAGCTCCGAGAGCATCAACAGGCCCAGCGGCGCGATGACCAGCGCGAGAAAGCCGGTGGTCGTGTTGGCAAAGCGGATCACGTGCCCGACGTACGGGATCACGAGCGAGCGCGCGCCGATCACCCGGTCGGCCTCGATCGCGCTGGGGTCTGGCTCCTCGTTGGCGTCGCCCTGGGTGACGAACCGTGGGCCGGCCTCGGTCCGGCGGATCTCGACCACCCGGTGGGTGGTCGGGGGCGTGCCCGCGCGGCCCTCGGCGTAGGTGATCACGTCGCCGCGCTCGATCTCGCCGGGCGGAACCTCCTCGACCACAACCACGTCGCCGGGGCTGATCGTCGGCTCCATGCTGCCCGAGAGGACGACGAAGCTGTGGTCGGCGCCGATCAGCCCCGGCATCGCGTGGATCGCGAACGGCACCACCACGGCGATCACGACCACGACGGCGGCGAGATCGAACGCGGTCGAGAGCCCCGACCGGAGCCGGTCGCGGTCGGGCGTCGGGATCACGGACGGCCCTCCACGGTCGGCGCCCGTTCGGGGCACGGCACGGCGGCTGACGGGCGGGGCGTCCGTCCGGCGGGGTCGGGTGTCGGTGTGCTCAGCATCGTGTGGCGGTGAGGGTGAGTTCGAGGCCGTACTCGCCGTCCGGCGGTGGATCGGTGTCGAGGCGCCAGACGAGTGGCAGGATCAGACTGCCGGTGACACACTCGAGCACCCGCCGCCCGTCGGCGAACGCGGCCACCGGCGTCGCGGGGATCACGGGGTCGGTCGCGCTGCCGACCTGGAGGTAGAGCGCCTCGGCCAGCGCCGGCGGGGCACCCTCGATCCGGAGCCCGACCGAGGCGGTCGCCGCCCCGAGATCGATCCGGCAGGGGGTCGCCCGCTCGCCGTTCTCGCCGACCACGTCGAAGTACATCTGTGGCGGGGCGGCGTCCTCGGCGTCGTCGAGAGCCGCAACCGCGTCGGCGTCGGCCGCTGGGCCCGAGCGGGCCGCCAGCGTGAGCGTGCTCGCGGTCGTCGCCAGCTCGACGCTCCACTCGGCGACCCGCACCTCGTTGGGCGCCGTCTCGGAGCCGGCGACGAACTCGTCGGTCAACAGCGCGCTCGTGCCGGCACCACAGACCGCGCCGAGGGTGCCGGCAACGGCGACCGACCGCACCAGCCCGCGTCGCGTCCAGGTCATCGTGGCCGGAGTGCTCCCTCCCGTCTCCCCGAGAGCCCCGGAGAGGGATTAGTTAGCCACGGCCTAGCGGCCGGTAAGGGGTCGTTGACGCCGCTCGCGGGGCCGGCTCCCGTCGGGCTCACGTACACGACTCCGAGACGAACGTCAGCTGGAGGCCGATCCGGTCGGTCTGGATCACGTTGCCCACGTCCTCGTCGATCGACCACGCGAACCCGAGCGTCACCGAGAGCTCGTCGGTCAGACAGTCGGTCCCGAGCGTCTCCGGCTCGGGGTCGAGCGCCACCAGGTCCTCGTCGGTGATCTGGTCGGCCAGGGGCGCGTCGCAGTCGATCTCGACGCCCGCGGTCCCGATCGGTACGTCGGTGATCAGGATCGGCTCGCCCGGGTCCGGAGTCTCGTTCTGTGCGCCCATCAGGTCGATCCCGCCGACGCCGGTGTCGTACCAGAGCGTGACGTCGACGTGCTCCTGGAGCTCCCCCTGGTTCGGCGTCGAGTCGACCGCCGCCTCGGGCTCGGTCAGCCCGTTCTCCGAGACGTCACACAGAAAGAGCCCGAGCGAGACCCGGACGCCGTCCTCGTAGCCCGTCGCGTCCGGCTCCGTGCCGATCTCGGCCACCAGGGAGCCGGCGTCGCCGGGCATCGCCTCGGGGATCGAGACGACGGCGTCGCCGGCCGTCCCCTCGGGTGGGGCCCCGAAGCCGGTCGACTCCAGCACCCGGCCGTTGTACGCCTCGCGCCACCGGAACGAGAGCGGCCCGACCGTCGCCGCCCGCGTCAGCGACACGGGATCGAGCCCGAGCGCGGCCCGCACCCGCCCCGCACCGACGGTCGCCGCCCCCAGCCCGCTCGCCCCGAGCAACAGCCGACGCCGGCTGAGCTCGTCGATCACGACGACCCACCCCGCCGTTCCGACGACCGGCCGGCCGTACAGTCGTCCCCCGCGGACGGCTCGATCGTCGCCACCTCGAAGCTCCCGGTCAGATCGAGCTTCTTGCCGGCGTACGACCGCCCCTCGAGGTCGGCCGGGAACGGACAGGGATCGGTCTGATCGGCCGTCGCCGGCCGGCCGTCGGCCGGGATCACGACCCGGCCGCTCGTCGCCGGCTCGTCGAGCAAGACGTTCGTGATCCCGCGCGCGTTCGTGTTCGGCGCGCGGCTCCCGATCCCCGTCTTGACCGCCAGCAGGCGCACCCCGGTGTCGGTCTGCCAGTCGATCTCGTAGCCCGACTCCAGCGGCGTCACCGTCACCGCGTCGCGGGCGTCCTCGTAGACGAACCGGACCGAGTCGGGGCCGCCCCTCGCGCGCCCGAACGCGATCCAGCTCGGAGCCGACGTGGAGACCAGCGCCGGCTCCGCGTCCCCGTCGGTCGCCTCGACGACGTTGTGGCGACACTGCTCGGCGAAGACGCCGAGCGAGAACGTCACCGAGTCCGTCTCGACGACGCTGCCCACGTCGGCCGGCAGCCGCCAGGCGACGGTGACCCGCCGGGTCGTCGAGTTCTCGAGACACTCGACCGTCGAGGGGCTGTCGGGGACGAAGTCGATCGGCACCCCTCGCCCGGTCGAGAGATCCTCGAACGCCCCGCGGAGCGGGCGGTCCTCGAACAACACCCCGTCCGTCTCGGCGTCGTCGACGTCGCCGTTCCCGTTCGGGTCGAGCCAGGCCGAGACCAGCAGCTTCTCGGCGAGTTCGCCCGAGTCCGGATCGGGATCGCCGCCGTCGTTGCCGATCGCCCCCTCGTTGCCCGTCTCGCCGTCGGTCAGGCCGTTCTCCGCGTCCTCGAACAGCTCGCCCTGGAGCCGGACGAAGCCCGGGCTCTCGAACAGGTGGACGTCGAAGGTGACCCGGCCGGCGTCGCCCGGCTGGATGTAGCCGTCGGGGCGTGTCACCCCCGCGTTGCCGGCCACGACCGCGTCCTCGAGCCGCCCCGGGGCGATCAGCGGCGGGTTCGCGTCGTCGGCGAACTGCTCGCGGAACGTCTCGTCGACGGTCGCGCGCTCGGCGTCGGTCAGCGCCGACAGCGGCCGGCCGAACTGCCGGTCGGCGATCTCGCTTCGGGTCAAGAGCGGGTCCTGGCGCCGGTCGCCGTTCTCGTCGGGCGCGGCGTTGACCGGCACCTCCGAGCCTCCGTCGGGATCGTAGAACTGCGCCCAGGCGACCTTCAGGTCGAGCCGGCCAGCGGTCAGGCTGTTGGCCCGGGCGACCTCCGAGTCCGAGAGGTAGCTGGTCGTCCCGAAGCCCGCCCCGAGCGCGGCCACGCCGGTCGTGCCGAGCACGCCCAGCACCGTCCGGCGCGAGAGGTCGACCTCCTCGCTCACGCGTCGCCCCCCCGTCCGGAGCCCGGTCCCGACGCCGCGGGGGGACCGGCACCGCTGGTCGGCCCCCGATCCCGGCCGTCCGCCCCGTGCGTGTCGATCATGCTCTCTCCGAGAGGGCCCGCCGGCGGAGTCGAACCGCCGTCTCGCACCCGCGCGGGCCGGGATCGCCGTCTCAGACGGACGCGATCAGGCCGGCTGGGGCTCCTCCTCCTCCCGGTTGGCCATGCCCTCGCCGTCGTTGTGCCGGCACTGCTCCGTGTAAAAGCCCAGATCGAACTGCACCGAGTCCGTCTGCACCTCGTTCCCGTGGTCGATCGGCAGCCACCACTCGAACCCGATGAAGTGTTCGGTCGACCCCGAGAAGCAGTTCCGACCGGTTCCGCCGCCCTCCGCGGCCGGCAGGTCGCCCTCCAGGGGCAGGCCCAGATTCCCGTTCTCCGGGTCGAACTCGTACTCCTCGCAGAACCCCGCCAGCGTCCCGCGGAACAGCTCCTCCTCGCCCTCCAGCACCACCTCGACGTTGTCCGCGATGTCGCCGACCGCGTCGTCCTCCTCGGTGTCCAGCGCCGCCTGATCGGCGCTGCGCTCGACCCGGATCAGCTCGTCGGCGATCTCCTCGTGGAACGCGATCTCCTGGTCCAGCAGACCGCCGAACACGACGGTCTTGATCTCGACGCCCGCCTGCTTCAGCGCGTCCGCCGCCGCGAAGATGTCCTCGCGGTCGCTCTGCTGGCTCGGCCGGCTGTCGCCGTTGGTGAAGATCACCAGGATGTTGTCGTCGTTCGTGTCGTCCGGGTCGTCCGTGACCAGATCGGCCTCCGCCGACTCCAGCCCCGCGACGAAATCGCCTGCGCTGAGCGTGCCACCGCTGGCTCCGCGGGTCTGTTCGATCGCGTCCACCACCGTCCCCAGATCGTCCGAGTCCTCGATGAGCTCGTCGGTCGTGTCGTCCTCGCCGGCCATCGTCGCGACCGTCTGCTCGACCGGCACGCCCAGCCCGTCGAGGGCGGTCGCCGCGCCGGTGGCGACGTTGGCGGCCGACTCCTCCTTGCGGCGCTCGGTGCCCTCGTCGACGATGTTTTGCTCCATCGTCCCCGAGTTGTCGATCAGGTGATAGACGTCGACCGGCTGGGCCTCGGGCTCGTAGATGTTGTCGCCGTCGTCGCGCCAGACCCGGACCTCGATGGTCTCGGCCAGCTCGCCGTCGTCGGTGCCGTCCTCGTCCGGGTCGTCGGCCTCGGGCTCGGTGATGCCGTTCTCGGCCTCGGAGAAGTTGTCACAGAACAGCCAGAGGAAGCCGGGGTTGTCACAGATGTGTGCCGAGAGGGTGACCTCGCCGAAGTCGCCGGGCTTGACGTCGTCGAGTTCGATCAGCGGGTCGCCGACGTACTCGGGGGTGCGCAGGTCGGAGCTGAGCACGTCGGGCGTGTCGGCGTTCTCCTCGCAGATGTCGAAGCCCTCGGGGAAGTCCTGGATCCCGTCGCCGTCGGTGTCGGGGTAGGCGTCGATGGAGGTGGCGTCGAAAAAGTCGGCGACGGTGGCGTTGGGAAACGCCAGCGAGATGGGCCGTGCGAGCGAGTCGGCGTCCGGACCCGGGGGCAGGTAGATGTCGGCCTCGTCCTCGGGGACGCCCATATCGACGTCGAACTCGGACTCGGCGCCCATCCAGTCGGCGTAGTGCTCCTCGAAGTCGACCTTGAGGTCGAGGCTGCCGGCGGTGAGGGTGTTGTTGGCGAACGTCTCCTGGTCGCTGAAGAAGGCGCTCGTACCGAGGCCGGCACCGGCGGACGCGACGCCGATCGAACCGACCGCGGCCAGGGCCTTGCGGCGCGAGATCTCGAAGTTTCCGTTGTCGCTCATCTTGGTTGCCTCCCCCTCTCGGGGAACGCCCACCGGCGGAGTCGAACGCGCCGCGGCCCGTCGAGGCCGGAGCCGTCGTGGGTCTCGTCGCTCGGTTCCAGTCCCGACACGCTCATAGCTAATCGCCGGTTCGACACGGGACACCGACCGGTAGCGACCGCCTAGTGGCCCGACGACGGCCCGCTCGTGGCTTCGAGCGCCCGCCCCCGCCGGATACGCCCGTTTCGGGGCGTTCGCGCCCGGAAACGGCGGATTACCGGCCGGCCGTCCGGCTTCCGTCCGGATTACCGCCGACCGGACCGGTCCTAGTGAGCCCCTACCACGGGGCGGCGGGCGTGTAGGCGGCCTATAGCTAAACCGCCGCCGACGGGTGTCCCCCACATGGCGATCGGGAGCGAGGAGGGCACGAGCCTGCAGGAGACGACGATCCACGACGTGCTCCGCAACGACCGCCGGCGTCGCGTGCTGAAGCTACTCCAGCGCGAGAAGCGAGAGATCCGGCTGCGGGAGCTCTCGGAGCGGGTGGCGAGCCTGGAGACCGGGGAGTCGCCGCCGCCGAAGAACATCCGCGAGAGCGTCTACGTCTCGCTCCACCAGACCCACCTGCCGAAGCTGAACGACCTCGACATCGTCGACTACGACCGCGACCGCAAGACGATCTCGCTGAACGCGCCGGCCAAGGAGGTCGACCTCTACATGGAGGTGGTCACCGCCTACGGCGTCACGTGGGCGTCGTTCTACCGCTGGCTCGGCATCGTCGGGCTCTGTTCGGTCGTGCTCTCGGTCGCGGAGGTTCCGGGTGTCCGGCTGGTCGAGCCCGTGCTCTGGGCCAGCGTCTTCCTCGTGTTGTTCGCCGTCGCCGTCGCCTACCAGTTCTGGACCCGGCGCTGGCTCTATCTCACACGGATGGACTGAGGGCCAAACGGCTACGCCGACGCGCCCGCCTCGTCGGCCGTCGCCATCGCCTCGGGGCCCACGCCGGTCTCGAGCAGCCGCCGGCCGCAGTCGGCACAGGAGGCCGCGACGACCTCGCGGGCCCGACAGCACGACTCGACGGTCTCGCCGCCCAGGGCGACGGGGCCGTCACACTCGGGACAGCGGTCGAGCCAGAGCCGGAGCGCCCCGAGGACGGTCGCCCGGCGCTCGAAGTCCAGCCCCCGCCACGGCGCGTAGCGCTCGGCCAGCAGGTCGGCCGCGGCGGCGTCGGCGACGTAGGCCGCCCGCGACTCCCACTGGGCGATGCGCACGTCGCCGACGCTGGCGACGTAGGCGTCGCCGACCGGCTCGATCTCGTAGCGGTCCGCGTCGACGTCGCCGAATGCGGGACCGCCGAGCAGGTCGCGCAGGATCTCGCGGTCGTCGGCCCCGCGGCGGGCCGCGATCCGCTCGCGCCAGGCCGACCGGAACGGGTCGGTGAGACAGAGGTCGTCGCGGTCGGGACACTCCCGCAGGACGCCCGCCTCGTCGAGCACCGTCTCGACATCGACGTCGGCCGGCGGCTCCGGGTGGTCGGGCCCTGCCTTGCCGAACAGCGCCAGCACCGGCTCGGGCAGGTAGCGCTTGGTCAGCGTCGGCGTCCCCGGCACGAGGTAGCCCCGCAGGTAGATGGCCGCCAGCGAGACGGCGAGGGCGGCCAGCCCGGCGGGGAGCCAGACCGCGCCGACGGCGACCGCCAGCGCGACCGCCAGGACGACGTTCACCGCCGTACACGGCCCACACCTGTTCTCGCCGGTGTACTCCGGCTGTCTGAGCCTGTCGAGAGCCTTCACGATCGACATCGGTCGATCGTAGCCCACCGCTCCGGATAGTTAGTCGGCCGTTACCGGGGCTCGACCGCGCCGCAACGGCCTTGTACCGCCGGCCGCGAGCGGAGGCATGGAGCGGACCGCCGCCCGGACCCGCGAGACGGCCGAGACCCGGGTCGAACTGACCCTCGACGTCGACGGCGACGGCGAGAGCGAGATCGACACCGGTGTCGGCTTTCTCGATCACATGCTCGACTCGTTCGCCCGCCACGGCCTGTTCGATCTGACCGTCCGGTGCGAGGGCGACCTCGGGGTCGACGACCACCACACCGTCGAGGACGTCGCCATCGTGCTCGGAGCGGCCTTCGACGAGGCGCTTGGCGACCGCCGGGGGATCCGCCGGTTCGCCGACCGCCGGGTGCCACTCGACGAGGCCGTCGCGGCCGTCGTGATCGACGTCTCGGGCCGGCCCCACGTCGAGTTCGCCGGCTCGTTCTCCGCGGAGCGGGTGGGCGGGCTCACGAGCGACATGGCGCGTCACTTCGCCCGGTCGCTCGCCACGACCGCCGGGCTCACCCTCCACGTCGAGCTGACCGGGCGCAACGCCCACCACGAGATCGAGGCGCTGTTCAAGGGCCTGGCCCGGACGCTCGACGACGCGACCCGGCTGGACGAGCGCCGCACCGACACGCCGAGCACGAAAGGCGAGCTCTAGACGACGGCGACCGCGTCGCCGACCCGGAGCGTCGCGCCCCGGTCGGCCTCGGGCACCCGCGCGATCAGCATCAGGGTGTAGCCGTGGTCGAAGGCCTCGGGGTCGGCGAAGCCGGGGAACGTCTCGCGGCGGCGCTCGACGAGGCGCTCGCGGAAGGCGGGGTCGTGGGCACCGGTCTCGTGGTCGCGCTCGGGCACCACACACCGGGCGCAGGGCTCGACGCCCTCGAACCGGACGCCCCCGGCCTCGAAGGCGGGGGCGTCGTCGCCGACGAAGCGGTCCTCCCAGAACGCCGGCACGCCCGCCACCTCGACGTTGGCGCGCATCCGCCGGCGCACCGCCGCCGGCCCGAGGTCGTCGAACCAGCCCGCGACCGTCTCGACCGTGGCGGTGCTGATCACCGACGGCCCGGCCCGGCGCCGGTCGACGTGGCCGAGGGCGTCGTCGTGGCGCAACTCGAGGTCGGCGTCGAACAGCTCGGAGAACCAGTCGCCGGCCCGGTCGCGCTCGGCGGGCAGATCGAACCGCGCCGTCCCGTCGCCGTGGGTGATCGTCAACGCGCCGGTCTCGGGCTCGTAGTCGGCGTCGAGGCGGTGAAAGAGCGCCGACTGCTTGGCGTTCCAGCGTGTGCCGTCGGCGTCGACCAGCGCGTACGCCCGGTCGTGTGCGAGCGTCCCGCCGGGCAGCAGCCGGACGGCGTCGAGGTCGTGGGCGTCGAGGCCTTTCACCGGGTAGACGGTGAGTCGTGCGACGCGAGCCATGGCCGTCGGTCGGCGGCGCCGGGCAAAGGCCTTCGCCCCGCGACCGTCACCGCTATGTCCGCGGCGACGGGAACGGGGGCGATGACGAGCGGCTTCGACGAGATCATGGCCGAGTTCGAGGGCAGCCCCAGCCAGCAGGCGGTGGTCAGGCTGCTGCTGGAGCGGGGCTTCTCGGTCAACGACGACGGCCGGGTCGTCTCGGGCGGGATCGAGATTCCCGACACGGGGATCGCGCGCGAGCTCGACGTCGACCGGCGGGTGGTCGACGCCACGACCGACGCGATCCTCGACGATCCGGCGCTGCGGCGGGTCTTCCAGAACATCGCCGCCATCCCGAGCCTGATGGATCTCGCGCCGGTGCTCGATCTGGCCGTCCTGACGGTCTGGGTCGAGGACTCGGCCGCCCACGGCATCGTCGCGGAGGTGACGGGGCTGATCGCGGAGCGGGAGATCCCGATCCGCCAGATCGTCAGCGAGGACCCCGAGTTCACCGACGACCCGAAGCTCCACCTCGTCACGGACGGACGCCTGCCGGGCGAGCTCCTGGTCGCGATCCGCGATCTGTCCTACGTCCGGCGCGTCGAGTTCTGACCCCGGGACCGACACGCGTATGTCCGGCGATCCCCGACCGGTCGGCGTGAACGAGCACGCCACCGAGACGGCGGCGGGCGGCGCGTTCGATCCGCTCAGGCTCGTCTCCGTCGGGCTCGCGCTCGTGGCCGCGTCCGTCCACGTCTGGTGGGGGACGCCACGGACGGTGCTCTATCTCGCCGCGGGGACGATGCCCGACCCCCGCCCGCCGCTGTTCGTCCTCACGGGCGCGCTGGTGATGGCGGGTGTGGTCGCGCTCTACGCCGGGACGGACGAGCGCCGCCTGTACGCGCTCGGAATCGCGGTGATGCTCGCCTGGTCGGCCGGCTACGTCTGGTGGCATCTCGGCGGCCACGGCGGGCTCCTCCCGAGCGTCGACGGCTACGGCCACCGCGTCGGGCTCACCACCCTGTTCAGCGACGCCCACCTGCTCCGCCCGCTCGACCTCCTCTCGATGGTGACACAGCTCGGCGCCGCCGCCGGGTTCGCCCTGCTCTACCGCCGGGCCGGGGACGACGGTGACGGCGCCTGAGGCCGAGCCGTTCCTGACGGTCGCCGGACGCGCCAGGGCGGGCTTTCGGATCCGGGGCTCGCGCTTTGTCGGCCACGTCGCCCCGGCCGACGGCCCCGCGGCCGCCGAGGCGTTCGTCGAGGCGGTCCGGGCCGCCGAGCCCGACGCCACCCACGTCGTCCCCGCCTACCGGGTGCCGGCCGCCGACGGGGACCGCCTGCGCGAGTGGGCGAGCGACGACGGCGAGCCCGCGGGCTCGGCGGGCGAGCCGGCGCTGAACGCGCTCCAGGGCCGGGACCTGCGACACGTCGTCGTCGCGGTGGCCCGGGAGTTCGGCGGCGTCGAACTCGGCGTCGGCGGGCTGGTCCGGGCCTACGCCCGGGCGACGACCGAGGCGGTCGACGCCGCGGGCGTCGTCGAGCGCCGGCCGACCGAGACGGTGCGGGCGGTCGTCGACTACGACGACTCCGGTACCGTGCGCTCGGTGCTCGAGAGCGCGGGCGTCGAGTTCGACGCCGACTACGGGGCCCGCGTCGCCGTCGCGGCCCGCGTCCCCGTCGACGAGGCCGCCGCCCTGCGCGACCGCCTGCGGAGCGCGACGAGCGGGCGGGTCGAACTGGCGAGCGACGGGGACTGACGGGCGCTCCGCGGGGCCGGCTCGACCGGGGGGGCGACGGCCACGGAGGCGGGCGGATCTCCACCCGAACGGGACGGGTCGCACCCGGGCCGGGGGCCGACTCAGCTCGAGGTCGTGCCGAACGCGCGGTCGCCCGCGTCACCGAGGCCGGGGACGATGAAGCCGTCCTCGTCGAGGCGGTCGTCCACGGCGACGGCGAGGAGGCTGGCCGCGGGGACGGCCTCGGCGACCCGTTCGATCCCCTCGGGGGCGGCGACCGCCGAGAGCGCGAGCAGTCGGTCGGGATCGCCCGCCGCCGCCACCCGGTCGAGCACCGCAGACATCGTGCTGCCGGTCGCGAGCATCGGGTCGGCGACGATCACCGTGTCGGTCGGCTCGATCGCCGGCAGCTTCACGTACTCGACGGTGATCGGGAAGCGGCCGTCGGGGTCGCGGCCGGCGGTCTCGTCGCGGCCGGCGCTGACCACGCCCTGTCTGGCGGCGGGGAACGCCTTGAGCAGCCCCTCGACGAACGGCGTCGCCGCCCGGAGGACGGTGACGATCACCACGTCGTCGAGGCCGGGCAGCGTCGTCCCCGTGGTCTCGGCCAGCGGCGTCTCGACGGGGGTCTCGCGGCGCTCGAACAGGGCGTCCGCGATCTCGTAGCCACAGAGCCGGCCGAGCTTCACCAGCCCCTTGCGGAAGGCCACCTGTCCGGTCTCGGCGTCGCGCAGCCGCGAGAGCGTGTGACGCGCGAGCGCGTGGTCGATCACGCCCGCCGCGTCGCGGTCCTCGATGGGCATACCACCACCGGGACGCGGAGGATCGAAAAGCCGGCGACTCAACGCACCACCAGGTGGGTGAGCCCGACCAGCACGGCCGCCAGCGCCGCCACGGCCAGCGGGGTGAACTCGACCACGCCGACGAACGAGAGCCCCCAGACGACGATCGCCGCGAAGAGACTCGACAGCGCGGCGTTCAACGCGAACAGCACCCGCGGATCGCCGTCGGAGTTCGCCACGGCCGCCCCTCGCTCTCAGGGCTTACATTCTTTACTCCGTGGTCGAAGCGTCGGCCGTGTGGCCCCGCGACCGGGACGGGACGCCCGTCGACCCCGTCCCCTTCCTCGTCGTCGCCGCGAGCGCCGTCCTCGTCGTCTGCTCGGGTGGACCGCCCTACCTCCTCGCGCTCGGGCTCTCGCTCCCGGTCGCGGTGGGCGTCTCGCTCGCCGTCGCCGCGGTCGCCGTCGGCCTCGCCTACCGGCGCTACGTCCGCCGGGCCGCCCCCGGGCGCCGCGCCGTGGTGCCCGCACAGCGCCGGCTCGGCCGGTTCGGGGAGGCGATCGTCGCCCTCGCCGCCCTGTTCGCGCTCCTCTCGCTGCCGCTCCTGCGCTGAGCCGGGGGCGGGGCCGGGGCGAGGGGCTTATCCGCGCGGCCGCCCTCGCCCGACCGATGCGCGAGGTGGTCGTCGAGCGGACGGTCGAGGCGTCGCCCCCGGCCGTCGAGCGCCGGCTGACGCCGGCGGCGCTCGTCGAGTACGAGGGCTCGTTCGCGGTCCGGGAGGTGCGCGAGGCCGAGGACGGCGCGACCCTCGTCCGGGCGGGCGGGGGCGGGCTGGCGTTCACCCTGCGTTTCGAGGCGCGCCCCGACGGCCTGCGCTACACCCAGGCGACCGAGGCCGGCCCGTTCGCGGCGATGGAGACCGACGCGACCGTCACGCCGGCCGGGGACGGGAGCGCGGTCCGGCTCCGGTCGGCCGTCTCGCTCGGTCTCCCGCCGGCCGCGCTCCTCGACCGGGTCGCGGCGTGGAAGCGCCGGGGCGAGCTAGAGCGGGCGCTCGACCGGCTGGTCGGGGAGCTGCCCGGCGGTCGTGCGTAGCCGGCGGGCGGTCGACCCGCGCTTTAGTCGGACGATCGACGGGTGTGGGTATGGGACTGCTCGACACGGTGACGGCGGCCCTCGCGGCCTCGACGTCGACGACGGGGCGCAACGACAGGGAGTCGGCGGGCGCGTACTGATGTCACGACTGTAGCGAGCGGGTGCTGGACCTGGAGGCGGAGGCCGGGGCCGGCGCCGAGGGCGAGGCGGCCCCCGACTGCCCCTCGTGTGGCGAGGCGATGACGTTCGAGCGCTCGACCGACTCGACGGGCTGTGCCTGCTAGTCGGGGCCGGCCAGCGTCGCCGCCTCGCCGTCGGCGTCGGGATAGCCCGGCGCCGACCCGACGCTCCCGGGCTCGACCAGACAGGCGTCGAGGCGCTCGACCAGCGCCGCCTCGTCCACGCCGCGCCCGATGACGACGAGCTCGGTCCGGCGGTCGCCGACCGACTCGTCCCAGTCGAGATCCGACCGGTTGGCCCGGTAGAGCTCCCGGTCGGCCTCGGGGAGGCTCGCGATCCAGCGGCCGCTCGCCTCGACGCGGGCCGAGGGCCCGGCCTGGCTGTAGTGGATCGGCCGGTCGGGCCGGCCGGCGATCCAGCAGGTCCCCTTCGATCGGACCACGCCGTCGGGCAGGTCGGCCACCAGTTTGGCGAAGGCCGCGGGGTCGAACGGCCGGCGCCGGCGGTAGACGAACGACTCGATTCCGAACGCCGCCTCGGGGTGCTCGTGACCGCGGCCGTGGTCGTGGCCGTGACCGGCGTCCGCGTCCTCGTCCCGGTCGAGCGCCTGGCGCCAGCCGGGATCGACCGCCGGGTCGTGGCGCCCGGTGTCGAGCAGCCGGTCGGGATCGACCGCGGCGAAGGTCGTCTCGATCACCGCGGCGTCGGGCCGGAGCGCCTCGATCGCCTCGCGCACCCGCGCGCGCTTGCCCTCGTCGACGAGGTCGGTCTTGTTGCAGACGACGAGGTCGGCGGTCTCGACCTGCTCGGCGAGCAGGTCCGAGAGCGGGCGGTCGGCCTCGTCGTCGGGCGCGCGCCGGTCGACGCCGTCGGACCCGAGCGCGTCGTGGAACTGACGCGCGTCGACGACGGTCACGACCGCGTCCACGTCGTAGCGGGCGGCGGCGTTCGAGCCGCGTTCGAACAGATCGACGACGGGCCGGGGCTCGCTGATGCCCGAGGGCTCGACGACGAGATGCGAGAAGTCCCGCTGGCTCGCCAGCCGGAGGACGGCGGTCTCCATGTCGTCGCGCAGCTCACAGCAGATACAGCCGTTCGAGAGCTCCGCCACCGCCCCGCCGGCGGCCGTCTCGCTCCGGCGGACGGTGTCGGCGTCGACGTTGATCTCGCCCACGTCGTTGACAAGCACCGCGATCTCGCGGTCGGTCTCGGCGAGCAGGTGGTTCAGAAGCGTCGTCTTGCCGGCGCCGAGAGTTCCGCTGAGTACCGTCACCGGCGTCCGATCGGTCATACGGCTCACAGTGGCGTCGGCCACATCAACCCCGCGGGCGACGGGACGGGCCGGCGACACGCTTTTCACTCGACCCCGGCGACGGACGTGAGATGACGCCATGACGCTCGCAGAGCGCATCGCGGCCGTCCGCGCGGTCCTCGAGGAGTGGGCGCGGGGGCTCTACCACGGGCTGGTGAGCCACCCCGCCTACGAGAAGATCGAGAAGGAGGCCGAGGACGTCGAGGACACGTTCATGCTGGCGTGCTTCCCGGACGCGTTCGGCATCCCCAGCCCGGTCTCGTACTACACCGCCGAACTGCTGCCGTACCTCGAGGACGAGTTCGAGGCCTGGGAGCGCCGGATGTGGGACCGCGGGACGATGCTCGAGCGCAAGGGCCAGCAGTACCACTTCTGATGGAGCCGTTCGTCTTCTTCGGCGGCAAGGGCGGGGTGGGCAAGACGACCGTCTCGAGCGCGTACGCCCTGCGAAGCGCCCGGGCGGGCGTCGAGACGCTCGTGGTCTCGACGGATCCGGCCCACTCGACCTCGGACGTCTTCGACCAGCCCTTCGACGACGAGCCCCGGTCGGTCGAAGGGATCGAGGGGCTGTCCGCGATGGAGATCGATCCCGACGAGGCGGTCGAGCGCCACCTCATGGGGATCCGGCGGGCGCTGGGCGACCAGGTCAGCGCCGCGATGGTCAACGAGATCGACCGCCAGCTCGAGATGGCCCACCGCACGCCGGGGGCCTACGAGGCGGCGCTGTTCGACAGCTTCGTCGACGTGATGCGCGGGGTGACGGGCGCCGACGACGGCGGCGACGGGCTCGCGCGCTTCGACCGCGTCGTCTTCGACACCGCGCCGACGGGCAACACCCTCCGGCTGCTCTCGCTCCCCGAGTACCTCGGGGGCTGGATCGACCGCCTGATGCGAAAGCGCGAGCGCAGCGTCGACCTCTTCGAGAAGGCGGCGATCGGGAACAACGAGCCCCGGCGGATGCTCGACGGCGATCCCGTGCTCGCCCGGCTGGAGGCGCGCAAGGAGCGCTTCGAGTTCGCGGGCGAGCGGCTGCGCGACGCGGCCGCGTTCTACCTCGTGTTGAACCCCGACGAGCTCTCGCTGCGCGAGACCGGCCGCTCGGTCGAGCAGATGACCGAGGCGGGCCTGACCGTCGAGGGGCTCGTCGCGAACCGGCTCACCCCCGCGCCCGACGACGACGAGACGGGCCGGGGGGCGCGCTACCTCCGCGACCGGGTGGCGACCGAGCGCGAGCGCCTCGAACGCGCACGGACGGAGCTCGACCCGCCCCTGGTCGCGGAGATCGGCACCCGCGTCGAGGAGGTGCGGGGCGACCTGCTGGCGGAGGTGGCCGCGGAGCTGTCGGTCGACGTGTCGGCGCCCGAACTGTAACGTTCGGCACACGACCGTAAGTTTCTTGTGGCGAATCCACACGATCTTACATGGATCATGGTTCAGATTGCCGTGCTGGTGGTCGCGTCTCTGGTGACGTTCACCGTCGGGTACGTCGCGTACTCGCGGTATCTCGCCGGGTTCGTCGAACTCGACGAGGACGCCGAGACGCCGGCCCACAGGTTCGAGGACGGACAGGAGTACGTGCCGGCGAAAAAGCCGGTGTTGCTGGGACACCACTACTCCAGCATCGCCGGCGGCGCCCCGATCGTGGGACCGATCACGGCCGGAGCGGCCTTCGGCTGGCTGCCGGCGATCCTCTGGATCGCGATCGGCAACCCGCTGTTCGGCGCCGTCCACGACTTCATGTCGCTGAGCGCGAGCGTGCGCCACGACGGCAAGTCGATCGGCTACATCGTCGGCGAGTACGTCGGCGACCGGGGCAAGCGGATGCTGCTCTGGTTCGCCTTCCTGACGATCATCCTCGTGATCGCGGTGTTCGCGCTGGTGGTCGCGGTCGTGTTCAACGCCTTCCCCTCGTCGGCGACCGCGAGCGCGATCTACATCGCGCTGGCGCTGCTGTTTGGCGTCTACCTCTACCAGCTGAACCTCCCCTTCCTGCCGGGCGCGGTCGCGTTCGTCGCGATGGTGTTCGGCGGCGTCTGGGTCGGGCTCCAGTACCCGATCGCGATGGTCGGCGTGAGCGGCCTGCCCGAGGGGACGGTCGTCCTGCTTGGCTCGCCCGCGAACTGGAGCTGGCTGCCGCTGGCGAGCGCACAGAACGCCAACGTCGCCGCCTGGGTGCCCGTCGTCGTGGTCTATGCGTTTCTCGCCAGCGTGCTCCCGGTCTGGGTGTTGCTCCAGCCCCGTGACTTCCTGACCTCCAGCCTGCTGTACACCGGCGTCGGCGGCATGCTGCTGGGCGTGCTCGCCGCCACCGCGGTCTCGCTGTTCGGCGGCGGCTTCTCGGTCGCCTACGGCGACACCACCTACACGTCGCTGACGACCAACCTGCCAGCGTTCAAAGGCTTCACCAGCGCGCTCGGCCCGATCTTCCCGTTCCTGTTTGTCACCATCGCCTGCGGGACGATCAGTGGCTTTCACTCGCTGGTCTCGTCGGGCACCTCGGCCAAACAGCTCGACAAGGAGACCGACGCCCGCGCGGTCGGCTACGGCGCGATGCTGGGCGAGGGGCTGCTCGCGACGACGGCGGTGGCCGCACTCGCCATCGTCGCCACGGTCGACTTCGGGACCGGGCTCGCGGGCGCGCTCGCCAACTTCCCGATCGGCGGTGCGATCATGCTCGGCGCCGGCTTCGGGATCCCGACCGCCGCCGGCGCGGCGTTCATCGGGCTGGTGTTCGTCAGCTTCCTGTTGACCTCCACCGACACCGCCGTCCGGCTGGGCCGGTACATGCTGGAGGAGATCATCGGCACACCCGAGACCAGCCTCCAGCGCACCGGGACGAACCGCTACGTCAACGCCGGCGTCCAGTGTCTGCCCGCCTACCTGCTGGTCGGGAGCGGCACCTGGGTGAGCCTCTGGCCGCTCTTTGGCGGCGCCAACCAGACCCTCGCCGCGCTCGCGCTGCTGGCCGCGACGCTCTGGCTCGCCAACTGGGACGACTCGAAACAGCTGATCTCGACCGGCGTGCCGATGGCGCTGATGCTCGTGGTCACCATCACCGCCCTGCTCTGGATCGGGCTCTACCGCGCCCCGACCAGCCTGCTCGGGGCGAGCGACCTCGCCTCGCAGGTCTCGTTCGCCATCCAGAGTCTCATCTCGCTCACGCTGGTCTGGCTCGCCGGCTCGCTCGCCTGGATCGGGCTGAAGAACATCCGCTCGGTCCGTGGCGACTACGCCGGCGCGGTCACGAGCGACGACTGACCAGCCCGCGCAGCCGGGCGACCAGCCCGTCACCGGCGCCGGCCTCGTTCTCGCCCGCCGTCTCCTCGGCAAGCGAGTCCCACGTCCGCAGCGCCTCGATCACGTCGGTGTCGGGGCTCGCGACCGCCGCCCGCTCGTCGGGCGCGACGACGGCCAGCCGGATCTCGTAGTGGCCGTGGTAGCCGTAGCGCAGGAGCGTCCGGCGCTCGAACCCGGTGACGAACTCCCGGACCGCCGGCTCGACGGTCGGGACGACCAGCCCGAGGACGAACTCCGTCGAGAAGTGGCGCTCGTCGGGGTCGATCCACCCGTCGGCCAGCCGCTCGGCCGTCTCGACCAGCGCCTCGCAGTCCGCGACGGCCGCGCGGTCCCGGCGCGCGAGCAGGAGGTGCTGGACCGACTCGTGGTGGCCGTAGGTGAGCGAGGGGACGACGAACTGCTTGCGGTTCTCGATCCGCAGGCGGCCGTGGAGGTCGAACCGCTCGCCGCCCGCGTGGACGTCCCGGTCGAGGTCGTAGTGGGCGGCCAGCCGCTCCGCGACCGCGTCGAGGTACTCGTCGCTCCACGCCGGGACGGGGTCGTCGACCGGCGGCGCGGGCTCGTCGGCGGTCACGACGCGTCGTTCCCGGCGGGCTCGTACGGCCGCGCGTCGTCGACCGGCGGCGCGCCCACCACCAGCGTCGTCGGGGCGCCGTCCTCGGGGACCGCGGCCCGCTGGGGGCTGTCGGGCTCGACGACGAACGCCTCGCCGGGCCCGACCGCGTACGTCTCGTCGGGCGTCTCCACCCGGAGCTCGCCCGCGGTCACGTAGAACAGCTCCTCCTGCTCGTCGTGGGTGTGGTAGGCGAGCGGGACCGCCTCGCCCGGGGCGATCTCGTAGACGTGGGCCGCCAGCCCCGCCAGCCCGCAGGCGTCGCTGATCGAGCGCGTGGTCGACGGCCGGTCGGGCGCCGCCGGGAGCGTCGACGGGTCGAGGTGGTGAGAGCCCATGCCTCGCCTTGTCGGGCCGGCACAAAAACCCCGACGACAACCGTTAATTCGGGGCGGCCCGAAGCCGGGGGCAGAACGATGGGCAACACCGACGAGGACACCGAGGCCTGTGGCCGGTGTGCCATGAGCTCCGTCGTCGGCGCGGCGACCGACGGGGACGAGGCCCGCGATCCGTTCGCCGGCGACCGCATCGAGATCGACGAGCGCGAGGCGCGGCTGGTCTCGCCGGGGGCGTGGCTGGGGGGGCTTCGCCGGCGCGTCGACGCCGTCGTCGGTCGGCTGATCCACGGCGGCCGGTAGGCGTCGCGCCGGGCGATCGGGAGGTCGGCCGTGTCCCGGCCCCGTCCACCCCCCACGCACTTTATGTACGAGCGCCGTCTGTCCACGGCCGATGGAGGAGAGCGTCTCCGGATTCAAGATCCGCGGGACCTGGGGCGAC
>CAZMLQ010000007.1:0-1646 GCA_964567195.1 uncultured Haloferacaceae archaeon | reverse complement strand
ACGGCCGATGGAGGAGAGCGTCTCCGGATTCAAGATCCGCGGGACCTGGGGCGACGTCGTCGAGCACGGCGAGCGGGTGACGAGCGCGCTCCGCGACGTCGGTGCCGACGGGGAGGCCCTCGAGGAGTGGGACGAGTGGCGACCGAAGTCCCACGAGCGTCTCCGCGAGGACGTCGAGCGCAAGACCGCCGAGCAGGCCAGCGTCGACGAGGGGGCGGGCGAGCGCGCGGGCAAGGGCCCCGACGAGGACCTCCGGACGGCGGGTGAGAAGCTCAGCGAGTCCTACCGTCGGGCCGAGAACGGCGAGGGCGAGGCGGCGGTCGAGTCCTGGCAGGACTCGATCGACTACGTGGCGCGGGCGGCCGACTCGGCCGGCCGGAAGGCCCTTCGCACGGTCGAGGACACCGTCTACCGCCGGGTGATGACCCAGCTCGCGCCGTACTACTTCGACAACGAGCTGGTCTCGGCCAACGTCCAGCGGACGACCCGAGGCGAGGAGGGCGCGACGTTCGTCTTCGAGGTGAACGTCAACGACGACGAGCTGAAGACGGCGGTGAGCGACCGCCTCGGCGAGTTCGAGGCCGACGTCGACCGCTGGCACGTCGACACCGAGAAGGAGACGTCGGTCGCCGAGGCGGTCGAGGGCGTCGAGGCGCCCGACACCGCGACCGACGGCCGCTCGACGACCAACTGAACCGAACCGGGCCGGCGCCACGCCGGGCGGGTCGCGACCGGCCGGACGTTCTTAACGCCGGCGACCGCACCGTCGTGGTATGCCGGAACCGATGCGGGTCGAGGCCGGGGAGCTGACGGCCGACGAGATCCTCGCGGCGCTGCGCGATGGCCGGCGGATCGTCGTCAGGACCGAGATGCTCGGGGGGAGCCACGAGGTGACCCTGCGCCACGACGGGTCGGTCTTCTACTGCGACACGCCGACGACCCTGCACAAACACGCCGAGGAGCCGGCCATGCGCGAGTGCATCCACAAGATGGGCTACGGCCGGGACTGAGCCGAGCCGGCGAGGCCCGTCGGAGACGGCTGCGGGTGGCGTGATCGGATCGAGGCCGCCCCGGGAGCGCGTCGCGGGACCACGATCGGGCCGCCCGCGACACGACCGCCCGTCGAGCCCCGACGTTTAACCCGAACGCCGGGATAGCAGGGGTATGGCCGACGGCCCAGAGATGGCGGAGATCGTTGGGAACCCCGAGCCCGACTTCCGGCACGTGCTGGCCTGTGTCTTCGGGATCCAGGACCACGAGAGCCGGACCTACCTCGTCCTGCTCGACAACCCCGGCAGCACGGTCGCCGAACTGGCCGAGGCGCTCGACCGGGACCGCTCGAACGTCAACCGGTCGCTGACCACGCTGCTCGAGAAGGGGCTGGCCGAGCGCGAGCGCCGCCTGCTCGATCCCGGCGGCTACGTCTACCAGTACACCGCGACCGCGCTCCCCGAGGCCAAGACGATGCTCCACACCGCGCTCGACGAGTGGGTCGACTCCGTCCACGACGCCATCGAGGAGTTCGGACCCGCCGACGCCGCCGCGGCCCGCGAGGCGGCCGAGGAGTGAGCGCGGGGCGGCCACGCCCGTTCCGTGGCGGCGGCCACGCACCTCCCGTGGCGGCGGCCACGCACCTCCCGTGGCGG
>CAZMLQ010000006.1:23400-28861 GCA_964567195.1 uncultured Haloferacaceae archaeon | reverse complement strand
AGCTGAGCTACTCCGGCACAGGGCGGTCTACCGGGACGACCGACAAAGGCGTTGCGAAAGCCGGCCGTCAGGCCCGCGTCAGCCGGAGGTCCAGCCGGACGTTCACCTCGTGGGGGGCGTACGAGCGCACCACCCGCTCGCCGGCGACGGTCACCTCGTAGCCGGCGGCGGCGGCGGCCGCGCGGGCGGCGTCCCGGCCCGGTCCGAACGGGTCGTCCTCGGGCTGGATGTCGTAGTAGTGGACGAGACAGTCCGGGCCGGCGAGCGTGCAGGCGACGTCGAGGAACTCGTCGGCCGAGTGGGGCAGGTTCATCACGAGCCGGTCGGCGCGGCCGGCGTGCTCGGGCGCGACCGCGCGGACGTCGCCCTCGACGGCGGTCAGACGGTCGGCGACGCCGTTGCGGCGGGCGTTCTCGCGGCAGTACCGGACCGCCGTGGGGTTCAGATCGACCGCGAGCACGTCGCTCCCGGCGGCCGCGAACGGGACGGCGAACGGGCCGACGCCGGCGAACATGTCGACGACGAACTCGCCGGGCGGGGCGTCGGCGGTCACCCGGCGGCGCTCGGTCGCCAGGCGGGGGGAGAAGTAGACCGCCGACACGTCGAGCAGGTACTCGAAGCCGTACTCGCGGTGGACGGTCTCGGTGTCGGCGGGGTCGCCGGCGAGGCGCTCCCACTCGCGGACGCGGTGTTCGCCCCGGATCTCGGAGGCGCGGTTGAGCACGGCGGCCGCGGGCACGTCCGAGGCGGTCACCGCGTCGGCGGCGGCGCGGGCGCGCTCCGGGTCGGCCTCGTCCAGCAGGATCACCTCGCCCAGACGCTCGTAGGTCGGCTCCCAGCCCAGGCGGTCGGCGGGGCTCTCCTGGCTGTCGCGCGCCGGCACGTCGCGCTCGACGACGGGCAGGTCGTCGGGCACCGCCGCGGGCTCGGCGACGGGCAGGTAGAGCGCGCCGTCGGCGCTCACGATGTCGTGGTCCCCGTCGAGCAGGCCGGCCTCGGCCAGCCGCCGACGGGTGGCCTCGCCGTCCTCGCGGGCCACCCGGACGCAGGGCCGCTCCATGCGTCCGCTCCGCGACCGGCGGGAAAGAGGCTGGCGCTCGCGCGCCGGGTCGCCCGCGCTCAGTCCGGCGCCGAGCGCGCACGGTCGCGGTCGCGGTCACGGTCACCGTCGGGTGTCGGCCGGGCTCCCCGCGCCGCCGCGAGCGCCGCCCCGACGGCGTCGACGGCCCGGGTCGCGGGGACGGCCCGTCCCCGCCCGGTCAGGCGCGCCCACGCCGTCCGGCCCGCCTCGCCCGCGTGGTTGCGGTCGTCGAGCGGGCGGTCGGTCGCGACGACGAGCCGGTCGGCGCTCGCGGCGGCCGCGAGCGCCGGGAGCGAGCCCTCGGCGACCGGCACGTCGGGGACGAGCGTGGCGTCGGCGGCCGCGATCAGGTCGCGGACGCGGGCCGCGGTCGCGTCGTCGACCGGGGCGTGGGGCGGGACGGTCACCGCCTCGGCGCCGAGGGTCGCGGCCGCGTCGGCGTCGGGGTCGGTCGTCGCCACCGGGCCGACGGTGACCGCGTGGCCGGCCGCGACCAGCGGGCCGAGGTGGCGACCCGCCCGGCCGTCGCCACCGAGCACGTGGACCCGGCCCGTCTGGCCGTCGGTCCCCGCCCGGCGCTCGGTCCCGCCGACGAGTGCGGTCACCCGCGGGCTGGCGGTCGCCGGATCGGGGCCGACGCGGGTGCGAACGTCGTAGGCCGCCCGCAGCGCGGGGCCGTCGAGCACGGTCTCGGGCGGCCCGGCCGTCCGGACCCGCCCGTCGGCCAGCAGCACGAGCCGGTCACAGAACCGCGCCGCGAGGTCGAGGTCGTGGATCGCGGCGAGGACGGTCCGGCCGTCCGCCGCGAGCCCCCGCACGAGCGAGAGCGTCCGCACCTGGTGGCCGATGTCGAGGCTCGCGGTCGGCTCGTCGAGCAGCAAAAGCGGGGCGTCCTGAGCGAGCGCCCGGGCGAGCAGCACCCGCGAGCGCTCGCCGCCGCTGATCCGCGCGACCGACCGGTCGGCGAGGTCGGCCACCGCCGCCCGCTCCATCGCCGTCTCGACCGTCGCGCGGTCGTCGGGCCCGTGTCGGCCCAGCCGGGACACGTGGGCGTACCGGCCCATCGCGACCGTCTCGCGCACGGTGAACGCGAAGCTCGCGTCGGTGCCCTGCGGGACCGTCGCCACGCGGCGGGCGGTCGCGCGGGCGGACAGCCCCGACAGCCGGTCGCCGTCGATCCGGATCGTCCCGGCGTCGGGGTCGAGCGAGCCGTTACAGGCCTGGAGGAGCGTGGTCTTGCCCGCGCCGTTGGGGCCGATCAGGCCGACGACCGCCCCGGTCGCGGCGGTCAGCGAGACGCCGTCGAGCACCGGCTCCCCGCCGCGCGCGACGCGGAGGTCGTCGACCGCGAGCGCGGGGGTCACGGGGTCGTGACCTCCCGGCGGCGGAGCAGGTAGAGGAAGAAGGGCGCGCCGACGGCGGCGGTGACGATCCCGACGGGGAGTTCGGCGGCGCCCGCGCGGGCGACGGTGTCGGCGGCGACGAGGAAGGCCGCGCCGGCGAGCGCGCTGGTCGGCAGGAGCACGCGGTGGTCGGGGCCGACGAGCAGGCGCATCACGTGAGGGACGATCAGGCCGACGAAGCCGACGACCCCCGCGACGGCGACGGCGGCGGCGGTGGCGACGCTGGCGACCGCGAGCAGCAGGCGACGGGTGCGCTCGACATCGACCCCGACCGCCCGGGCGTCGGCCTCGCCCAGCAACAGGGCGTTGAGATCGCGGGCGAACGGGAGCAAGACGAGCACGCACGGGATCGCGACGGCGGCGACCAGCCGGACCTTCCCCCAGGTGCTGTCGTGGAGGTGGCCCATCAGCCAGTAGACCGCCTCGCGGATCTCCCAGCCGGCGTGGACGAGCGTGAACGAGACGACCGCGCCGAGGAAGGTCTGGACCGCCACGCCCGCGAGCAGGAGGGTGGCGACGGGCGTCCGGCCGCCCTCGCTGGCGAGGAGGTAGACCCCGAACGCGGCGAGGAGGGCGCCGGCGAACGCCGCGGCGGGCAGGCCGAGCCCGAACGGCAGGCCCGCGCCGGTGACGATCACCGCCACCGCGCCGACGGCCGCGCCCGAGGAGACGCCGACGATCGAGGGGTCGGCCATCGGGTTACGGAAAAAGCCCTGCATCACGACGCCCGCGGCCGCGAGCGCAAACCCGACCACGGCGCCGAGCGCGACGCGGGGCAGCCGCACCTGGAGGACGATGGTGCGGTGGGCCGCGGAGGCGTCGGTGCTCACCCACGGCAGCGGCGAGAGCGCGACCCGGACCACCTCGGCGGGCGGGATCCGCACCGGCCCCACCGCGGCGCTGGCCGTCGCGACGGCGACCAGCAGCGCCGCCAGCCCGACCAGCCAGCCCCCGGTCCGGACCGCCGGTCGACTCATGGAGCGAAACCCGAGTTGCGGTAGGTAAGTACTTGTTGGAGAGGCCCCTCGCGCCGCGGGTGGCCCGTCCAGCGCCCGTCCCCGCCCTCGTCGCGCTCGGTCTCGCGCTCGCGCTCCTGACCACGCCCGTCGCGGGCGCGCTCGTCGCCGACCCGCCGGCCCCCGACCACACGACCGGCGAGGCCGCCTCGACGCCCGGCGGCGACTGCTCGTTCCCGGTCACCCGGACCGACGCCACCGGCACGGCGGTCACGGTCTCCGAGCGGCCGGCGCGGATCGTGACGCTCAATCCGAGCGCCGCACAGACGCTCTGGGAGGTCGGCGCGCGCGATCGGGTGGTCGGGATCTCCGAGTTCGCCGCCTACCTGAACGGGACCGACGACCTGGCGCGGGTCAACACCGCCGACGGCGGGGTGAGCGTCGAGCGGACCGTGGCGCTCGCGCCCGACCTCGTGTTCGCGCCCGGCACGATCCCGAACGAGACGGTCGACTCGCTGCGCGCGAAGGGACTGCGCGTCGTCGCGCTCGAGACGTCGACGAGCGTCGCGGGCGTGGCGAGCAAGACCGAGCTGATCGGTCGGCTGGTCGGATCGTGTGCCGGTGCCGCCCGGACGAACGCGTGGATGGAGCGAAACGTCGCCGCGGTCGAGCGGGCGGTCGCGGCCGAGCCACGGCCGCGCGCGCTCTACGTCTTCTCGGGCGAGTTCACCGCCGGCGAGGGGACGTTCATCCACGACGTGATGCGGACCGCCGGGCTACGGAACGTGGCCGCCGAGGCGGGGATCGCGGGCTACGCCCGGATCAGCCGCGAGGTGGTCCGCGAGCGCGACCCCGAGTGGCTCGTTCGCAACTCCCGGGACGACCTGCCCGACGGCCCCGTCTACCGCGAGACGACCGCGATCCGGGAGAACCAGACGGTCTCGGTCGCGGTCGAGTATCTCAACCAGCCCGCGCCCCGGTCGATCGTCCGCGCCGTCCGGACGCTGGCGACGACGGTCCACCCCGAGCGGGCCGCCGACGCCGTCTACGTCCCGCGGTCGGCGGCCGGGCCGCGGAGTCCGACCCCCGCGCCCGCGTCGGCGCCCGGGACGGCCACGCCCGACGCGACGGCCACCCCGACGGCGACGCCGACGACCGGCGCCGCGCCGGGGTTCGGGGCGCTCTCGGTCCCGATCGCGGGCGTGCTCGCGGCCGTCGCGGCGCTCGTCCGGCGGCGCCGGCGCCCGCGAGCGTGAGGGTTTTGAGCCGGGGCCGCGCCGTGGCGGTATGGTCGAGAACGTCATCTGGCCGGCCTACCTCGACGCGGCGCTGTCTCGCTCGGCGGGCCGGCGGGTTCCGCTCGACGACGCGGTCGAGGAGCCGTCGGTCGACGAGATCGCGAGCGCCGTCCAGCAGGTCGGCTACGACGCCGTCGTCGAGCGGGACGTGACCTACCCGCGCGAGTACGAGCCGCGGGGTCGGGTGCTGGTGAAGGGGGCCGACGACGCGACGAAGAACGACCTCGTCCAGGCCGTGGCCGCCTACGTCGGCCTGCTGCGGGACTGATGGCGCTGCGCCGGCTCGGTACCGTCGTCCGCACGGCCCAGGGGCTGGCGATCGTCCGGGTGCCCGAGCCCGACGGTGGGGGCGACGACGACGGCGGTGACGATCCGGAGTACGAGATCGGGACCGAGGCGCTCGACGACTCGCTCGCGACCGTCGGTCGGGTCGTCGACGTGTTCGGGCCGGTCGCGCGCCCGTACCTCGCGGTCGATCCAACCGGCGATCCGGCCGCCCTGCTCGGGACGACGGTGTACGCGCGCTGACCGGCGGGCGCGGGACCGAAAACGACTTTCGCCCGCCCGCCGCTCGTCACCGATGTGGCAGAGACCCGCCCGCCGCGCCGGACCGCCCGCCTCGTCGGCGGGGGACTGTTCGCCCTCCTCGTGTTCGCGCTGGTCCAGGCCGGCGCGCTCGCGCTGGTCGGCCCGTTCGACGCCGCCGGCTACCGCGCGGTCGAG
>CAZMLQ010000006.1:0-23300 GCA_964567195.1 uncultured Haloferacaceae archaeon | reverse complement strand
CGGCGCGCTCGCGCTGGTCGGCCCGTTCGACGCCGCCGGCTACCGCGCGGTCGAGAACCCCTCCGATCCGACCAACAGCGCCCTCTACGTCGGCGCGATCCTGGTCGCCACGGCGCTGATGCTCGCGGCCTTTCGCTACGACGTCGAGCGCGCGGTCCGGGCCGTCGTCGTACTCTCGTCGACGCTGCTCTCGTGGTACGTGTTCAGCGTCGTGGTCCCGGCGTCGATCCCCGCCCCCGCCCGCGCGGCGGTCGTGGTCGCGCTCTCGGCCGGCGTCGGCGTCGCGCTGCTGGTCCATCCGGAGTGGTACGTGATCGACGGCGCGGGCGTGCTGATGGGCGCGGGCGCGGCCGGGCTGTTCGGCATCTCGTTCGGCCCGCTGCCAGCGGTCGTGCTTCTCGTCGCGCTGGCGGTCTACGACGCGATCAGCGTCTACGGCACCCGGCACATGCTCTCGCTCGCGGAGGGGGTGATGGAGCTTCGGATCCCGGTCGTGCTGGTGATCCCGCTCACCCCGGGCTACTCGCTGGTGGCAGACGAATTCGCGGGGGCGAACGAGGTCTTCGAGGAGAGCGAGCCCGCCGGCTCGGAGAGCGAGCCCGCCGGCGGGCCACCAGACGACGGGACGGACGCGGACGCAGACGCAGACGCCGCGACCGACGCCGACCCGCTCGACCGCGACGCGCTCTTCGTCGGCCTCGGCGACGCCGTGATGCCGACGGTGATGGTCGCGAGCGCGGCCTCGTTCTCGCCGGCGGCGGGGCTCGGGATCGCGCTCCTGCCGGCGCTCAACCTCCCCGCGCTCTGTGCGGCCGTCGGGACGTTGTTCGGGCTGGTCGTCCTGCTCGGCGCGGTGTTGCGCGGGCGGGCCCACGCGGGACTCCCGCTGCTCAACGGCGGCGCGGTCGGGGGCTACCTGCTGGGCTCGGTCGCGGCGGGCGTCCCGCTCGTCGAGGCGCTCGGGCTCGCGCCCTACCTCTGAGGCCCGTCCCCGTCGGCGCCCTCGCGCGTCTCGACGGCCACGCCGGTCTCGAAGTCGGTCATCGCCGTCGCGGCCATCGCCGCCCGGCCGACGCCGAACAGCCGGTCGTCGCCGTCGACGACGAGCACCTCGTCGCGGGGGCGGACGGCCGGATCGACGGTGCGGACGAACTTCGCGAACGCGTTGGCGCCGTCCCGGACGAACGACTCGCTCTCCGCGCCGACCACCACCCGACAGGCGGGCGCGTCGAGCGCCGCCCGGAGCCGGCGTCCGCCGGCGAGCCCCAGCGTGAACCGGCCGTCGGTGCCGAACGAGACCAGCCGGCCCTCGTCCGGGGCGTGGACCTGCCGGGGACGGCCCCCCGACGAGCGCGAGATCTCGGGCGCCGGCGCCGCGTCGGGAGGAAAGAGCGCGGCCCCGGCCCCGGCGCCGAACTGGTAGTCCGCGACGGTCCGGAGGGCGGCGAGGTCGCGGCTCACGGCCGCCTCCCGCCCCGTCCGGCGCGCGTATCGGTCACAGCAGGAAGACGTCCTCGTGCTCGGAGAGGTCGAGGAAGGAGTCGGCGGCCGCGACCAGCTCGTCGGCGGTCGCGCTCCCGAACGAGAGCACCTCGGTGCGGACCCCCTCGTGGCGGAGGTGTGAGCAGAGCCGCGAGAAGTCGCCGTCGCCGGTACAGAGCACGATCACGTCGACGTGGTCGGCCAGCGTGACGGCGTCGAGGCTCATCCCCACGTCCCAGTCGGCCTTCTTGGTGCCGTCGCCGAAGGTCTTGATGCGCTTGATCCGGGTGTCGAAGCCGATGTCGACCAGCGCCTCGAAGAAGCTCTCCTCCTCGGGCGAGTCGGCCCGGATGACGTACGCGATGGCGCGGACGAGCGACCGGCCCGAGACGGCCTCGTCGAGCAGCGCCGAGTAGTCGATGTTCCGGGAGTAACGGCTCTGTGCCGTGTGATAGAGGTTCTGCGCGTCCGCGAGCACGGCGACCCGCTGGCCGCCGTGGAGGAGCGTGGCGCTCCGGTCGCTGTCGGTCACGACCCCCGCTACGGCCGCCACCGCAAAGGCGTTGTCCTCGCGCCCGGCCCCGAGCACAAGCTATATACGACGGTCGGGACACGTCGGAGGTGTGAACCGAGCGTACCCCACGTCGACGCCGCGGCCGTGCCCGGGCCCGGCCGCGGCCCCGTCGGCGGCGGGTGCGCGCCGTCGTCCCTTCTCCAAAGCCGGCGGTCGGTGACGCTCGCGGCGGGGCTGGCGACCCCGTCCCGGGCGCGTTCCGACCGACACCGGCGACCGACCGCCGCGCCGACGCGCACGGCTGCGGTCGCGGTCTCGACCCCGAATCCACACCCACACCCACACCCACACCCACATCCAGATGTCAGCGATCGACCTCCGCGGGGTCTACCCCGCGACGACGACCCCCTTCGACGGGGACGGAAGCATCGACCACGACCAGCTACGGACCGACGCCCGCCGGCTCGAGGCGGCCGGTGTCGACGGGCTCGTCCCGGTCGGCTCGACCGGCGAGTCGGCCACGCTCTCGCACGACGAGCACGTGGCGGTCGTCGAGACGACCGCCGAGGCCGTCGACCTGCCGGTGATCGCCGGCGCGGGCTCGAACAACACCCGCGAGGCGGTCTCGCTGGCGCGACGGTCGGTCGAGGCCGGCGCGGACGCGCTGTTGCACATCTCGCCGTACTACAACCGGCCCGAGCCCGACGGGATGCTCGAACACTACCGGACGGTCGCCGACGCGGTCGACCGGCCGACGCTCCTCTACGACGTCCCCGCCCGGACCGGCCGAGGGATCGACGCCGACACCGTCGTCGAGCTCGCCCGCCACCGCAACGTCCGGGGATACAAGGCGGCGTCGGGCGATCTCGGGTTGATCTCCGAGGTGATCGAGCGCACCCGCGACGAGACCTTCGCCGTGCTCTCGGGCGACGACGCCCTGACGCTCCCGATCCTCTCGGTCGGCGCGACCGGCACGATCAGCGTCGCCGCCAACGTCGAGCCCCGGCGGGTCGGCCGGCTCGTCCGGGCGGCGCTGGACGGGGCCCTCGACCGCGCCCGCGAGGTCCACCACGAGCTCGGTCCGCTCTATCGCGCGCTCGCGGCCGAGACCAACCCCATCCCGGTGAAGGAGGCGATGCGCCTGCGCGGGCACGGCCCCGCCCGCCTGCGGCCGCCGCTCTCCCGGCTCTCGCGCGAGCCGACCGAGCGCCTGCGGCGCGTCCTCGACGACCTGGCCGCGGCCACGGACGCGGACGGGGGAGCGACGGACGGCCCGACGGCCGAGGACCCCGCGGCCGCCCCCGACCGACGGTGACCCGGATCGCCGTCGCCGGTGCGACCGGCCGGATGGGCCGGACGCTCGTGACCGCCGCGGCCGAGCGGTCGGCGCCGACGCTCGCGCTGGCGGCCAGCCGGTCGCCCGACGCGGTCGACGCGCCGGCTGGCGTCCCGGTCGTCGACGAGGCCGACCTCTCCGGGGCGCTCGCGCGCGAGTCGGTGGCCGTCCTCGTCGAGTTCACCGCACCGGCGGCGACCCGGCGCCACGCCGCGGCCTGTGCCGAGACCGGGACGGCGGCGGTCGTCGGCACGACGGGGTTAGACGACGACGCCGAGGCGGCGCTGGCCGAGGCGGCCGAGCGGGTGGCGGTCCTGCGGGCGTCGAACTTCGCGCGGGGGCTGGCGGTCCTGCGCCGGGCGCTGCGCGAGGCCGTCGCGGGGCTGCCCGGCTACGACGTGGAGGTGACCGAGACCCACCACGCGGGCAAGCGCGACGCGCCGAGTGGCACCGCGGCCGACCTGCTCGAGGACGTGGCGGCCGTCCGGGGAGCCGCCGAGGCGGTCCACGGCCGCGAGGGGGCCGGACGACGCGCCGCCGGCGAGGTGGGCGTCCACGCCCGGCGGGCGGGCGGGGTCACCGGGACCCACGAGGTTTTGATCGCCGGGGCCGACGAGTCGGTCGAACTCACTCACCGCGCCGGCTCGCGCGCGGCGTTCGCCTCGGGGGCGCTCGACGCCGCCGCGTGGCTCGCCGACCGTGCGCCCGGGCGGTACGGGTTCGGGGACGTGATCGAATGAGCCTGCGATCCGACGTCGAGGCGCTGTGGCACCGCTACGCCGAGGAGGGCCTGACGGCCGCGACCGCCGCCGACGAGGACGGCGTCCACGCCACGCTGGAGGAGCTACTCCACGCCCTCGAGACGGGGGCCGTCAGGGCCGCCGAGCCGACCGCGGGCGCGGCTGGCCCGGACGGCTGGACGGTCAACGAGTGGGTCAAGCGCGGCGTCCTGTTGAACTTCGGGCTGCGCCGGACCGTCGGGCGCGAGTACGGCGGCGTGACCTACCACGACGTGCTCCCGTTGCGCCGGACCGACGACCTCGCCGAGCGGGGCACCCGCAACACGCCCGACGGCACCGTCGTCCGCCGGGGCGCCTACGTCGGCGGCGACTGCATCCTGATGTCGCCCTCGTTCGTCAACGTCGGCGCCCACGTCGGCGACGGCGCGCTCGTCGACTCCTGTGACACCGTGGGCTCGTGCGCCCAGATCGGCGCGAACGTCAAGCTCGGCGCCAACACGCTGATCGGCGGCGTGCTCGAGCCCGTCGAGGACGCGCCCGTGATCCTCGAGGACGGCGTCTCGCTCGGCGCCGGCTGCCGGGTGACCAGCGGCTTCCACGTCGGCGAGAACGCGGTCGTCGGCGAGAACACCCTGCTCTCGCCGCGGCTCCCCGTCTACGACCTCGTCGACGAGGAGGTGTGCTACGGCCACCTGCCGGCCGACCGCCGGGCGTTCACCCGCCACGTCGAGTCCTCGCTCTCCGACCACGAGCTGTTCGCCGGCGGGGCCTACAAGCCAGCCGTCGTCGCGCTGGACGTGGCCGACGAGACCCGCGACCGGACCCGCCGCGAGGAGGCGTTGCGCGAGTGACCGCCCCTATCACCGAGGCCGACACCGAGGCCGACGCCGGTCCCGCGGTCCGCCGGCTGGCCGACTGGGACGGTGCCCGCCTGCGCGGCCTGGCGGACGCCCACGGGACGCCGCTGTACGTGCTCGACCCCGGGCGGGTGCGAGCGAACGCCCGCCGGCTCCGGCGGGCGTTCCCCGACGCCGTCTGTCACTACGCGGCCAAGGCCCACACCGGCCGGCCGGTCCTGCGGGCCGTCCGCGCCGAGGGGCTCGGGATCGAGTGTGCCTCCGCCGGCGAGGTCCGGCGCGCGCTCGACGCGGGCGCGCCCGCCGGGGCGGTCCAGTACACCGCGGTCAACCCGCCGGCGCGCGACCTCGACGCCGTCGTCGGGGCGTGGCGCGACGGGGCCGACGGCCTGACGATCACGGCGGGCGCGGCCGACACCCTCGATCGCCTGCGCGAGCGGGGCTACGACGGCCGGCTCTGTCTGCGGGTCAACCCCGGGGTCGGTGCCGGACACCACGAGAAGGTGACGACCGGCGACGCCGTCAAGTTCGGCGTCCCCGCCGACCGCGTCCCCGACCTGCTCGCCGACGCCCGCGGGAGCTTCGACGTGGTCGGGATCCACGCCCACGCCGGCAGCGGCATCTCGGGCGACGACCTGGCCGCCCACCGCGAGCTCGTCGCCCGGATGGGCGAGCTGGCGCGCGCGGTCGGGCCGCTCGAGTTCGTCGACGTGGGCGGGGGCTTTGGCGTCCCCTACCGCGCCGACGAGGCGCCGCTCGACCTCGACCGGGTGGCCGACGCCACCCGCGAGGCGCTCGGTCCGGTCGACGCCCGCCTCGCGGTCGAGCCCGGGCGGTATCTCGTCGCCGACGCGGGCGTACTCCTGACCCGCGTGAACACGGTCAAGCCGACCGACGCGGGGCTCGCGGTCGGCGTCGACGCCGGCATGACCGACCTGCTCCGGCCGGCGATGTACGACGCCCACCACGAGCTTCGCAACTGCGCGCCCGGCGGCGGCGGCGAGCCGGCGTCGTGTACGGTCGCGGGCCCGGTCTGTGAGACGGCCGACGCCTTCTGTACCGACCGGACGCTCCCCCGCCCCGACCGGGGCGACCTGCTCGCGGTCGGTAACGCCGGCGCCTACGGCTACGAGATGGCCACCCAGTACAACTCCCGGCCCCGCCCGGCCGAGGTGGCGCTCGACGGCGACGGCGCTCGACTCGTCCGCCGGCGCGAGACGCTCGCCGACGTGACCCGGACCGAGCGGGAGGTCGAACGGTGACGCCGGCCGGCGGAGCCGCGTGGACGGAACGGGAGGTCGAGCGGTGACGACCGCCCGGACCGTCCCGGCAGAGGCCTACCACGGCGCGGGCAACGACTTCCTCGTCGTGGCGGCCGCGGAGCTCCCGCCCGGCGACCGGGCGGCGTTCGCGACGGCTCACTGCGACCGCGAGACGGGCGTCGGCGGCGAGCGGACCGGTGCCGACGGCGTGCTGGTCGGTGCGGTGGAGGCCGAGGGGGCGGGCGACGGCCCGCTCCGGGTCGGGATGAGCCTCGTCCAGCCCGACGGCTCGCGCGCGGCGATGTGTGGCAACGGCGCGCGCTGTCTCGCCGACTGGGCGGCGCGACGACGCGGGGTCGACCGGCTCGTCCTCGACACGCCCGCCGGCGAGCGCCGGGCGGTCGTCCGCGATGCCGGCGTCACGGTCGGGATGGGCCGGCCGTCGTTCGAGCCGGGCGACGTGCCCGTCGCGACCGACGGCCCGCTGCTCGACCGGCCGGTCGAGGGGCTCGCGGTCACCGCCGTCGACGCCGGCGTCCCCCACGCGGTCGCGCTGGTCGACGACGTGGCGGCGGTCGATCTGGCGGCGGTCGCTCCGCCGGTCCGGGAGGCGCCGGTCTTTCCCGAGGGGGCGAACGTCACCCTCGCGAGCGTGACGCCGGGCGCGGACGGGACCGCGGCCCTCGACCAGCGCACCTACGAGCGCGGCGTCGAGGGCGAGACGCTCGCCTGTGGCACCGGCGCGGTCGCGGCCGTCGCGACCGCGCGCCGACTCGGTCGGGTCGAGGGCGCCGGCCCGTACCGCGTCTCGCCGCCCGGCGGCGACCTCCTCGTGGTCGTCCCCGACGACGGCGAGGCGACGCTGACCGGGCCCGTGACCCGCGAGTTCGCGACCGACCTGGCGGTGCCCGGATGAGCGCCGCCACGGGGTTCGATCCGGTCGCGTTCCTCGAGCGGGCGGTCGCCACCCCCTCCCACGAGTCGGTCGACGCGGTGCGGGCGCTGCTGGTCCGGACGCTGGCCGAGGCCGACGCCGACCCCCGGATCGACGACGCGGGCAACGTGCTCGCGGCCCGGGGGTCGGGCTCGCCCCACGTCGTCCTGAACAGCCACCTCGACACCGTCGCGCCGCCGGTCCCGTTCGAGCGCACGGCCGACGACGAGGGGCCGGTGATCCGCGGGCGGGGCGCCTGCGACGCGAAGGGGCCGCTCGCGGCGCTGGTCGTGGCCTTTCTCGCCGTCGAGCCCCGCGGGCGGCTGACCCTGGCCGTCACGCCGGACGAGGAGCGGCGCTCGCGGGGGGCGGCGGCGCTCGACCTCGACGCCGACGCCTACGTGGTGGGCGAGCCGACCGGCCGCGACGTCTGTCACGCCGCACGGGGCCGGTTCGAGGCGACGCTCTCGCTGGCGGGGACGAACGCCCACGCGGCCGAGCCGGCGGCGGGCGCCAACGCGGTCGCGGCGCTCGCGCCCGCGCTCCGGGCGGTCCGGACGTTCGACGCCGAGCGCGGTCCCGGGCCCCACGACGCGCTCGGCGCGCCGACGCTCACCCCGACGGTCGTCGCGGGCGGCGAGACGACCAACCAGGTGCCGGCCGACGCCACGCTCACCCTGGACCGGCGCTCGGTGCCCCCCGAGACGGCCGCGGGCTTTCGCGACGCGCTCGCGACCCACGTCGCGTCCACCCTGCCCGACGGCGTGACCGGAACGGTCGCGCTGACCGACCGCGAGACGCCCTTCCTGGAGGCGTTCGCCACCGACCCCGCGGCCCCGCTGGTGCGGGCGCTCGCGGGCGCGGCGCGGGCGACGGGCGACGGCGGGGCGGGCGCGGTCCGCCCGTTCGGCGCCGCCACGGAGGCCTCGTACTTCGCGCCGGCGCCGACGGTCGTGTTCGGGCCGGGCGTGCTCGCCGACGACGAGGGGCCGGTCGCCCACGCCGACCGCGAGTACGTCCGGCCGGCGTCGGTCCGGCTGGCGGGCCGGGCGCTCCGGACGGCGCTCGACGATCCGGCGACGTGGGCGGCACTCGACGGCTGATCGCCCGGGCGTCGAAACGACCAAACGCGGGGCCGGCGTAGGCTTTCGCCGTGTCAGAGACGCCCGACGGGAGCGACGATCCGCCCTACGAGGCGGTCCACGCCCGGCCCGCGCCGGGGAGCGCGAGCACGGTCGCCCGCCACGCCCGGACGGCCGCGACCCAGGGGTACGGCGGCCTGATCGTGCGCACCCGCGAGGCGTCCGTCCCCGAGGCCGTGGCCGAGCGCCACGGGATCGACCTGGTCGGCGCGGTCGAGATCGCCCCCGACGACCGGAGCGGTGCGGCCGGGGCGGTCGGCTCGCTCCGGTCCGAGACGCCCCTGTTGCTCGTGCGCGGGGGCGACGAGTCGCTCAACCGCTACGCGGCCGGCGAGGCCCGGATCGACGTGCTGGCCGGCCCGCTGTCGGGCGCGGGCGGCGGCGACGACCCCTTCGACGCCGTGCTCATCCGCGAGGCGGCGGCGAACGGCGTCCGGATCGAGTTCGACCTCGGGCCGGCCCTGCGCCGGACGGGCGGGCGGCGGGTCCGCCGGCTCCGGACGCTCTCGGTGCTCGCCCGGCTGGTCGAGAGCTACGACGCGCCCCACGTGGTGACGGCGGGCGCGAGCGGCCACCTCGCGCTGCGGGCGCCGCGCGAACTCGCGGCCGTCGGGGCCGCGGTCGGACTGGACGACGGGTTCGTCCGGTCGGGGCTGGCGGAGTGGGGGCGGCTGGTCGCGCGCAACCGGGCGCGAGCCGCCGACGCCTTCGTCCAGCCCGGGGTGTGGCGCGAGGAGCGGGGCGACGATCCGGACCGGGGGGGCGAGCGGCCGTGAGCGGTCCGGGCTACGGGCACCTGCCCAAGCACCTGCGCCCGCGCTGGCGCTATCTCGGCGTCGGGATCGAGTGCTGGCCGGACGCGTCGTTCGGCCGGCGGGCGTTCCAGCGGGCGGTCTGGCGGGCGGCGCGGACGCTGCTCGGCGATCCGGGGAGCGCGGCGGCGGACCTGTCGGTGCTGTCGTTCGCGCGGGAGGCCGGCGCCGGCGAGGCGGTGGTCCGGGCGCGGCGCGACGCGGTCGAGCCCGCCCGGGCGGCGCTGGCCTGCGTGGCGCGGGTCGAGGACGATCCGGTCGGCGTTCACGTCCGTGGCGTCTCGGGGACGGTCCGGGGCTGTGAGGAAAGGTACTTAGGTGGGGCGATCGGACCCACCGAGGAGAGACGCGTCGTGTTCGAGGACCGGCGTCGGACGGCGTTCACGCGGGCGGACGCGGTCGACGTTTCGCTGTCCGACGGGTTCGCGGGCGCGACGAACCTCGATCTCCACGAGTGATACCATGCAGGGGCAAGCCCAACAGCAGGCGTACGACCGCGGCATCACCATCTTCTCGCCGGACGGCCGCCTCTACCAGGTCGAGTACGCCCGCGAGGCGGTCAAGCGCGGCACCGCGAGCATCGGGGTCCGCACCGCCGGCGGGGTCGTGCTCGCGGCGGACAAACGCTCGCGCTCGCCGCTGATGGAGCCGACGAGCGTCGAGAAGATCCACAAGGCCGACGAGCACGTCGGCATCGCCAGCGCGGGCCACGTGGCCGACGCCCGCCAGCTGATCGACTTCGCCCGGCGGCAGGCCCAGGTCAACCGCCTGCGCTACGGCGAGGCGATCGGCATCGAGACGCTGACCAAGGAGGTGACCGACCACATCCAGCAGTACACCCAGGTCGGCGGCGCCCGCCCGTTCGGCGTCGCGTTGCTCGTCGCCGGCGTCGAGGACGGCGAGCCCCGCCTCTACGAGACCGACCCCTCCGGCACCCCCTACGAGTGGAAGGCGGTCTCGATCGGTGCCGACCGCTCGGACCTCCAGGAGTTCCTCGAAAGCGAGTACGAGCCCGGCGTCGACCTCGACGGCGGGATCGACCTCGCGGTCCGGACCATCGCCTCGACCAACGACGACGAGCTCGAACCGACGGGGGTCGACGTCGCCACGGTCGACGCCGAGACCGGCCGTTTCCACGAGCTCTCCAACGAGGAGATCGAGTCTCACCTCGCCGAGCGCGACCTGCTGCCCGACGACCGGCCCGACGAGGCGTAGCCTAGTACTCCTCGTAGGCCAGGTTCATCAGCCACTGCGAGAAGGCGTCGCTGTTCGGATCGACGTCCTCCTCGCCGACGAACGGCGACAGCATGTCCCCGGCCATCAGCAGCGAGAAGTCGAGATCCCGGGTCCGGGGTGCGACAAAGTAGGTGTTGTGGCCCTCGTAGACCGTCGACTCGCGCTCGACCAGCTCGCGCTCGACCAGCGCCTCGACGACCCGGCTCCCCTGGCGCGAGGAGATGTCGAGCTCCTTCCAGAGGTCGCTCTGGTGGATGCCGCCGCGCTCGCGGACGAGTTCGAGCGCCGCACGCTCCTCGGCCGAGAGGTCGATCTCGGACTCCGGTACGCTCACGCGTCCACCCCCGGCTGTCGGGTCCAGAGTGTCATACGGACCGGTAGCGCCCGGCCGGTACTAAATCTGTTCGTCCACCCGACGGTGCGGGGTCTCGCAGGGCGGCCCGTCGGCGAACCGGTACGAGGACCGCTCGCCCACCGCGATCAGCGACGACGACCGGGTGGCGAAGCCGTCGCCGTGGACACAGACCCCGAACTCGTGATCGCCCAGCGCGACGGCCGCGCGGTCGAACCAGTCGGCCGCCGACTCGCCCGGCTCGGGCGTCAACAGCCCCCGGAGCGCGCGGGCGCCCTCGGCCTGGCGCTCGGCCGCGGCCCGGCGGTCCTCGGGAACGAAGAGGCGATCGCGGACCGCGCCACCCCCGCCCAGCGCCGCGCCGACGTTGACGACGACGTGGACGCCCGGATCGAGCCGGCCCGTCCGGAGGTGGCCGTCCCACGCGAGGAGAAACGCCGCCGTCGCGTCCGCGACGACGAGCGCGAAGCCGTCGTAGCGGTGGCGCCCGACCGCCGCCCGGACCCGCTCGACCGCCCGCTCGGCGTCGGGGCTCGCGAGCGCGTCGTCGACCAGCCGGCCGCGCGAGCGCTCGCCGCCCCCGGCGACCGTCCGCCAGCGGTTGGTCAGCCCGGCGTAGACGCCGTGTTCGTTGTAGCCGGTCCAGGTGCCGCCGGCGCGGGCGTCGCGCGGGGCGAGCAGCCACGGCCCGTCGGCGGCGTCACCGGCCCGCCGGACCGACGGGGGCTCGGCGGGCCGGTCGGTGGCCTCGTCGCGGTTCGCCGCCACGGCCACCGGCGTCCCCGGGAGGAGCCGCCACGCGAGCACGAGCGTACACACGGCGAGCGGTAGGCGGCCGGCCGGCTAAACGCTGTCCGTCGGCGCCCGGTCGCTCTCGGACGCGACCGTGGCCGGATCGGTGGCCGCGGCGGCGGTCCGGACGGCGGCGACGTTCTCGGGCGCGTCGTGGACCCGCACCAGGTCGGCGCCGCGGTCGGCGGCGAGTGCGGTCGCGGCCACCGTCGCGGCGAGGCGGTCGTCCGGGCCCCGCCCCACCAGGTCGAACATCGACTTGTGCGAGTGTCCGACCAGCACCGGACAGCCGAGCGCGCGAAACTCCTCGAGCCGGCCCAGAAGCTCGAAGCTCTCGGCGGCGCTCTTGCCGAAGCCGATCCCGGGGTCGACGACCACCCGCTCGCGGGGGACGCCGGCCGCCTCGGCCAGCAGCAGGCGCTCGCGGAGCTCGTCGATCACGTCGGCCACCACGTCGTCGTACTCGCCGGGGCGGTCGGGATCGACCGGCGCGTCGAGGCTGTGCATCACCACGACCGGCACCTCGCGCTCGGCCGCGAGCCGGCGCATCTCCGGATCGGCCAGCCCGGTCACGTCGTTGAGCATGCCCGCGCCGGCGTCGAGCGCCGCCCGCGCGACCGCCGGCTTGCGGGTGTCGACCGACACCAGCGCGTCGGCGTCGGCGAGCGCCTCGACGACCGGCACCACCCGCTCGCGCTCGGTCGCGGCGTCGACGGGGGCCGCGCCCGGGCGGGTCGACTCCCCGCCCACGTCGACCACGTCGGCGCCGGCCGCGACCAGCCGTTCGGCGCGCGCGACCGCGTCGGCCGGGTCGAGGTACTCGCCGCCGTCGTGGAAGCTGTCGGGCGTGACGTTCACCACGCCCATCACCGCGGTGCCGTCGGCCCACGGGTACGGGCCGGCGTCGGACTCGACCAGCCCGACCGCGCGCCGGACCGGCCCGACCAGCCCCGCGAGCCCGTCGTCGGCGTCCGCGAGCGCGTCACAGAGGCGCTCGAACGCGGCGAGCGGGCCGCCAAGCGCCACCTCGACAGTCTCCCCGGCCGCCCGCCCGCCCCGGACCGCGGGGGTGACGCCCGCGTCGAGCGCGAGCGCGCGCAGGCGCTCGGCCCGCCGGCGCTCGAGCCGGGTCGTCGCGGTCCGGGCGTGGGCGTCGCCCGCGAAGCGCTCGATCTCGGCCGCCGGGGCGCCCGTCCCGCGGGCCTCGCGGGCGGCCGCCGCGCGCGAGCGGGGCGTCGTCGGCCGGACGACCCGCGTCCAGCGCTCGCGCGCCTCGGCGACGGCGAACAGCGAGCCGACGACGAGCACGCAGTCGCCGGGGTCGGCGTCGGCGAGCGCGTCGGCCAGCGCGTCCGCGACGGCGTCGCCCGCCCGGACCGTCGCGTCCGTCGCCGCGTCGGCCCAGACGGCCGCGAGGTTCTCCGGGGTGGCCGCGCGATCGAGCGTCGGCGCGCAGGTCCGGACCGTCGCCGGCGTGGGCAGTGCCGCCGCCATCCCCGCGTGGTCCTTGTCGTGCATGGCGGCGAAGACGACGTGGAGCTCGTCGTGGTCGAACTCGGCGAGACAGGCCGCCGTCGCCCGGCAGGCCGCGGGGTTGTGCGCCCCGTCGAGGATCGTGAGGGGCTCGTCGTCGACCACCTCGCACCGGCCGGGCCAGTACGCCCGGCGTAGCCCCCGCTCGACGGCCGTTTCGTCGACCGGGCGTCCGAGGGCGGCGCCGGTCTCGCGCGCGAGCGCGGCCGCCACCCCCGCGTTGCGCGCCTGGTGGGCGCCGACCAGCGGGAGCCGGCTCTCGACGGCCCAGTCGGGCCCGACGAGCGAGACGGTCGACTCGGCCCGCCCCGTCCGGCCGCCGTAGCGGGCGCGGACGGCCGCCGCGTCGTCTCCCGGGGCCGACGCGTCGTCCCCGACGACCAGCAGCTCGCCCGCCCGCTCGCGAAGCTCGTCGCGGGCCGGCCCGGTCGCGGCGGTGACGAGCGGGCCGTCGGCGGGCGCGACGGGGGCCTTCTCGGCCGCGATCTCGCGGACCGTCTCGCCCAGGATCGAGGTGTGTTCGAGCGAGACGGCGGTGACCGCCGCCGCGACGGGGTCGACGACGCTGGTGGCGTCGAGGCGGCCGCCGAGCCCGACCTCAAGCACCGCCACGTCGCAGTCGGCGCGCTCGAACCGCCAGGCCGCGAGCGCGGTCATCGTCTCGAAGAAGGTCAGGGGCTCGCCCGCCGCGGCCCGCTCGACCAGGAACGGACGCACCGCCTCGACGAACGCCGCCACCTCGCTTCGCGGCACCTTCCGGCCGTCGACCCGGATCCGCTCGCGCAGATCCGAGAGGTGAGGCGAGGTGTAGAGTCCGACCCGGAGCCCGGCCTCGCGGAGACAGGCCTCGGTCATCCGGGCGGTGCTGCCCTTGCCGTTCGAGCCGGCGACCTGGACCGCGGGCACGGCCTCGTGGGGATCGCCGAGCTCCGCGAGCAACGCCCGCGTCGACTCCAGCCCCGGGCTGGTCCCGAACCGCCGGAGGTCGAACAGAAACTCCGCGGCGTCCCGGTACTGCATGCTCCCCTCCAGGGCCGCCGGCCTCTTCATCCCGTCGGGCGCGGGCGATCGCGGCGGTTATGTCCCGGCCGGCCGAGCCCCGGACGTGACCGACCCCGACGACGGCGCGGACGAGACGGACCCGCTGGCGTGGGCGCGCGAACACACCCCGATCCTGCGGTCGCTGGCCGACGAGCACGGCGACGCGGAGCCGTTCGCGGGGCTGACGGTGGCGCTCGCCACCCACCTCGAGCCCAAGAGCGGCGTCCTGGTCGAGACCCTCCACGCCGCCGGCGCGGAGGTGCTGTTCGCCCCCTCCGAGCCACAGAGCACCCACGGCGACGTGGTCGACGCGCTCGACGCCCGCGACGGGATCGAGGCGTTCGCGTGGGCGGGCATGACCGACGAGGAGTTCGACGCCGCCCAGCACGACCTGCTGGAGCGCGGGCCGGACGTGATCCTCGACGACGGCTGCGAGCTGCTCTCGAAGGTCCACGCCGACCACCCGGCGGTGGCGGCCGAGGTGATCGGCGGAGGCGAGCAGACGACCGCCGGCGTCACCCGCGTCGAGGCGATGGCCGAGGAGGGCGCGCTCGCGTTCCCCGTCTACACGGTCAACGACACGCCGATGAAACACTTCTTCGACAACGTCCACGGGACGGGCGAGTCGGCGCTCACCAACGTCGCCATCACGACGAACACGGTGCTGTCGGGATCGGTCGTCGTGGTCGCGGGCTACGGCTACTGTGGCCGCGGCGTGGCGCGCAAGGCCCGCGGGATGGGTGCGCGAACGGTCGTCACGGAGGTCGACCCGCGCAAGGCGCTGGAGGCCCACACCGACGGCCACCGGGTCACCTCGATGGCCGAGGCCGCCGAGATCGGTGACCTCTTTCTCACGACGACCGGGAGCCGCGACGTGATCCGGCGCGAGCACTTCGAACGGATGAGCGACGGCGCCCAGCTGGCCAACGCCGGCCACTTCGACGTCGAGATCGCGCTCGAGGACCTGCGCGAGTACGCCGAGCGCACGACCGAGCCGACCCCGGGTGTGACCCGTCACCATCTGCCCGACGGTCGGGCGCTCGACCTGCTGGCCGAGGGTCGGCTGGTCAACCTGACCGGGCCACACAGCAGCGGCCACCCGGCCGAGGTGATCGACACCACCCACGCGATGATGTTCGTCGCCGCCCACGACGTGGTGACCGGCGCGGGCCGCGATCTCGCGCCCGGCGCCTACGCCATCCCCGACCGCCTCGACCGCGCGGTCGCCGAGCGCAAGCTCGACACGCTGGGTATCGAGATCGACGAGCCCACGCCCGAGCAGCGCGCCTACGCCGAGGACTGGCGCCACGAGGGCAGCAGCTTCTGACCGCGCCCGCTCGCCGCGGTCAGTGGAACATATCGAGCAGGAAGATCGCGAGGAAGCCGACGAAAAACAGCGTCGTCGAGGTCGGCGTCTCGGGGACCTTCTGGGCCTTCACGAGCAGCTCCTCGGTGACGAGATAGAGCAGCGCCGCCGAGCCGAACGCGAGGATGACGGCGATGGGCGCGCCGCTCACCCCCTCGAGAGCGACGACGCCGACGGTCACGCCGACGGTCAGCAGGACGCCGAAGGCGGCCGGCACCCCGAGCTTTCTGAGCGTCCCGACGCCGGCCGGTAGCGCGACGACGGCGGCGACGCCGAGAAAGAGCACCTCGATCGCCAGCGCCACGGCGATGAGCACGCCCGTCGCGGCCTCCGCGAGGAAGGTCACGCCGATGAGCACCCCGTCGATGAGCATGTCGATGCCGACGGTGATGAGCAGCCCGGCCGCGCTCGCGTAGCTCCCGCCCAGGTCGCGCTTCTGGATCAGCTTGCTCAGACGGTGGATCCCGAGCATCGTCGCCACCCCGATCGCGAAGCCGACCACGACGACGGTCGGCGCGCGGTCGTGGACGTCCGGCAGGAGCTCGGCGGCGACCGCGGCGATCACCACCCCCGCGGCGAAGTGCTGGACGTTGCTCTCCATCTGTGCGCCCGGCGGTCGGTAGACGGCGATCACGCCCCCGACCATCGCGGCCACGACGGCCACCATCGTGTACGACAGCGCCTGAACCAGCGTCCCGGCCATTCGTCTCTCCCCTGTGGCCGGTCCGTCATCAATCCGGCTGGTTCGACGCGCCCGTGACCGACCGTCGCTCAGTCGGTCGGCGTGGGCTCTCCGCCCGGCCGGTCGGAGCGTCTCCCGCGGTCGAGGGGATCCTCGAGCTCGCCCATCACCGTCTCCAGCGCGTCGGTCGCGGTGAGCAGGCCGACGGTCTCGCCGTCGGCCAGCACGAGCGCGAGCTCCTGGCGCTCGGCCTGGAACCGATCGAACGCGTCGCTGACCGAGGTGTCGGCCGAGACCGTCATCGGCGGGGCCGCGATCTCGGCGAAGCTCGTCTCGCCTGCCTCGAGCCCGTCCATCCGGGCGACGACGCTGGGGACGTAGACGATCCCGACGAACTCCTCGCCGTCGGCGCCCACCAGCGGATAGCGGGTGTGGGGGGTCTCCGAGACCCGGCGGAGGTTCTCCGCGACCGAGGCCTCCGTCGAGAGGACCGTGGCGTCGGCCCAGTCGACCATCACCTCCCGCACCTCGGTGGTGCCGGCCGCGAGCGCGCTCAACACCTCGTCGTGGCGCTCGGCCGAGAGCTCGCCGCGCTCCAGCAGCGAGCTCAGCCGGGTGCGAAGCTGTGCGCGCGACTCGATGGCGTCCTGCTCGGTCTCGAGCCACGCGCCGCTCATCTCGACCCCGAACAGCCGGAGCGTCAGCTTCGCGACCCGGTCGCCCAGCCGGATCAGCGGCGAGATGAGCAGGTAGAACCAGTACAGCGGGGCCGCGCCGTACCGACAGACCAGCCGCGAGCGCTCGACCCCGAGGTAGGTCGGGGTCTGCTCGCCGTGGGTCAGGTGGACCAGGTTGATGATCAGGTAGGCGATCAGCGCGCCCGCGCCGATCGTCGCCAGCGGCGTCCCGCCGAACAGCGGCTCGAACAGCGCCGCCAGCGCCGGCTCGGCGACGATCCCGACCGCGATACTCGAGGCGGTGATCCCGACCTGGCAGGTGGTCAGGTAGAGCTCGAGGTCCTGGGTCATCTCCCAGGCCCGTTCGAGCCGGGCGTCGCCGTCGACGAACTCGTCCTCGGTGAACTGGCGCGCGCGCGTCAGGGCGAACTCGATGGCGACGAAAAAGCCGTTCGCGAGGATGAGCGCGACCCCGGCGACGAGACGCACGCCGATCTCGAGCGGGTTCATGGGTGGACGTGGGCCGGCGTTGCCCGGCGAGACGTTTGTAAGCGACGGATCGGACGAGGTGCGCGCGAGCGACGGTCGCGGCCGTTACGCGACGGTCCCGTAGCCCAGCAGCGAGAGCGCGACCGCCGCGGCGACCGTCGCGGCCGCGACGGCGGTGACCGCCCAGTCGGCGCGGTCGAACGGGCTCGCGCCGTAGAAGCTGCGCTCGCTCCGGGTGTCGAAGCCGCGGGCCTCCAGCGCCATCGACTGGGTGCGCACGCCCCGGAACGCGGTCATGAACACCGGCACCAGCAGGGGGACGAACCGGCGCAGGCGCTCGATCGGGTTCGACGCCGAGAGGTCGAGCCCCCGGGCCTCCTGGGCCTGGCGAACCGTGCCCGCGGCGCCGAGGAAGGTGGGAAAGAGCCGGAGAGCGGTGCCGACCGCGAAGCAGAACGCGTAGGGCAGCCCGAGCTGGCGCATCCCCCTGACGATCTCCTCGTTCGAGGTGGTCGAGACGAACACCAGCCCCCCGACGACGAAGGTGGCGATCCGCATCGAGCGCCCCAGCGCCACCCGGAACTCCCGGAGCGTGAGTCGGAGGGGGCCGGCGTCGACGAGCACCGGTCCGCCCGCGGGGACGAACGCCGGCCAGACGACCAGCCCGAAGACGAACAGCGCGACGACGATCGCCCGGAGCCGGTAGAGGTTGGCCATCCCGCCGCCGGCAGCGAGCAGGGCGAGCGAGGCCGCGAGCGCCAGCCCGACGACCGACGGCGCGCCGAAGACGTAGGAGACGACGAACAGCGCGCTCACGAGCGCGAGCGTCGCCCGCGGGTCGAGGCGGTGGAGGAGCCCGTCGTCGTCGACGTAGAGCGATCCGGTGACGCTCACCGCTCGCCCCCCGGTCGGTCGGCTCCGGCGTCGGCATCGGCGTCGGCGGTCGCCCCGACCCCGGCCTCGGCCTCGGCGTCCGCCGCCCCCGGCCCGCCGAGCCCGGCGACGAGCTCGTCGACCGAGAGCGCGGGCAGGTCGTCCGGGCCGCCCAGGCGGTTCGCGCACGCGACGACGTGGGGCGGGCGAAGCTCCCAGCCCGCGAGGCGGTCGGGGTCGGCGAACAGCGCCCGCGTAGGGCCGTCGTGGACGAGGCGGCCGTCCTCGAGCACGACCGTCCGGGGGGCGTAGCGCGCGACCGTCTCCATGTCGTGGGTGACGGCGACGACGGTGACGCCCGCCTCGCGGTTGAGCCGGGCGACCAGGTCCATGAACCGGCCCTGCTGGGCGGCGTCCAGCCCCGTCGTCGGCTCGTCGAAGACGATGGTCGAGGGGTCGGTCGCCAGCACGCCCGCGAGCGCGACCCGCTGGCGCTGGCCCTTCGAGAGGCTGAACGGATCGCGCCCGTCCAGCCCGTCGAGCTCGACCGTCTCGAGGGCGTCGTCGACCCGTCGCTCCAGCGGTGCGCCCGAGAGCCCGAAGTTCTCCGGGCCGAACGCCACCTCCTCGCGGACGGTGGCGGCGAAGATCTGGTGGTCGGGGTTCTGGAAGACGTAGCCCACCTCGCGGCCGATCTCGGCCATCGTGTACGCCGGGACCGGCCGGCCGTCGTAGCGGACGGTCCCCGCGTCGGCCTCGTGGAGCCCGTTGAGATGTTTGGCGAGCGTGGTCTTGCCGCTGCCGTTGGCCCCGACCAGCGCGACGAACTCGCCGGCCGCGACCGACAGCGAGACGCCGTCGACCGCCCGGACCGGGCCGCGGTCGGTCTCGTAGGCAAAGCGCACGTCCGAGAGCTCGAACAGGGGGTCGCCGTCGGCCACCGCACTCCCGGTGTCCGCGGGCGCGCCGGGACGGTCGGTCGCCGGCTCGTCGGTCCGGGCGGGCGGGGTCCACGAGAGCGCCGACCCGCGGACCCGGGCGGCGGCCTCGGCGGGCAGCAGGGGCAGGTCGTCCGCGGGCCAGCCCAGGCGGTCGAACGCCTCGACCAGCGGCGGGACCGCCACGCGGGCCGCGCGCAGCGCCTCGGGGTCGGTGAACACCTCGCGGGTCGGCCCCTCGCGGACCACCCGGCCGCCGCGCAACAGCGTCGCCCGGTCGGCGAGCAGCGCCTCCTCGATCTTGTGGGTGACCATCACGACCGTCTCGGGGCCGGCCCAGCCGGCCGTCTCGACCTCGTTGTCCCCGGCCAGCGTCGCCACGGCGTCGACGATCCCGCGCGCGCCCTCCGGGTCGAGGTCGCTGGTGGGCTCGTCGAGCACCAGCAGGTCGGGCTCCATCGCGGCGACGCCGGCGAGGACGAGGCGCTGTTTCTGGCCCCCGGAGAGCCCGTCGGGCGCGCGGTCGCGGTCGAGGTCGTCGAGCCCGACCAGCGCGAGCGTGCGGTCGATCCGGTCGCCGATCTCGGCGGGCGGGACCGCGAGGTTCTCGGGGCCAAAGGCCACCTCGCGCTCGACGCTGGTGCCGAACAGCTGTGCCTCGTAGTCCTGGAGCACGGTGCCGACCTCGCCCGCGAGGTCGCTCACCCGCGTGGCGGCGGTGTCGCGGCCGAGCACCTCGACCGCGCCCGCGAACCGGCCGTCCTCGAAGTCGGGAATGATCGCGTTGAGCGTCCGCAGGAGCGTCGACTTCCCGCCGCCCGAGGCGCCCATGACGACCGTGAACGTCCCGCGGGGCACCGTGGCGTCGACGCCGCGCAACACGGGCCCCTCGCGGGCGTCAGGGTCGGTCGGGGGCTCGTCCGCGAGGTCGGTCGCCGACGGGAGCGGGTCGCCGCGGCCGTAGGCGAACACCACGTCCCGGAGTCGGGCTGCGAGTCCGTCGCGCTCGTCGGCCATCCGTTCGTCCTAGGCCGGCAGGGCGGGCTTATCGGTTTCCATCCGTGTCCCCGGCCGCCGGCCCCGTCTCAGCCGGCGCTCGCACGCCCGACCAGCCCGGAGAGGCGCTCGCCGCCCGCCGCGGCCGCGCCGAGCACGACCAGGAGGCCGACCGCGCCGAGCGCGATCTGGATGCGCGCGCCGGGTGCGGCCCCGAGCGCGACGCCGGCACCCAGCCAGACTGGCGGGACGACCACGAGGACGGCCGCCGCGGCGAGCGAGCGCCCGCGCGAGGCGGCGGTCACGTCCTCGTCGCGCATCACGTCGGGGTAGAGCAAGCCGAGATCGCGCACCCGCGGGTAGGTGAGATAGAGCAGCGGCGGCCCGAGCACGACCGACGCGAGCGCGTTGTTGACGACGATGATCGGCCCGAGCACGGAGAACGGCACCAGACCGAGCAGGTCCGCCCACCACGCGATGATCGCGGCACAGACCGCGCTGGCGGCGACGGCGGCCAGCGCGTACTCGACGAACTGCGCGGGCACCTGCTCGCGGAAGTCGGGCACCTCACCGCTGGAGAGCGGGCCGAGGTTGCCCCAGATCTTGTAGCCGACGAAGCCGAAAAAGAAGTTGCCGACGAACCCGCCGACGCTCCCCGGCCCGAACGTGCCGCCGAAGACGTCGCCGATCAGGTTGCCGATCGCCGCCCCCCATGCCGCCGCGGGGCCGAACATGATCCCGAAGACGACGGGAAAGACGTTGGCCGGTCGGACGCTGGTCAGGCCCGGCAGGATGGTAAACAGCTTGAACGGCAGGAGAACGGCGGCGTACACCGCCGCGGTCACCGCGACGAGCATGATCATCCTGGTGTCGCGCCACATCGTGAGAACCTCGCGCATGGCGTTCCCGAGGGGGTGCGGGCCCGTCTAAAGCCTCCCGGTGCGTGGCGCCGGTGCGGGACCGACCGGGTGCCCGGCGCCGGCTCAGTCGTGCCGGAAACAGCGGTGGCCGGTGAACGCCATCGCGAGCCCGCGGTCGTCGGCGGCCGCGATCACGTCCTCGTCGTTGACGCTGCCGCCGGGCTGGACGAGCGCGCGGGCGCCCGCGTCCGCGGCCGCCTCGATCCCGTCGGGGAACGGGAAGAAGCCGTCCGAGACGAGCACCGCGCCGTCGGCGGTCTTGCCCTCGGCGTGCTCGTCGGCCTTCCGGGCGGCGATCCGGACGGCGTCGACCCGCGAGACCTGGCCCGCGCCGATGCCGACGGTCTCGGTCCCGTCGACCAGCAGCGCCGCGTTCGAGGTGACGTGCTTGCAGACCCGCCAGCCGAACAGCATCGCCTCGGTCTCGGCGTCGGTCGGCGCGCGGTCGGTCACCACCTCGAGGTCGTCGCGGGTCGGCGCCCAGTCGTCGCGCTCCTGGACCAGCCGGCCCCCGTCGAGGTCCTTCTCGGTCAGGGGGTCGACGGCCCCGGCGGCGTCCGGATCGACCGCGAGCACGCGCAGGTTCTTCTCGCCCCGGAGCACGTCGAGGCCGGCGTCGGTGTAGCCGGGCGCGACCACCACCTCCTTGAACGAGTCGACGATCCGCTCGGCGGTCGCGGCGCCGACCCGGCGGTTGCAGGCGACGATCCCGCCGAACGCGCTCATCGGGTCGGTCGCCAGCGCGTCGTCGTAGGCGGTCGCGAGGTCGGCCGCGGTCGCACAGCCGGCGGGGGTGGCGTGTTTGATCACCGCCGCCGCGGGCGCGTCGAACTCCCGGATCAGGCCACGCGCCGCGTCGGCGTCGTTGTAGTTGTTGTACGAGAGCGCCTTGGCGCCGGGGTTGCGCTGGGGCGCCCGGACGACCCCGCCGCCCGCGCTCGCGCCGTCGGCGTAGAGCGCGGCCGCCTGGTGGGGGTTCTCGCCGTAGCGCAGGCTCCGCACACGGTCGGCGCCGCCCCCGCGGCGCTCGGGAAAGGTCCCGCTCTCGTCGCCAGCGACGGTCACCGTCTCGCGGTCGGGGCCGACGGTCACGCGGTCGTCGGCCACCCACCGGACCGCCCGGGGGTAGGCGACGAACTCGGCCTCGCGGCGCACCCGATCGCGCAGCGTCTCGACGTCGTCGTCGGCGTAGACGGGTACCGTCTCCTGGGTGACGACGGGACCGGCGTCGACCGCCTCGGTCACGACGTGGACGGTACAGCCACTGACCCGGACGCCCGCCGCGAGCGCCTGCTCGTGGGCGTCGGTCCCCGGGAACGCGGGCAGGAGCGACGGGTGGACGTTCAGCGCCGTCGGGACGGCGTCGAGGAACTCGCCGGTGAGCACCCGCATGTAGCCGTCGAGACAGAGCAGGTCGGCGTCGTAGCCGTCAAGGGCCTCGCGAACCCGGCGCTCGTGGGCGTGGCGGTCGTCGCCCGCGCGGGGGACGACCTCGGTGGGGATCCCCCGCTCGGCCGCGCCCTCGAGCACCGGGGCGTCGGGGTCGTCCGTCAGGACGACCGCCAGGGTGGCGCCGCCGGGGGCGCGGTCGGCGAGACGCAGCAGGTTCCGGCCACGGTTCGACGCCAGCCCAGCGAGTGCGAGCATGGTGGGCCCGCCGGCCCCCCGGGGAAAAACCGTTGTGGTCGGGTTGACCCGCGAACGTGTACAGTCGGGCGGCGATCGGCGGGCACACGGACTCGATCTGTACACGTCTCTGGGGGCGGCCGGTCGGTACGCTTTTTCCCGACGGGCCGGACGGTCGGGGCATGGACCTGCCCAGAGGGGATCCGCTGGCGGCGGTCTCGCCGCTCGACGGCCGCTACGCCGGGGCGACGGCGCCGCTCGTCCCGTACGCGAGCGAGGCGGCGCTGTTGCGCGCCCGGACGCGGGTGGAGGTCGAGTACCTGCTCGCGCTGGCCGACCTCGACGCGACGGCGCTCTCGGTCGCGGCCGACGAGCGGGCCGCCCTGCGCGGGCTCTACGAGGGGTTCGCGGCCGACGACGCCCGGCTGATCAAGCGCATCGAGACCGAGGGGGCGGCGGGCTACGAGGCGACCAACCACGACGTGAAGGCGGTCGAGTACTTCCTGCGAACCCGAACCGACGAGCGCCTCCACCCCTGGATCCACCTGGGGCTGACCAGCGAGGACGTGAACAATCTCGCCCGCCGGCTGTTGCTCCGGGACGCGGTCGAGGCGGTGCTGGTCCCCGCGGCCGAGCGGGTGCGCGACGAGCTCGCGACGACCGCCCGCGAGCACCGCGCGCTGCCGATGCTGGCCCGGAC
>CAZMLQ010000005.1:0-32420 GCA_964567195.1 uncultured Haloferacaceae archaeon | reverse complement strand
CTCCGTCGCCGCGGCGTACTCCTCGTTGAAGTGCATCGGGTTGAGGTTCATCGTCAGGTTGGTCAGCCAGACGTTGTCGGTCTCGGTTACCGTCCGGCCGTACGGGTGTTTGTAGACGTCGCCCACCTCGAAGTCCTCGTAGTAGCGCCCGTCCCAGCCCGCGACGATGCGGCGCTCGCCGTCGTCGGCCTCGGTGTCGTCGGTCACGGCCCCCCCGACGCGGGCGGGTGGCAAAAGCGTTGGCGGCCCGGGCTCAGTACGACCGCGGCAGACCGAGCTCCTTCTCGCCGAGGTAGTTGAGCGCCAGCTCCTGGGCGATGGGGACCAGCCGGGTCAGGCGGGCCTCGCGCAGGTAGCGCTCGACATCGTACTCGGTGGCGACGCCGAAGCCGCCGTGGGCCTGAACGGCGGCGTCGGCGGCCTCGAAGGCGGCCTCGGCGGCGAGATACTTCGCCATGTTGGCGCGCGCGCCGAGCGCCTCGCGCGAGAGGTCGTCCGCGGCCGAGCGCGAGGCGGCCTCGAAGGTGAGCTGACGGGCGGCCTGGACCCGAGCGTGGGCGGCCGCGAGGGGGTGCTGGACCGCCTGGTTGGCGCCGATCGGTCCGCCGAACACCTCGCGCTCGGCGGCGTACTCCGCGCCGCGCTCGATCGCCAGCTCGCCCAGCCCGATCGCCTCGGCCGCGATCACCAGCCGCTCCTCGTTCAGCCCGTCGAGCACCTGGTAGAAGCCCTCGCCCTCCTCGCCCAGCAGGGCGTCGGCGGGGATCCGCAGCCCCTCGAAGTAGAGCTGGTAGGAGTGGACGAACTCGCTTGCGGTCTTCTCGATGTGGTCCGTCTCGAAGGCGTCGGAGGCCCGGGCCGCGTCGAGATCGACCAGGAACGTCGAGATGCCGCGGGTGCGCTTCTCCACCTCGTCGCGGGGGGTGGTGCGCGCGACCAGCAGCAGGTAGTCCGAGCGATCGACCCGCGAGGTCCAGATCTTCTGGCCGGTGATCACGTACTCGTCGCCGTCGCGCTCGGCGCGGGTCTCGATCCGGGTCGAGTCCGAGCCGGCGTTTGGCTCGGTCAGGCCGAACGCCTGGATCCGGGTCTCGCCGCGGGCGACCGCCGGCAGGAGCTGCTCGCGCGTGGTCTCGTCGGCGTACTCGACGATGGGCGCGGAGTTGTAGATCGCGCCGTGGACGGCCTGGGCGGCCGCGAACCCGCCGCCCGAGGCCGCGATCTCCTCCATCATCACGACCGTCTCCTCGGTGCCCATCCCCGCACCGCCGTACTCCTCGGGGATCAGGACGCCGAACCAGCCCTCCTCGGCCAGCGTGTCGACGAACTCGTCGGGGTACTCGCCCGTGCGGGCGTGCTCGCGCCAGTACTCGTCGTCGTAGTCCGCACAGATCTCCGAGATGCTCCGCCGGACGAGGCGCTGTTCGTCCGTCAGGTCCGCCTCGAGACGCGCCTGCATGGCTCGGGCTGGGGTGGGTCGGGTGTTAACGCTGCCGATCCCCCCGGTTCCGGTTCCGGTCCCGGGCGCGACCGAAGGGCTAATCGGCCGGGGCGGGGAGCTACGGCCATGGACGAGCCCGACGACCGCGACGCGCCCGACGCGCCCGACGCGCCCGACCGTCTCGCGGGGCTGTCGGTCGAGGCGGCGGCGACGGTCGTCGCCGAGCGCCACGGCACCGACGAGGCGACCGCCGAGACCGTGCTCTCGGCGCTGACCGAGGACGGCGTCCTCACCCGCGAGGCGGTCGAGCCCGCCCTCGGCGAGCTCTCGAAGGTCGTCGCGACCGCCGAGAGCCGGACCGAGTTCGCCCGCCTCAACCTCGAGGACGCCCGCCGACAGGCCGAGCCGATCGCCGACCTCGACGTCGTCGCCGGCCGGCTGGCGGCGTTCGAGCGCCGCCTCGACGAGGTGCGCGAGCGGACCGACGCGCTCGGCGACCGGCTCTCCGGGATCGTCGACCGGGCCGACGACGACCCGCTGTACACGGTGGCGAGCGAGATCCACCGCCTGGAGTCGGCCGCCGAGGACGTCCGCCACACGGCCGACGTGCTCGGCGTCGAGATCGAGTCCTTCGACGAGTGGGCCTCGGACCCGGACCGCCGGCTGTGCGAGCTCGAGGGCGACGCCGACGCCGTCGCGGAGGCGCTCGAGGGGCTGGCGGGCGCGGTCGACGCCGTCGCGGCCGCCGACGGCGAGGGCGACCCCAATCCCGAGGCCGTCGCCGACGTGACCGACCCCGACGCGGCGTGGGCCGACGCCGGCCTCCGGCTGCGCTCGCTCGGACTGCTCCTGGCCGACGTGTGCGCCGAACTCGACGACCTCGAGACGTGGGCCGAGCGCGCCCGCGGGGACGCCGAGCGCGACGCCGCGACCGGCGGGGCCGACCCCGACGAGGTCGACGCCCACTTCGCGGAGCGCGCCGAGCGCCGGGCCGACCTCGCGGACCGGCTCGCCGACCTCGAGCGCCGGCGCGATCGGCTGGAGGCCCGCCTCGACGACCTCGCGCGACCGGGCCGGATCGAGCGCCACGGCGGCGTCATCGACGCGTTCGAGGCGGCGCTCGACGACCACGACCACCCGGTCGCGTGGGACGAGGTCCGGACCGACCTCGAGAAACACCGCGCGCGCCTCGACGCCGACGCGGCGTAGGACGGCGGGCGGCGGGCGGGGCCGACGGGCCACTCCGCGCCGATCAGTCGTCGGCCCCGAACGCTCCGCCCTCGCGCCACTCGTCGAGGGTGGTCTGGTCGCCGGCCACGTCGCCGAAGACGGCGTCGGTGTCGGCCCCGAGCGCGGGCGCCGGCTCGCGCACCCCCACGTCGGGGTGGTCGGGGAAGTTGAGCGGGTGGCCGGGGAGGAGACAGGTGCCCTCGCCCGCACCCACCTCGGCCTCGTCGAGGTCGACCTCGACCGCGAGCTCGCGGGCGGCGGTCTGCTCGTGGGCGACCACCTCGGCCACGTCGTTGAGCGGGCCGTTGGGAAAGCCCGCCTCGGTGAGCACCGCCTCCCAGTGGGCGGTCGGCTCGGTCCGCAGCCGGGCGGCGATGGCCTCGGTCACCGCCTCGCGGTCGGCCGCGCGCTCGTCGTTCGTTCGCCGGTCCCGCACCGACTCGCAGCCGACCGCGTCGACGAACTCGTCCCAGCGGTCGTCGGCGGGCACGCCGGTCACGATGTGGCCGTCGGCCGTCTCGAACAGCCCGTAGGGCACCATCGTCTGGTGGCTGGTGCCCTGGGGCCCCGGCACCTCGCCCGTCAGCGAGTAGTTGGTGACGTACTCGTTGAGCAGGCTCGCCACCGCGTCGAACAGCCCCACGTCGAACCGCCCGCCCTCGCCGGTCCGGGCGCGCTCGTGGAGGCGCGCGAGCACGCCCACCGCGGCGAGGGTGCCGGCGGTCAGATCGCCGACCGCCTGGCCCACCTTCACCGGCGGGCCGCCCTCGGGCCCCGTGAGCGACATGAGTCCGGCCTCGGCCTGGAGCACGAGGTCCAACCCCGGCTTCTCCTTGAGCGGGCCGGTCCGGCCGTAGCCCTTGACGCTCGCGTAGACCAGCCCCTCGTTGCGGGGCGCGAGGTCCTCGTAGCCCACGCCCAGGCGCTCGGCGACGCCGTAGCCCACGTTCTCGACGAACACGTCGGCGCGCGCCAGCAGGTCGCGGGCGGCCTCGACGCCCGCCTCGGTCTTCAGATCGACCGTCACCGACCGCTTGTTCCGGTTGAGCGCCTGGAAGTAGCCCGCCGGCCCCTCCGGCGGGGCCGGCCCCTGCGAGCGGGTCGGATCGCCCGTCCCGGGGCGCTCGATCTTGACCACCTCGGCGCCCATGTCCGCGAGCAGCGCGCCACAGAACGGGCCGGCGCGGTGGACGGTCAGTTCGACCACCCGCAGGCCGTCGAGTGGACCCGTCCCCGTCACGAGTCGACGAACTCCCCGACCAGGCGTTCGCGCTCGGCGGTGGCGAACTGCTCCCACCAGAGTTCGGCCTCGCGCGCCCGGGCGGCGTCGAGGTCCGACGCCTCGCTCGCGGCGTTGAGCGCCCGCTTGCTCCGCTTGACCGCCTCGTGCCCGGTCGCGCGGACGGCGTCGACGACGCCCTCGACCTCGTCGTCGAGCGCCGCGGCGTCGGGCACCACCCGGTTGACCAGCCCAAGCTCGCCCGCCCGGTCGGCCCCGACGCGACCGGCGGTGAACACGAGCTCCTTGGTCGCCGCCTCGCCCACGAGATCGATCGCCCGGTAGGTCGAGCCGCCGGTCGGAATCTGGCCGATGTCGGTCACCGGCACGCCGAACGAGGCGTCCGCGGTCGCCACCCGGAGGTCACAGTACATCGCGAGGATCAGCCCGCCGCCGAGACAGTAGCCGTCGATCTTCGCCACCGTCGGCGCGTGACAGTCGTAGGGCGCGCGGTAGACCTCGTAGAAGAGCTCCTGACGCTCGCGCTGGTGGGGGTCGTGCTCGTCGGCCGACCCGGCGTAGCCCTCGATGTCCGCGCCCGCCGAGAACGCCTCCTCGCCCGCGCCCTCGAGCACGACCACCTCGACGTCGCGGTCCAGTCGGATCGCCGAGAAGGCCCGCTGGAGGTCGAGCATCACCGCCGTCGAGAGGGCGTTCAGCTTCTCCGGCCGGCGCAGGGTGATCCGTGCCACCCCGTCGTCGACCGACACCGCGATGCTCTCGTAGGCGTCGTGGTCCGACATGCCCCCCCACAGACGGGGGGCGCCGATAGGCGTTCGGGTCCCGGGGTCGTGCGGTGTTCGGCGCCGCCGGCGACGCCGGGCTCGCCCCGGTCCGGCCGCTCCGAGCCGCCGGGCCCGCGACCGTGGCCGAACGTTCATGTCCCGGCCCGCGGAGACCGGGGTATGCGCGTCGAACCCGAGCGGCTGACGGCGGCGGCGACGAGCCTGCTCGCGGCCGAGGGGGCGCCCGAGTCGACGGCCGCGGCGGTGGCCGAGAGCCTCGTCGACGCCGACCTGCGCGGCCACGGCTCCCACGGCGTCCTCCGGCTGCCCTACTACGCCGACCTCGTCGAGGCGGGCGTGATCGATCCGACCGCGAGCCCGGCCGTCGAGCGGGCGACGCCGGCGCTCGCCTCGATCGACGGCCGGAACGCCTACGGCCAGGTGGTCGGCCGCGAGGCGGTCGCCCGCCTGACCGAGCGGGCGGGCGAGACGGGCGTGGCCGCGGTCGGCCTGCGCCGGGCCACCCACCTCGGCCGGGTCGGCGAGTGGGCCGAGCGGACCGCCGCGGCCGGCTACTGCTTCGCCTCGTTCGTCAACTCCGGCGGCGGCGGCCACACCGTCGCGCCGGCCGGCAGCGCCGACCGCCGGCTCTCGACCAACCCGCTCACCTTCGCCGTGCCGACCTTCGACGCGCTCGATCACGACCTCGTGCTCGATCTCGCCACCAGCCAGGTCGCCCACGGGAAGCTCCGCGAGCGCGCGGCCACCGGCGAGCCGGCGCCGGCGGGCTGGACGACCGACGACGCCGGCGAGCCCGTCACCGACGCCGCGGCGTTCGAGGCCGGCGCGGGCGCGCTCCTCCCGCTCGGCGGGCGGACCGCGGGCTACAAGGGGACCGGCCTCGCCGTGATCGCCGAGCTGTTCGCGGGGATCGCGGGCGCCGCGCCGGTCGCCGGCGCCGTCGAGCCCGGCCGGTCGAACAACGCCGCGCTCTTTCTCGCGGTCGATCCGCTGGCGTTCACCGACCGCGCCGGCGTGTGCGACCGGGTGGCGGCGCTCGCCGCCCACCTCCGCGAGGCCGACTACGCGACCGGACCGGGGCCCGGAGCGGGTGCGACGGGCGAGCGCTACCGGCTCCCGGGCGCCGTCGAGCACGAGACGTGCGGGCGTCGACGCGAGGAGGGGATCCCGCTCGACGACCGGATCGTCGAGCGGCTGCGGGGGCTCGGCGCCGAGCGGGGCGTCTCGGTGCTCTAGTCGGCGGTCGAGGCGGGCGCGGCGGCCGCCCGGAGCGCGCCGACGAGCTCGTCGAGCGGGCGCTCGCCGTCGGTCAGCCCGCGGGTGGCGTCCACGATCCGGTCGGCGTCGGCCGTCGACACGCCGGCGGCGGCGGCGAGCTCCGCGAACTTCTCGGTCACACCCGTCCAGCCCAGCGGGCGCTCGGGCTCGCCGCGGGCGGTCTCGACCAGTCGCTCGTGGCGGTCGCCGCCGGCCTCGACCACGACGCGGGCGGCCCACCGCTCGGGGAAGCGCTCGGCGACCGCGTCGGTGGTGACGACCTCGGTGGCGTCCATCAGCCGCCGGCGGTCGGGGTCGTCGAGGCCGTCCTGTGCGGCGCGGAAGGCCGCGAGGCCGGCCTCGCCCCGCTCGAGCGCCAGCGCGGCGGCGAAGGGCATGCTGAACTGGCAGTCGACGAAGTTCTCCGGCCGGCGCTTGGCCGCGATCGGATCGCCGGTGAGCCTGACGCCCGGGCTCGGCAGGTCGACGACGATCCGGTCGACCGCCGAGGGGTCGACCGCGTCCGAGAGCTCGACCAGCGCGTCGAGCGCGGGGTGGGTGTACCGACAGCAGGGGTAGGGCTTGAGCGCCGTCTCCAGCACCGCCGACCGGTCGCCGACGTCGTCGACGGCCGCCGGGTTCGGCTCGTCGGAGTAGGCGCGGAGGAAGCCGAACTCGCCCTCGAGCGGGCGGTCGGCGCCGCGAAAGCCGGCCGCGCCGAGGGCGACGGCCTCGACGGCCCGGCGGGCGGCCAGCCCGGGGTGGAGACGCTTGTTCCAGGCTCCGTTGGCGAGAAACTGGAGCGAGCCGGCGGCCTGCGAGCCGTTGACGCCGAACGCGGCGACGAGTTCGGCCCGCGAGAGCCCCGCCACCACGCCCGCGGCCGCGGTCGCGCCGAAGGTGCCACAGGTGGCGGTGAGGTGAAAGCCCCGGTCGTAGTGGGCGTCGGGCCCGACCGCGCGCCCGACCGTACAGGCCACGTCGTAGCCCGCCGCGATCCCCGCGAGGGTGCGGTCGGCGGTCGCGCCCTCGCGCTCGGCGACCGCGAGCGCCGCCGGCACGACCGCCGCGCCGGGGTGGAGCGAGGACTCGCGGTGGGTGTCGTCGAAGTCGAGGCTGTGGGCATAGGCGCCGTTCAACAGCGCGGCGTCGGCGGCCGGCCGGCGCTCGCCGGTCGCGAGGACGGTCGCCTCGCCGCCGGTGCCGGCGAGATCGGCGACCGCCGCGGCCATCGCGGGGCTGGAGGCCGCCACCGCCTCGCCGCCGATGCTCACCCCCAGCGTGTCGAGGAGATGCTGGCCGAGTCGGTCCCGGACCGCCTCCGAGAGGCCGGTCTCGGCGGTCGCGAGGGCGTGCTCGACGAGTCGCTCGGTCGCGCTCGAATCGCTCATGGCCGGGGGGACGCGCCCCGCGACCTAAATCCACGGGGCCGGCCTCAGTCCGTCCTCCCGTCGCTCTCGTCCGCCCGGGCCCGCGCCCGCGCCGCGATCCGCTCGCGCCAGTCCGCCGGCACCCGACGTGGGCGGCCGTCGTCGTCGATCACCACCTGGGTCGTCTCGGCGGTCGCGGCCACCTCGCCGCCGGCGCACACCTCGTAGGCCATCTCGACGCTGGACTCGCCCACGTCTGCCACGCGCAGCCGGACCGTCACGGTGTCGTCGGCGAGTTCGATCGGCCGGCGGTACTCGACGTGGAGGTCGACGAGTACCGTGCCCACGTCGTCGAGCGGCCGGCCGACCACCTCGCCGAAGTACTCGGCGCGTGCCTGTTCGAGGTAGGTGGCGTAGACGGCGTTGTTCACGTGGCCCATCGCGTCGACGTCGCGAAAGCGAACCCCGAGTTCGGCGACGAACTCGACGGCCGACTCGTCCATGTCGGCGGGGCGGGCCGGGGGCCTAATAGAGCCGCCGGCGCACCTATGAGCCCGGGGCCCGACCGGCGGGTATGGACGTGATCCACACGGCCGTCCACGTCGAGGACCTCGAGGCGATGCGCTCGTTCTACGTCGACGCGGTGGGGCTGGACGAGCGGGGCTCGTTCACCGCCGACGGCGTCGAGAACGTCTACGTCGGCGGCGAGGGCGGCGAACTCCAGTTCCGCCACGACCCCGACCGCGAGACGCCGGTCGCGCCAGACCGCGAGACGCTCGATCACGTCGCGGTCGGCGTCGACGACGTGGACGCCGCCTTCGAGGCGCTGGTCGACGAGACGGGCTGTCCGGTCGTCGTCGAGCCCCGGACCGTCGAGGCCGCGGGCTCGCGGGTGGCGTTCGTCGAGGACCCCGAGGGCTACGTGCTCGAACTCGTCGAGTCGCTGGCGTGAGCGCGGGCGGGCCGGGCGGTCAGCCGTCCGCCGCGGCGGCCGCGTCGCCCCCCGTCGGGAGCCGGCGGACGATGACCGCGGCCGCGACGACGAGGAGGGCGACGAGCCCGGCGAACGCGACGCGGTAGGAGGCTCGCTCGGCGACGAAGCCGACGTAGGCCGGGCCGAGCGCGCCGAGGCCGATGTAGACGGTGCGCGCGAACCCGAGGTCGGCGCCCATGCTCGCGTCGGGGAAGACGTCCATCAGATACGACTGCATCGCCGGGGGGTAGGCCATCAGCCCGGCGGCGTAGGGCAGGGTGGCGGCGACGACGGCGACCGGGCCGTCGACGAGGACGACCAGCGCGAGCGAGCCGGCGGCGAGACTGATCGCGCCGGCGGCGACGGGGGCCTTGCCGAACCGGTCGCCGATCCGGCCCGAGAGCGGCTTGACGACCGCACCGACCAGAAAGAGGCCGGCGAAGCCGGCCGAGGCCACCGCCGGCGAGAGCGTCTTGGCCTCCCGGAGGAAGGTGGGCAGGAAGCTCGCGGTCGACTGCCAGACGAACGCGAAGCAGGCGTAGGCGCCGATCAGACGCCGGGTGTCGGCGTCGGCGAACAGCCGGCCGGCGGCGCCGCGCACGTCCAGGTCGACCCGCCGGAGCGCGTAGCCCTCCCGGCCGAGACGGTGGAGCCAGACCAGCGCCACCGCGAGCACGACCACCACGGGGAGGAAGGCGACCCGCCAGGTGGCGGCCGCGAGTGCGACCACCGCGAGGCCGGCGGCGAGCCCGCCGCCCACGTCGCCGGAGGCGGTGTGGAGGCCGAACGCGCCGCCGCGCTTCTCGACGAAGTGATCGGAGATGAGCGCGCGGGCGGCGGTCGGATAGAGGCCGGCGCCGAGGCCGAGCACGGCCGCCCCGACCAGGAAGACGGGGTAGGTGGGAGCGAGGCCGACGAGGCCGAAGCCGGCGATCCCCAGCGCCAGCCCCGCGACCAGCAGCGCCTTCCGCGAGAGCCGGTCCGAGAGCCGGCCGCTCGGGTACTGGAGCAGGGCGTACACCCCCCAGAGCGTCGAGAGCGCCACCCCGGCGAGGAAGGGGGTGATCGAGAGGTCGGCGATGATCCGGGGCAGCATCGGCGAGAGCAACAGTCGGCCGCCCTGGATCGTCAGCCAGCCAAGCGAGACGACCGCGAGCAGACGGCCGCCGTAGCCCCGGACCAGCGACTCCCGGCGCCGCGCGCCGCTGGCCGTGACGGTCTCTCCGGACACGTCCGTTCGGTGGCGAGCCGGTCACTAAAACCGGCGCGTCCCGGCGAGACCGGCCGGCTGGGGGGGCGTCACACGTGGACGAGGGACGGTCCGGGTCGGCACGGACGGCGACGACCCGTCGGCCACGGGAAACGACTAAGACGCCCGGCGGCGGGGGTCGGGTCATGTCCGGCTTTCTCGACGGCGTCACCGTCGTCGATCTGACGACGTTCGTCACCGGCGGGTTCGCGTCGCTGATGCTCGCCAACCAGGGCGCCGACGTGATCAAGGTCGAACGCCCCGGCGTCGGCGACGACAACCGCCACTCGGGCCCGCCGTTCGTCGAGCCCGAGCCGACCGAGGGACCGGGAACGACCGCGGCCGAGGGCGGCGAGTCGCCGTACTTCTGGACGATCAACTACGACAAGCGAAGCGTCGAGTTCGACCTCAAGACCGAGGCGGGCCACGCCGCCCTGCTCGACCTGGCGAGCGAGGCCGACGTCTTCCTCGAGAACTTCCGGCCCGGCACCGCCGAGCGACTGGGCGTCGCCTACGACGACGTCCGTGCGGTCAACGAGAGCGTGATCTACTGCTCGATCTCCGCGTTCGGCGAGACCGGGCCGTGGGCGAAGCGGCCGGGCTACGACCTGCTGGTCCAGGGCACCAGCGGCATCATGTCCGTGACGGGCCCCGAGGACGGCGAGCCGTGCAAGGTCGGCCTGCCCCAGACGGACCTGATCACCGCGATGTGGGCGGCGTTTGGCATCACCGGCTCGCTGCTGGCCCGCGAGCGGACCGGCGAGGGCGACCGGATCGAACTCGGGATGCACGACGCCGCGCTCCCGTGGCTGACCAAGCAGGCGGGGAAGGCCTTCGTCGGCGAGACGCCCGGCCGGATGGGGACGAAGGACCCGGTGCTCGCGCCCTACCAGGCCTACCCGACCGCCGACGGCTACCTCAACGTCGGCTGTGGGAACCAGAAGCTCTGGGAGGCGCTGTGTACGGCGATCGAGCGCCCCGACCTCGCGGCCGACGACCGTTTCGCCACCAACGCCGACCGGGTCGAGCACATGGACGAGCTCGAGACCGAGCTGTCGGCGGTCTTTCGCGAGCGCCCCACCGACGAGTGGGTGGACCTGCTCGCCGACGAGCACGGCGTCCCCGTCGGCCCGGTCAACACGGTGCCCGAGGCCTTCGAGAGCGAGCAGACCGAGGCCCGCGGGGTCGTCACCGAGCTCGACCACCCGAGCGCCGGCACCGTCCCGGTCGTCGAACACCCGCTGAACTTCCGCCGTCTCGATCCCGGCTTCGACTCCCCGCCGCCCCTGCTGGGCGAGGACACCGAGGCCGTGTTGCGCGAGCTCGGCTACGACGACGCCGACCTCGACGCCCTGCGCGCGGCCGGCGGCATCCCCTAGAGCGCGTCGAAGGCCCGCCGGCTCTCGGCCAGCGTCGCCCCCGTCGAGCTGAGGTACGGCACCGTCCGCTCGTGGACCGAGCCGTGCGAGCGAAGCTCGACCGCGTCGGCGGTCCCGTCCGCGACGGGGCCAAAGACCGTCTCGCGGTCGCCAAGCACCAGCGCCTCGCCCACCCGATCGGGCAAGAGCGCGAACCGGTCGGCGGCGGCCGCCGGCCCGAGCACGCGCTCGACGCCGTCGACGGCCCGGAGTCGGTCGCGGTCGAGGCCGCCGTCGCCGTCGCCGTCTGGCGCGGCGTGGACGTAGGCCGCCCCGCCGAGGTTGCGGTGGTGGTCGGTGTGGCGGTCGCGGATCGGCCGGACCACGGTCGCGTCGGGGCCGACGAGCCCGCGGAGGTCGACCCGGCGGCGCTTCTCGTTCATGCCGTGGTCGGCGACGGCGACGAGCGGCCCGTGCCCGGCGAGCGCGTCGAGCCCGTCGTCGAGCGCGCGCACCCACTCGCGGGCGGCCGGCTCGTCCGGGGCGTGGCCGTGTGCCACCACGTCGGTGGTGGAGACGTAGAGCAGGTCTGGCGCGCGGGTGGCGGCGAGGTGGGCGGCGGCGTCGAGCAGCCACGCGCTCGCCGCGCCGGAGTAGATGTCGGGCGCGGCGCCGACCGCCCGCTCCAGCGCGGCCGGGGGTGACTCGGCGCTGGCGACGTAGCTCGCGCCCGCGCCGACGAGCCCCTCCAGCTTGGCCTTGGCGACGAGCACGACGGCGTCGGCGCCGGCGGCGGCGGCGCGGGCGAGGTGGGTCTCGACCCGGCTCCCCTCGGCCTCGGTGTAGGCCTCGCCGCCGGCGCCGTCGTGGCGGCTGTTGCCGGCGATCCCGGTCTCGGCCGGCGGCCGGCCCGTCGCGATCCCGACGTTGTTGACGTTGGTGAGCGTGGGGACCAGTCCCTCGCAGGTCCCGGCCGCCCCGGCGGCGGCGATCCGGTCCCACGCCGGCGTCGGCGCGGCGTCGAGGTAGGCGGGGTCGAGGCCGTCGAGACAGGCGACGGTTCGGGTCACGGCCGGTCCGAGGGGCCGGTGGCGCATAACGGCGCGGGCGGTCGCCGGGACCGGGAGCTTGATGCCCGTGGCCCCGCCGACCCGGGTATGGGAGAGACAGCCACGCTCGCGCGGTTCGTCGCGGAGACGGCCCACGGCGACGTGCCCGACCGGATCCACGACGCCTCGCGGACGGCCGTCCGGGACTACCTGGGGGTCGCGGTCTACGGCGCCGTCCACCCGGTGGGCGAGCGGATCCGCTCGTACGTGGCCGGGGCGGCGCCGGGCGAGGCCGCGACGGTGCTCGACGGGACGACCGCCAGCCCGCCGGGGGCGGCCCTCGCCAACGGCACCCTCGGCCACGCCGTCGACTACGACGACACCTTCGAGTCGGTGGTCGTCCACCCGACCTCGCCGGTGTTCGCGGCGACGCTCGCGACCCTGGAGGGCGAGCGCGCCACGGGGCTCGCGGCCGGCCGGGCGGCGCTCGTGGCCTACGCCGTCGGCTGCGAGGCGGCCTTCCGGGTCGCGGACGCGACCTACCCGAGCCACTACGAGAACGGCTGGCACGGCACGGGCACGGCGGGCTCGTTCGGGGCCGCCGCGGCGGCCGCCTCGGCCCGGGGGCTCTCGGTCGAGGCGACCCGGCGGGCGTTCGGGATCGTCGCCTCGCTCTCGTCGTCGCTGAAGCGCAACTTCGGCACGATGACAAAACCCCTCCACGCCGGCCACGCGGCCGCGGCGGGCGTCCGGGCGGCGGCGCTGGCCGACGCCGGCTTCACCGCCGACACCGACGTGCTCGACGGCGAGATGGGCTACGGCGACGTGATGACCGTCGGCGACGGCTACGATCCCGACGCCGTGATCGAGGGGCTGGGCGAGCGCTGGGCGGTCGCCGACGTCGGCTTCAAGCCCTACCCCTCCGGCGTGATCACCCACGCGGCGATGGACGCGCTCCGGGGGCTCGTCCGGGAGGCCGACCTGACGCCCGAGACGGTCGAGCGGGTGGTCGTCACGCTGGACGAGGCGGCCGACGAGATGCTGATCCACGCCGACGCGACCGACGAGCTCGAGGCGAAGTTCTCGATCGAGTTCTGTCTCGCCGCCGTGTTGCGCGAGGGCGACGCGGGCGTCCGGGAGTTCACCGACGAGTACGTCCGCGCCCCCGAGACCCGCGCGGCGATGGCGCTGGTCGAGCGCGAGTTCGAGCCGGGCATCTTCGGCGGCGAGTTCGCCGGCTACGGCGCCCGCGTGGTCGTCGAGACGACTGACGGCCGCCGGCTCGAGGCGGTCCAGCGCCACGCCCCGGGCGGTCCGACCGCCCCGCTCGACGAGGCGCGGCTGGTCGCGAAGTTCGAGTCGACCGCGGGCGCGGCGCTGGACGAGGACGGGGTGGCGCAGCTGCGGGCGGCGGCCGAGACGCTCGGCACCGAGGCGGACGCGCTGGCGCGGCTGCGGCGGGCGCTCGACTAGATCCGGGTCCCGAGGTCGGCCGCGACGCCCTCGGTGCCCGCCCGCCGCGGTCCGGGATGGGGGGCGTCGGGGTCGGCGACGTCTGGCGCGCTGCCGTGGACCGGCCCGGAGGTGCCGGGGCCGTCGCCGCCGGGATCGACGCTCGCCGACGGCGCGAGCCCGAGCCTCCCGGTCACCGCCGCCGCGAGGTCGGTCGGCACGTCGCCGAACAGGTTCGAGGCGACGAGCACGTCGAACTCGTCGGGCCGGCGGAGCAGATCCATCGCGGCGGCGTCGACCACCGCCGGGCCGATCCCGTCGCCGGGGATCGTCGCCAGATCACAGCCCGTGGGTCCCGGCTCCGGGCACGCGAGCTACGCCCACCGGCCACGGCGGCCCCGGACCGGATCGCTCAGTCGATCCGGACCCGCTCGATCGCGTCGGGACCGAGCTCGATCCCCGGCCCCGGCCCCTCGGGGATCGACACCCGCGGGCCGTCGTTCTCGATCGGATCGACCGCGAGCCCCTCGCACAGCGGGGGGCGTCCGGTCGAACTCGAGGCGGGGCGCGGGCGGGGTGGGGCGGGTGGCGAGCAGCTGGAGACTGGCGGCCACCGCCACCGCGCTCCCGAACACGCGGTGGACGGGCCGGACGCCCGCGGCGGTCGCCAGCTCGACCACCCGCGGGGCGGCGGTGAGCCCGCCCGCGCTCGTCACCTCGGGCTGGACCACGCCGACACAGCCGCGGTCGAGACGGTCGGCCAACGTCTCGCGGACGGCCCACGACTCCCCGCCGGCGACGGGCACGTCGAGCGTCCGGTTGAGCCGGGCGGAGGCCGCGCGCTCGGTCGGGGCGACCGGCTCCTCGACGAAGCCAACGCCGAGGTCGGCCAGCCCCCGACCGACCCGGCGGGCGTCGGGGCGGTCGTAGGCGCAGTCGGCGTCGGCGAACAGGGTCACGTCGGGGCCGACGGCCTCCCGGACCGCGCGGACGAGCGCGAGATCGGTCTCGGGCCCGCCGAAGGGGAGGTTGCGCTCGGTGCCGATCTTCAGCTTCAGGGCGTCGAAGCCGGCGTCGACGTGGCCGCGGGCCTCCGCGACGGCGTCGATCACCGTCTCGCGGTCGGCGGCGTCGGGCCAGAAGCCGCCGGTGGCGTAGGCCCGCACCGCGTCGCGCCGGCGCCCCCCGAGCAGGACCGCGGCCGATCGGTCGAGCCGCCTGCCCGCGAGATCGAAGAGCGCGAGGTCGACGCCCCGAGCGCGCGCGCCGGGACGGCGGAGTGGTAGGCCGACCGGAGCGAACCGGAGGTTCTCGTGGATCGCCGCGATCGCCTCCGGGTCGCGCCCGACCAGCCGCGGGGCGAGAAACCCCGCGACCACCTCGCGGTCGCCGGCGACGGGCCCCCAGCACTCGCCCCAGTCGACCCGCCCCGCCTCGTCCGTGATCCGGACCAGACGGTACTCGCGACGCCCGATCCACGTCTGTGCGTTGGCGAACCGCTCGTCGAGCTCGCGCCCGACCGGGACGGCCGTGACGGGGTCGACGGGCACGCGGTCCGCTCTCGCGGGCGAGCCCTGAAGCTCGTGCCGGGGCCGGGCCGAACGGGGGGAACGCCTTTGGGCCGCCCGCGCGGTCGGGGCGCATGGACGACGACGCGGCCGAGGGGGACGCGCTCGACATCACCTTCGGGAGCCGGTCGGCGCCGGTCCTGCGCGAGCCGGCCTACGAGGGGATCGAGCGGCGGGTGCTCTGTCACGACGACGAGACGATGGTGGTCCACTACACGGTGGCCGAGGGGGCGACGTTCCCCGCCCACGAGCACGACGAGATTCGCCAGACGGTCTACGTCGTCTCGGGGGCGGTCGAGCTGTTCGGCGACCGCGAGCGCCGGCTGGAGGCGGGCGACGCCTTCGTCGTCGGGCCGGGGGTGCGCCACGGCGTCCGCGGGCTGGCGCCCGAGACCGAACTGGTCGACACCTTCACGCCGCCGGTCGAGGCCTACCGGCCGTAGCGCGGGGGTCGGGTGGGAAGCCATTTGTGCGCGCCCGGCGTAGTGGCGACACTCGCCGCCCATGTCAGAGCCCGACCGCGACGCGCTCCCCGCCCTCGACGACGCGCCCGCCCCCGTCGATCCGGAGGGGGTCGACCTCTCGGACCCGTCGTACTACCTCAACCGCGAGCTGAGCCAGCTCGAGTTCCAGGAGCGCGTGCTGAACGAGGCGCTCGACGGGCGTCACGCGCTGTTGGAGCGGGTCCGCTTTCTGGCCATCTTCACCAAGAACCTCGACGAGTTCTTCATGAAGCGGATCGGGGGGCTGAAACAGCAGATCGAGGCGGACGTGACCGAGCCGACGGTCGACGGGCGGACGCCGACCGAGCAGTGGGCCGAGGCGATCGAGCGGGCGCGGCCGCTGTTCGAGCGCCAGACCGAGTGCTACCACGAGGCGGTCCGGCCGGCGCTGGCCGAGGCCGGGATCAGGATCCTCGACTACGACGAGCTCGGGCCCGACGAGCGCGCCGCGATGCGCGAGTACTTCGAGACCTCGGTGCTCCCGACGCTGACGCCGCTGACGTTCGACCCCGCCCACCCGTTCCCGTTCATCTCGAACCTGAGCCTGTCGCTGGGGGTACTCACCCGCCGGAACGACGAGGACGAGCCGACGTTCACCCGGATCAAGGTGCCACAGAACCGGCCGCGGCTGGTCCCCGTCGAGGAGGGCCACGGCTACGTGCTCATCGAGGAGGTGATCCGCGCCAACCTCGACCTGTTGCTCCCCTCGGTCGAGGTGGTCGACACCGCGCTGTTCAAGCTGACCCGCAACGCCGAGGTGCGTCGCGACCAGGAGGTCGCCGAGGACCTGATCGACATGATCGAGTCGGTGCTCGAACAGCGCCGGTTCGCAACCGTCGTCCGTCTCGAGGTCGAGCGGGAGATCCCCGAACGGATGCTGTCGATCCTGACCGACCAGCTCGAGCTCGACGAGCGGGAGGTGTTTCGCCGGCGCGGCCCGCTCGATTTCAGGGAGTTCGAGACGCTGGTCGAGCTCGACCGTCCGGAGCTGAAGCCCGAGCCGTGGACCCCCCGCCCGCACCCGGCGCTGGCGGAGGCCGGCGGGGGAGGCGATCTCGGCGACGACGGCGACGTGTTCCGCGCGATCCGCGACGACGACGTGTTGCTCCACCACCCGTACCACTCGTTCACCGAGACGGTCCAGCGCTTTCTCGACGAGGCGGCCACGGACCCGGACGTGCTGGCGATCAAGGCCGCCATCTACCGGACCGCCAGCGACTCGAAGGTGATCGGGTCGCTGATCGACGCCGCCGACAACGGCAAGCAGGTGGCGGTGATGGTCGAGCTGAAGGCCCGCTTCGACGAGCAGAACAACCTCGAGTGGGTGCGCAAGCTGGAGGAGAACGGCATCCACGTCGCCTACGGCACGATCGGGCTGAAGACCCACACCAAGACCGCGCTGGTGGTCCGCGAGGAGGACGAGGGCGTTCGGCTCTACTCCCACGTCGCGACGGGCAACTACCACTCCGGGACGGCCAAGGGCTACGTCGACCTCGGGCTGTTGACCGCCGACCGCGACGTGGGCCAGGACCTCGTGAAGGTGTTCAACTTCTTCACCGGCCCGTCGCTCGACGAGCAGTTCCGGAAGCTGCTGATCGCGCCCGTCGCCATGCGCGAGCGCTTCACCGCGATGATCCGGCGGGAGGCCGCCCACGCCCGCGCCGGCCGGCGCGCCCGGATCGTCGCCAAGTGCAACGCGCTCGAGGATCCCGCGATCGTGGCCGAACTCTACCGCGCCGCGGCCGCGGGCGTCGAGATCGACCTGATCGTGCGTGACATCTGCCGGCTCCGCCCCGGTCTCGACGGGCTGAGCGAGACGGTCTCCGTCCGGTCGATCGTCGGGCGCTTTCTCGAACACTCCCGGATCTACTACTTCGAGAACGCCGGCGACCCCGAGTACTACGTCGGGAGCGCCGACTGGATGACGCGTAACCTCGACAGCCGGGTCGAGGCGATCGCGCCGGTCGAGGACCCCGACCTGCGCGACCAGCTCCGGTTCGTCCTCGAGCTCTGTCTGGCCGACAACCGCCGGGCCTGGGAGATGCGCCCCGACGGGCGCTACGTCCAGCACCGTCCCGACGAGGACGGCCCCGTCTACGACACCCAGGCGATCCTGATGGCACAGACCGCGGCGGCCGCCGAGGGCGACGAGACCGAGCGCGGCGTCGTCACCGACCACCCCGCCGCGCCGGGTGACCTGCTGATCGAGCCCGTCGCGGCGGGCGAGACGGACGGCGAGGCGGCGGCGCCCGACGCCGACCCGGCCGCACCCGCCCCGGCCGGCGACGGCGAGGAGTAGCTCGCCCCGCGGGCCGGGGACGGGGGTCTGTCTACCCTTCGAGCAGCCGCCGTAGGCGGGCGGGCGGGACGGCCCCGCGCACCCGTTCGCCGCCGGCGACGAACGTCGGCACGCCGGTCACGCCGGCCCGGCGGGCGTCCTCGAACGCCGCCCGGAGCGCCGCGAGCACGTCGTCGTCGTCGAGCGCGGCCCGGGCGTCGGCGGCGTCGACGCCCGCCTCGATCGCCAGCTCGACCAGCAGGTCGGGCTCGTCGATCGGCTCGTCGTCGAGCCAGAGCGCCTCGTAGACCGCCTCGTCGAACGCCAGCCACGTCTCGTAGGCGTGCTCGCGGGCAAGGCGGTAGGAGAGCCGCTGTGCGGGCAGCGAGTCGACGCCGGTCGCCACCTCGCGGGCCATCCCGACCCCGTAGCGCTCGGCGAGGCGGGCGACGTTCTCTCGCACCCGGTCGTAGTAGTCCCCGTTCGAGCGGTCGTCCGCCGGCCGGAGCCCGCCGTCGGGCCCGCGGCGGTCGGCCCGGAGGTCGAACGGCCGCCACGCGATCGTCGGGGCCTCGGCCCGCGAGGCGGCGTGGCGACGCAGCGACTCCCGGCCGAGAAAGCAGAACGGGCAGACGTAGTCGGCGTAGACCGCGACCGTTCCGTCGGGGGGATCGCTCACGCGACCGGTTCGCCGCCGGTCGGCTAAAGCCCGGCGGTCGGGGCCGGGTTTATCTCCGGGGCGGCGGTGGACGGCGGCATGGAGGAGATCAGCACGGACGCGGCGCCGGCGGCGATCGGCCCCTACTCGCAGGGGATCAGGGACGGGGACCGGCTGTTCGTCTCGGGCCAGGGCCCGGTCGATCCGGCGACGGGCGAGGTGATCGACGGCGACGCCGCCGCCCAGACCGACCGGGTGGTGGACAACGTGGCGGCGATCCTCGACGCGGCGGGGGCGAGCCTGGACGACGTGGTGAAGACGACGGTCTTTCTGGCCGACATGGCCGACTACGAGCCGGTCAACGAGGCCTACGCCGCGCGGCTCTCGCGGCCGTACCCGTCGCGGAGCGCGGTCGAGGTGGCCGAGATCCCGCTCGCGGCCGACGTCGAGATCGAGGCGATCGCGAGTCTGCGGGACTGAGTGCAACGGCGGCGGGGTCCCACCGCCACGGACAAGTACCGCTCGGTGGTAGCCACGGCCATGACGGACGCCGGCCGACGCCACGCCCCGGTCTCGCCCCCGGTCGCGCTGACGATCGCGGGCAGCGACTCGGGCGGTGGCGCGGGCATCCAGGCCGATCTGAAGACGATGGAGGCCGCGGGCGCGTTCGGGACGAGCGTGGTGACCGCGGCGACGGCACAGAACACCCGTGGGGTCGAGGACAGCCACGTCCTGCCGGTCGAGTCGGTGCGGGCACAGTACCGCGCGGTCGTCGAGGACTTCGACGTGGCCGCGGTCAAGACGGGGATGCTCGCCACCGAGCCGGTGGTCGAGACGGTGGCGGGGCTGCTGGCGGGGTACGACGGCCCGGTCGTCGTCGATCCGGTGATGATCGCCGCCTCGGGCGACCGGCTGTTGACGCCCGCGGCCGAGCGCGCCTACGACGACCTGATCGCCGACGCGACGCTCGTCACCCCGAACGCCGACGAGGCGGCGGCGCTGACCGACCGGCCGGTCGAGACCCCGGCCGACGCCCGGACGGCGGGCGAGACGCTCGTCGAGGCTGGCGCGGAGGCGGCGCTGGTCAAGGGCGGCCACCTCGGCGGCGACACGGTCGTGGACACGCTCGTGACGGCCGCGGGCGACGGCGACGGCGTCGCGGTCGAGCGCTTCGAGCACCCCCGGGTCGACACCGACGCCACCCACGGCTCGGGCTGTGCGCTCGCCAGCGCGATCGCGGCCCGGCTGGCGGCGGGCGCGGATCTCGTCGGGGCGGTCGCGGCGGGGACGGCGTTCATGAGCCGGGCGGTGCGCTACGGGCTGGACGTGGGCGAGGGCCCGGGCGCGGTCAACCACGCGGTCGAGCTGCGCGAGCGGGCGGCCCGCGACCGGACGGCGGCGGCCGTGGCCGATCTCGCGGCGGCGTTCGTCGACCGCGACGTGGGCCCGATCGTCCCCCGGACCGGGATGGCGCTGGTCGGCGCGACCCGCTACGCCGAGGCGCCGGCCGAGGCGGCGACCGTCGACGGCCGGCTCGTCCGGACCGCCGACGGCGCGGCCGTCCCTCGCGGGGTCCGGACCGGCGGAGCCGACGAGCCGGCGGCGCGGCTCCTGCTCGCGGCCCGCGAGCACGAGCCACGCCTGCGCTTTCTCGCCACGGTCGGCGGGGCGGCGACGTGCGGGTCGATCGAGCGCGCGCTCGAGGGCCCGGTCGTCGAGGCCGAGGGTGGGGATCCGGCCGCGAGGCTCGGCGCGGCCGTCGAGGCGGCCGGGGGGACGGTGCCGGCGGCCGTCGTCGGGGCGGACGCGGCGGTGCTCCCGGCGGCGACGGCCGACGCCCTGCGCGAGCGGGTGCTGGCGGTGCTCGCGGCGGCGCCGTAGCGAGCCCGGGCCGTGGGCGGTCGGGGTCGTCCCGTCCCCCGTCTCCGAGCCTCCCGACGACGACCCACAGCGCTTTAGCCGCCGACCCGTCAGGTGGGGCCATGTCCGAGCCCGAAGGGATCGTGGGGGAGTTCGTCGCCCTGCGGGAGTCGGCCGACGCCGACGTGTTGGCGATGCAGGTGGGCGACTTCTACGAGTTCTTCGGTCCCGACGCGGAGCTGGTCGCGGACGAGCTGGACCTGAAGCTCTCCGAGAAGTCCTCGGGCGGCGAGAGCTACCCGATGGCGGGCGTGCCGGTCGCGGAGCTGACGCCGTACCTGCGGGCGCTGGTCGAGCGCGGCCACCGGGTGGCGGTGGCCGACCAGCACGAGACCGCCGACGGCCACGCCCGGTCGGTGAGTCGCGTCGTTACCCCGGGCACCCTGCTCTCGACGACCGACGCCGCCGCCCGCTACCTCGCGGGCGTCGTCCGGGATCCGGACGGCGACGGCGACGGCGACCGGATCGGGGTAGCCTTCGCCGACGTGACGACGGGCCGGTTCACCGCGACGACGGTGGCCGACGCGGGGGCGGCGACGACCGAGCTCGCGCGGTTCGATCCCACCGAGCTGCTGCCGGGGCCGGCCCTGCGCGACGACGAGGCGTTTCTCGATCGGCTGCGCGACGCGACCGACGCCGCGCTCGGTCTCCACGACGCGGCGGCGTTCGGGCCCGAGCGGGCGCGTCACGCCCTGCGCGAGCGCTACGGCGCTGGCGTGCTCGAGGGGATCGGCCTCGACCGCCCGGCTGCGGCGGCCGCGGGCGCGGTGCTCGACTACGTCGAGGCGACCGGCGCGGGGGTGGCGGCGTCGATGACCCGGCTGCGTCCCTACGAGCCCAGCGACCACGTCGATCTGGACGCGACGACCCAGCGCAACCTCGAGCTCGTCGAGACGATGCGGGGCGAGCGCGATGGCTCGCTGCTGGCGACGGTCGATCACACCGTGACGGCGCCTGGCCGGCGCCGCCTGCGCGAGTGGCTCACCCGCCCCCGGCGCGACCGGCCGGAGATCGAGCGCCGCCACGACTGCGTGGGGGCGCTGGCCGACGCCGCGCTCGCCCGCGAGCGGGTTCGTGACCGGCTCGACGGGGTGGCCGACCTCGAGCGACTGGCCAGCCGAGCGGCGAGCGACACGGCCGACGCCGGCGACCTGCTCGCGGTCCGGGACGCCCTGTGGGCCCACGCCGACCTGGTCGAGGCGGTCGGGGGCCGGCTGTCGGACTCGCCGCTGCCGGCCCTGCTCGACCGGCCCGACGGGGCGGCGGCCGCGCGGCTGGCCGACCGGATCGACGACGCGCTCGTCGAGGATCCACCGGGGACGACCGGCGAGGGCGGGCTGTTCCGCCGGGGCCACGACGACGAGCTCGACGAGCTGATCGAGCGCCACGAGGCGGCGCTGTCGTGGATCGAGGAGCTGCCCGCCCGCGAGAAGCGCCGGACGGGGATCACCCACCTGACGGTCGATCGCAACCGGACCGACGGCTACTACGTCCAGGTCGGGAAGTCCGAGACCGACGCCGTTCCCGACGAGTACCGCGAGATCAAGACGCTGAAACGCTCCCGCCGGTACGTGACCGACGAGCTGGCCGAGCGCGAGCGCGAGATCCTCCGGCTGGAGGAGGCCCGCGGCGAGCTCGAGCGCGAGCTGTTCGAGCGGCTGCGCGGGACGGTCGCGGAGGCGACCGCACTCTGTCAGGCCGTTGGCCGGACGCTGGCGGAGCTGGACGCGCTGGCCGCGCTCGCGGTCCACGCCGCCGAGAACGACTGGTGTCGGCCCGAGGTGGTCGCGCCCGGTCAGCTGCGGATCGAGGCCGGCCGTCACCCCGTGGTCGAGGGGACCACCGACTTCGTGCCCAACGACCTGGTGATGGACCGCGACCGGTCGTTCCTGCTGGTGACGGGGCCGAACATGAGCGGCAAGTCGACCTACATGCGCCAGGCGGCGCTGGTCGCCTTGCTCGCCCAGGCCGGGAGCTTCGTGCCCGCCGACCGTGCGACCGTCGGGGTCGTCGACGGGATCTACACCCGGGTGGGGGCGCTCGACGAGCTCGCGCGCGGCCGGTCGACGTTCATGGTCGAGATGAGCGAGCTGTCGCGGATCCTACACGCCGCGACCGACGAGTCGCTGGTCGTGCTCGACGAGGTCGGCCGGGGGACCGCCACCTACGACGGCGTCTCGATCGCGTGGGCGGCCACCGAGCAGCTCTCGGGCGCACGCGCGACCGCGCCCTCGCCGCTCGTGCTCTTTGCCACCCACTACCACGAGCTGACGGAGCTCGCCGGCCGGATCGACGGCGTCGCCAACGTCCACATGGCGGCCGACGAGCGCGGCGACGACGTGACCTTCCTCCGCACCGTCGCCGACGGCCCCGCCGACCGCTCGTACGGCGTTCACGTCGCCGAACTGGCGGGCGTCCCCGGGCCCGTGGTCGAGCGCGCACGCGAGGTGCTCGACCGCCTCCGCGAGGACGAGGCCATCGAGGTGGCCGGCGGCGAGCGCGGGCGCGAGGGCGACGACGAGCCCCGACAGGTCGTCTTCGACCTCGAGAGCGGCGACCTGCGGGCGGCCGACGGCGGCGACGCGACCGACGGCGACGCGGTCGACGGGGAGGAGACGGCCGCCGACGACGCGGTCGATCCGGCCGCGGCGGCGGTGCTCGACGAGCTACGCGGGGTGGCGGTCGACGAGGTGGCGCCGGTCGACCTCGCGACGCGGGTGCGCGAGTGGCAACGGACACTCCGGGCGGCGGGCGACGAGGGGCCGGGCGAGGGCAACGAGGGCGGGCGCGGGCGCGAGCCCCCGACGGACTAGTCGCCCGTCGCGGGGCCGGACTCGGCCCCGGTCTCGCCGCCCTCGACGGTGTTCTCGCCGACGAGTTCGGCGGCGACGGCGCCGAGCACGCGGCTCTCGGCCTTGTCGAGATGCTCCCAGGCGGTCGTCTCGTGGACGCCGAGGCGGTCGGCCACGTCGGCGACGGTGGCGTCGCGCCCGCGGTCGTAGCGGCCGAGCGAGAGGGCGGCGCCGAGCGCGTCCCGCTGGCGCGGGGTCAGCTCCGCCCGGAGCGCGTCGACGTCGAGCCCGCGGGCGACGGGGTCGGTCGAGATGGCCTCGGTCGTGCGGACCACCTCGACCCGGTTGTCGTGGGCGCGGATCTCCTCGACGACGTCCGCGAGCTTCGACTTGCCGCGGGTGTAGAGCGTCCAGCGCTCGATCCCGCCGTCGATGGTCACGACGGGGTGTTGGTAGCAGCCGTGACGGCGGGTGATCCGCGAGACGCTCGGGTTGTCGGAGCTGTACTCGACATCGATCGAGCAGTAGAGCCCGCCCGAGCCGTGCTCGGAGACGGGCGAGAGGGCAACGAGACGGTCGTGGGCCGCCAGCGACTCGACGACCGCGTCGGGCTCGGTCGCCCGGACCGAGAGCAGCCGGCGGCTGTCGCCCTCCGCGGCGTCGAGTCGCGAGAGGTACTGGAGCCGGGCCGACGGCCGGCGTGCGCTGATGTCAGAGACCGGACAGCCGACGTGACGAACCCCGAGGACCGTCTCGCGCACGGTGTCGTCGGACATCTGTGACACGGGTACACGCACCGCGGACCTAAGGGTTGTGTCGCGCCGGATCGCGGCCGCGACCCAAACATACATGGGACAACCCTCTTACGCGAGGTGGCGCTCGGTCTCTGTATGCCAGGGATAGACAGGGAAGACCTGGAGGGGCCGACGATCGACCGTCGCACAACGATGAAGCTGTTCGGGGCCGCCGGCATGGCAGCGGGGCTGGCCGGCTGCTCGGGTGGCGGCGGCGAGACGACCGACAGCGGCGGCGGTGGCGGCGGGAGCACCGACGCCGCGACCGACACCGAGATGTCGAGCGACTACTCCTCCTCGGGCGGCTCGACCGGCGGGGAGATCACGGTCGGCTGGCTGACCGACACGATCGAGTTCCTTGACCCCCACCGGGTCGACAAGGGCACCCAGATCGCGGTCCACTCCAACCTGTTCAACGGGCTGGTCAAGCTGGACGAGAACAACCAGATCGTCGGCGATCTGGCGAAAGACTGGGAGCTGCCCGACAGCTCGACGTACGTCTTCACGCTCCACGAGGGCGCGACCTTCCACAACGGTGACACGCTGGACGCCGAGGCGGTGAAGGCCTCGCTGAACCGGCTGCGCAACTTCGACGCCTCCGAGCACAAGGGCAAGGTCACCGCGATCGACTCGATCGAGACCGACGGGGCGACGGAGCTGACGATCAACCTCTCGGAGCCGGTCGCGCCGTTCATCGCGTTCATGACCCGCGGGCCGGGCCGGGCCGGCACCATCGTCCACGCCGAGGAGGCCGAGGCAAACCCCGATCAGTACAACCAGATGCCGATCGGGAGCGGCCCCTTCCAGCTCGAGAGCCGCGAGCAGGGCGAGTCGCTGACCCTGACCGCCCACGACGACTACTGGGAGACCGACTCGGACGGCAACTCGCTGCCGTACCTCGACCAGGTGAACATCAACCTGATCCCCGAGCCGAGCACGATGTGGTCGGCGGCCCAGTCGGGATCGGTGAAATACACCAGCCAGATCACGGGCAGCTTCGCCCAGCAGGCCGAGAACATGTCGGGGCTGGACGTCGTCACCTCCAGCTCCGGCGACTGGTCGTGTATCTCGTTTCTCGCGAACGATCCGTCGGAGTACCCCGAGGGCGCGCGCTACGCCAGCGGCTTCGACGAGATCACCGACAAGTGGTCAAACACCGACCTGCCGACGTCGAACACGAAGGTCCGCAAGGCGCTGGCGATGGCGATCGACCGCGAGGCGGTCGCACAGAACGCCTACTTCGGCTACGCCGTGCCGGCGCATACGCTGTACAATCCCGCGATCGGCTGGGTGTACGAGGGGCTGGGCGGCGAGGAGCCCGAGCCGGGCCAGTACTACGATCCCGAGCGGGCGGAGGAGCTGCTCGACGAGGCCGGCTTCACCGGTGAGCCCCGGATCGAGGGGACGATGCTCGCGCTGCCCGAGGACGAGCGCGAGGTCACCGTGATCCAGCAACAGTGGAGCGAGATCGGCGTCGAGATCGAGCTGTCGATCCAGCAACAGTCCTCGTACTGGGACCGCATCTACCGGTACGACACGCTGATGAGCACCTACGGCGGCTCGGCCGACATCGACCCGTGGATGTCTCACTACAAGCAGCTGGGCTCGCCCGACCCCGACATCGGCCGGGGCGCCTGGACGAAGAACATGTGGCTCAACGAGGAGTACGACGAGGCCATCGAGGCGGGCAAGACAACGCCCAACCTCGACGAGCGCACCGAGCACATCAGGACGGCCAACGAAGTCTTCGTCGAACAGGCGCCCTACGGGATGACGGTCTTCCCGCTCAAGCCCAAGGTGATCGCCTCGGACCTGAACGGCGTCGGCACCCAGGCCGGTCTGAGCAACTTCCACTCGGCCCGGCTGGACGGCTAGGGCGCTCGTCCTCCCGGCTCCGACAGAATCAAATACCCCGATTGTGTCACGCGATAACGTCTAACGATGGGGATGCAGCGCTACATCGCGAAGCGGGTTGCTCACTCGTTCTTCGTGGTCTATTTCGTCGCAACGATCGTCTTCCTCGCCGTGCGCGCCATCCCGGGCGATCCCGTCCGGCTGATGCTGGGTGGCGAGGCGAGCCCGGAGGCGAGACAGGCGCTCCGGCAGGAACTCGGGCTGAACCAGCCGGTCTACGTCCAGTACGTCCGGTGGCTCGCACAGATCTTCCAGGGCGACTTCGGCGACTCGATCCTCAGCGGCGAGCCGGTGTTCTCGCTGATCGTCGGGGTCGCGGAGCCGACGGTGAGCATCGCCGCGGTCGGGATGATCCTCGCGTTCGGCATCGCGCTGCCGACGGGGATCGTCAGCGCCGTCCGCCGGTACACGGCCGAGGACTACGCCTCGACGGTGATCGCCTTCTTCGGCATCAGCATGCCCGGCTTCTGGATCGGCATCATCCTGATCCTGCTCGTGGGCGTGCGCTTCGAGGCGATCCCGACGTTTGGCTACACGTCGCTCGGCCAGGGGGTGGGGCCGTGGCTGGCGTCGGTGATCCTGCCCTCGCTCGCGGTTGCGCTCCCCAACGGCGGCCTGCTGATGCGGATGGTCAGATCGTCGATGCTGGAGGTGTTGAGCGAGGACTACATGACGACCGCGCGGGCGAAGGGGCTCGACGAGCGCCTCGTCCTGTTCAAACACGGGGTCCAGAACGCGATGATCCCGGTCGTGACCTACACGGGCATCCTCTTCGCGGTCGTGCTGGCGGGCGTGGTGGCGGTCGAGATCGTCTTCGGCGTGCGGGGGATGGGCCGACTCCTGATCGGCTCGATCAACCGACGGGACTTCCCCGTCGTCCAGGGGACGGTGATCCTGATCTCGTTCGTCTTCGTGCTGGTGAACCTGGTGGTGGACGTGCTGTACACGGTGATCAACCCGCGGATCAAGTACGGCGGTGGTGACTGACCCATGAGCATACTCTCCATACTCGGCGTGTTCTCGGGCGAGACGGATCGCGCGCGGCTGTTCGGGGTGCGGACCGACCTGCTCGAACGGCTCGGTCGGACGATCAGCCGCGACCTGAAGGCGAAGGTCGGCCTGACGATCATCGTCGCGACGGTGTTGGCGGCGATCTTCGCGCCCGAACTCGCGCCCCACGACCCGATGGCCCAGGAGTTCGGCCTGCTCCAGCCGCCGGACCTGGCCTCGAGTACCCCGCTGGGGACCGACTCGTTCGGCCGCGACATGCTCTCGCGGCTGATGTTCGGCGCCCGGATCAGCCTGCTCGTCGGGCTGGGGGCGGTCACGTTCGGCGCGACCGTCGGCATCCTCATCGGCCTGTTCGCGGGCTACTTCGGCGGGCTGGTCGACGACGTGTTGATGCGTGCGGTCGACGTCATGTGGGCGTTCCCGTGGCTGCTGATCGCGATCATGCTCGTGGCCATCTTCGGCCAGGGGCTGTGGAACGTGATCTTCGCCGTCGGCTTCGCCTACATCGACGACTTCGCCCGGATCACCCGCGGGGAGACCCTCTCGGTGCGCGAGGACGAGTACATCCTCGCCGCCGAGGGGGTCGGGCTGAGCAACGTCGAGATCATCTTCGAGGAGGTGTTGCCAAACACCGTCGCGCCGCTGATCGTCCAGTTCACCGTGCTGGTCGCGCGGGCGATGCTCGCCGAGGCGACGCTCTCCTTCCTCGGGCTGGGGGTCAAACCCACCACCCCGACGTGGGGCGCGTTGCTCGGACAGGGCCGCAACTTCATCACCCAGGCGTGGTGGATCTCGGTCGTCCCCGGGATCATGATCATGATCGTCGTGCTGGGGATCAACCTCTTCGGTGACGCCCTGCGTGACGCCTTCGACGTCAAGGAGGACGCGGGCGCATGAGCGCCGAGCCGCTCCTCGAGGTCGAGAACCTGCGGACCAGCTTCTCGACCGAGCGCGGCGATCTGACCGCGGTCGACGGCATCTCGTTCGACATCCGGCCGGGCGAGATCTTCGGGCTGGTCGGCGAGTCCGGCTCGGGAAAGAGCGTCACCGCCCGGTCGATCATGCGGCTGCTCGACTCGAACGCGACCGTCGAGGCCGACGCGATCCGGTTCCGGGGCCAGGACCTGCTCAACCTGACCGAGGCCGAGATGCGCGAGATCCGGGGCGGACAGATCAGCATGATCTTCCAGGACCCGATGAACAGCCTCAACCCGGTGCTCAGCGTCGGCGAGCAGATCGCCGAGGTGATCCGCCACCACGGCGACACCGGCGAGTCGGCCGGCTTCTGGGCCGAGATGAGCCGCAAGTACGTCACCGGCGCCGACAGGGACAGCGAGTCCTGGCGCCAGGCGGTCGACCTGCTCGAGACCGTCGGCATCCCCGACCCCGAACAGCGCGCGGGCGAGTACCCCCACCAGCTGTCGGGCGGGATGCGCCAGCGGGTGATGATCGCGCAGGCTCTGGCGGCCGACCCCGATCTGATCATCGCCGACGAGCCGACGACCGCGCTCGACGTCAGCATCGAGGCCCAGATCCTCGAGGAGCTGATGTCGCTGCGCGACGAGTTCGGCGTCTCGGTGCTTCTGATCACCCACGACCTCGCGGTGATCCGCGAGACCTCCGACCGGGTGGCGGTGATGTACGCCGCGGAGCTGATGGAGCGGGCGCCGGTCGGGCCGCTGTTCGAGAACCCGCGTCACCCCTACACCGAGGGGCTGTTGCGGAGCATCCCCCGGATCGGCGACGACCGCGAGTGGCTCGACGTGATCGAGGGGACGGTGCCCGACCTGAGCGACAAGCCGCCGGGCTGTCCGTTCCAGGAGCGCTGTGGGTACGCCTTCGAGGTCTGTGACGAGCCGCTGGTCGAGTACCCCGTCGGTCCCGACGGCCACGTCGCCCGGTGTCACCTGCACAACGAGCACGTCGAGACCGACGAGTCGGGCCACGCGACGGCGGTCGGTGACGGCGCGGTCGCCTCGCTGCGCGAGCGCGCGAACGGCGAGGCGGTGCCGGCGGACGCGGAGACCAGACGGGTCGCGGACGGCGGGACGAACGCGGGAGGTCACAGATGAGTTCGACCGACGGCACGACCGAGGCGGCCGAGCGATCGAGCGCGGCGGGGGACGATCCGCTGCTCGAGGCGACCGACGTGCGCAAGTACTTCGCAACCGAGACGGGCTTTTTCGACCGCCTGCTCGGCGGCGGCGGCGACGTCCGTGCGGTCGACGGGGTCGACATCTCCGTCGGACGCGAGGAGACCGTCGGCCTGGTCGGCGAGTCCGGCTGTGGCAAGACGACGCTCGGGCGCGTGCTCTCGCGGCTGTACGACCCGACCGGCGGGCGGATCGTCTTCGACGGCGAGGACGTGACCGACGCCTCGGGCGACCGGCTGAAACAGCTTCGCAAGCAGGTACAGGTGATCTTCCAGGACCCCCTCTCCTCGCTGAACCCCCGGAAGACGGCGCGCGAGATCGTCGCCAGGCCGATGGAGGTCCACGACATCGCCACGGGCGAGGAGAAGCGCGAGCGGGTGATCGAGCTGTTCCGCGAGGTGGGGCTGAAGGAGTCACACCTCAACCGCTACCCCCACGAGTTCTCCGGGGGCCAGCGCCAGCGGATCGGCGTCGCCCGCGCGCTCGCGGTCGAGCCCAACCTGATCGTGGCCGACGAGCCGGTCAGCGCGCTCGACGTCTCGGTCCAGGCCCAGATCATCAACCTGATGAAGCGCCTCCAGTCCGAGTACGAGCTCTCGTACCTGTTCATCGCCCACGACCTCTCGGTGGTGAAACACATCTCCGACCGGGTGGCGGTGATGTATCTCGGCCGGATCGTCGAGACCGGCGCCGCCGAGGACATCTTCGAGCGCCCCCAGCATCCCTACACGCGGTCGCTGTTGCACTCGATCCCGAGCGTCGAGGGCCGGGGCGGTCGCCAGGGCGCGCTCCTCGAGGGCAACCCGCCGAGCCCGATCGACCCCCCGTCGGGCTGTCGGTTCCACACCCGCTGTCCCGAGTACATCGGCGACGTCTGCGAGCGCGAGGACCCCGAGCTCGAGCCCGCCGCGGGCGCCGACGGGACGATCGATCCGCCCGCGAGCGTCGCGGGGATGGCCGATCCCGACGAGAGCGCCGTCTCGACCGCCGACCACGAGGTCGCCTGTCACTGGCTCGGCCGCGACGCCGTCGAGCGCCGCGAGCGCGACCCGCTCTCGGACCGCGGGGTCCACGCCGGCGACGGGACCGGCGCGGCCGGCGGCGAGTAGCGACGGGCCGGCGCGGGCGTCGACGCGGGATTCATACCCCGCTCGTCCCTTCGGCGGGTATGTGCGACCGAGCGACCGGTCGGGGGTGGTGTCGGTGACCGACGGCGACGAGCCGTCGATCCACGCGCTCGACGACGCGACCGTCCGCCGGATCGCGGCCGGCGAGGTGGTCGAGCGTCCGGCCAGCGTGGTGAAAGAGCTCGTCGAGAACGCGCTCGACGCCGGCGCGGGGCGGATCGCCGTCGGGGTCGAGGCCGGCGGGACCGACGGGATCCGGGTGCGCGACGACGGCGGCGGGATGACGGCGGCCGAACTCGCGATCGCGGTCGAGGAACACACCACCTCGAAGATCGACGACGCCGACGACCTCGCCGGGCTCGCGACGCTCGGCTTCCGGGGCGAGGCGCTGTACACGATCGGCGCCGTCTCGCGGACGACGATCCGGAGTCGCCCGCCCGACGCCGCCCACGGCCACGAGCTGACCGTCACCTACGGGGACACGGACGAGCCCAGCCCCGTCGGCTGTCCGCCGGGCACAGTCGTCGAGGTCGAGGGGCTGTTCGACCGGACGCCCGCCCGCCGGGAGTTCCTGGGCACGACGGCGACCGAGTTCGACCACGTCGGTAGCGTGGTGACACAGTACGCGCTCGCGAACCCGGACGTGGCGGTCTCGCTCGAGCACGACGGCCACGAGGTGTTCGCCACCGACGGCCGCGGCGACCTGGAGGCGGCGGTGCTGGCCGCCTACGGCCGGGAGGTGGCCGAGTCGATGGTCCGGGTGGACGCGGCCGGGGACGGCGAGGGGCCGGTCCGCGGGGTCCGGGGGCTGGTCTCGCACCCCGAGACCAGCCGGAGCACGCGCGAGTATCTCGCCACGTTCGTCAACGGCCGGTACGTGCCCGCGGCGACGCTGCGGACGCCCGTCCTCGACGCCTACGGGGGACAGCTGGCGACCGACCGCTACCCGTTCGCCGTCCTGTTCGTCGACGTCGATCCGGCCGCGGTCGACGCGAACGTCCACCCGCGCAAGACCGAGGTGCGCTTCGACGACGAGCCGGCGGTCCGGACGGCCGTCGAGTCGGCGGTCCGGGGGGCGCTGCTCGAGCACGGGCTGGTCAGATCGACCGCTCCGCGCGGCCGGGGCGCGCCCGACGAGACGCCCGTCGAGCCCGAGGAGCCGACGGACGAGGCGGTCGGCGGCGCGGGCACCGTCCACGAGCGCGCGGCCGCCGACCGCGCCGCGGAGACCGACGACGGGGACACGACGGCGGACCCCGCGACCGCCGACGAGCCCGCGTCCCGTCCCAGCCCCCGGCGGTTCCAGTCCGACGAGCCCGTCGGCCCGGCCGCGCCGGACGCCGACGCCGGGTCGACGCCGACCGACGCCGAGACGCCGGCGGGGACGGCCGACCCCGACGAGCCCGCGGACGCCACGAGGACCGCGACCCGACCCGAGCCGGAGCCGGAGCCGGAGCCGGAGCCGACACCGGCCGGCGACGAGGGGGACGGGGCCGGCACCGCCCCCGACGGGCCCGCGGACGCGAGCGGGGACGACGACGGCCGGCCGTCGGGGGTGGTGGCGGCGACCGACCAGCGGACGCTGGACGGCGATGTGGGGCCGGCGCGGACGTTCGAGCGCCTGCCGCGGATGCGCCTGCTCGGCCAGCTCCACGACACCTACCTCGTGGCGGAGACGCCGGACGGGCTGGCGCTGGTCGACCAGCACGCGGCCGACGAGCGGGTGAACTACGAGCGCCTGCGCGCGGAGCTGTCGGGCGAGACGCCGACGCAGGCGCTGGCCGAGCCCGTCGCGGTGGAGCTGACCGCCCGCGAGGCGGCGCTGTTCGACACCTACGCCGACGCGCTCTCGTCGCTTGGCTTTCACGCCGGCCGGACGGACGAGCGCACGGTGACCGTCCGGAGCGTGCCGGCGGTGTTCGACGCGACGCTCGACCCGTCGCTGTTGCGCGACGCGCTCGGGGCGGTGGCGGCCGCGGACACCGAGGCGGCGGGCGAGCGGACCGTCGAGGCCGTCGCCGACGACCTGCTGGCCGACCTGGCCTGCTACCCGTCGGTGACCGGCGACACCGCGCTGACCGAGGGCTCGGTCGTCGACCTGCTCGCGGCGCTCGACGACTGCGAGAACCCGTACGCCTGCCCGCACGGCCGGCCGACGGTCGTGCTCGTCGACGACGACGAGCTCGCCGAGCGGTTCGAGCGCGACTACCCCGGCCACGGCGACCGGCGGACGGAGTAGGGGGGTGCCCGCCGGCACGAGCGTGCCCGCCGGCACGAGCGTGCCCGCCGTCGGACGCT
>CAZMLQ010000004.1:19760-36101 GCA_964567195.1 uncultured Haloferacaceae archaeon | reverse complement strand
CTCGCGACGCGGCCGCCGCGAACCGCGCGGCCGCCGCCGCGAACCGCGCGGCCGCTGGCCGGACCGCTCGGCCCCACGGCCGGGCATCAGGCCCGCCCCTCCGCGACGCCCACGTCGCGCGCGAACCGTTTCAGCTCGGTGACGGTGACCCGACGCTTCTCCGCGCCGAAGTCTTTCACCCGGCGGGTGATCTCGCGCACCTCGGCGTCGGTCGGCTCGAAGCCGGCCTCCTCCAGGCGCTTGCGGACCGAGTGGGTGCCGGTGTGTTTGCCGAGCACGAACTCCCGGGTGGCCCCGACCATCCCCGGGGTCATCACCCCCGGCTCGAAGGTGTCGGAGTTCTCGATCACGCCGGCGGCGTGGATGCCGCTCTCGTGGGAGAAGGCGTTGCGCCCGACGACCGGCTTGTTCGCCGGCACCGGGATGTCGCTGTACTCCTCGACCGTCCGGGCGAGCCCGGTGATCCGGGTCGTGTCGATCCCGGTGTCGACGCCGTACAGCGACTCGGCGGCCATCACCACCTCCTCGTAGGCGGCGTTGCCGGCGCGCTCGCCGATCCCGTTGACGCTGACCTGGGCCTGGGCCGCGCCGGCCTCGAAGCCGGCCAGCGCGTTCGCCGCCGCCAGCCCGAAGTCGTCGTGGGTGTGGACGTCGATGCGCGCGTCGGTCCGCTCGACCACCGCCCCGACCATCCGGGCGAACCGGGTCGGGGTTGCCACCCCACAGGTGTCGGGCAGGTTGATCCAGTCGACGCCCGCCTCGGTCACCGCCTCGACCACCTCGGTCAGGTAGCTCTCGTCGGTCCGGGTGGCGTCCATCGGGGAGTACATACACTCGACGCCGGCGCCGACCACCCGCTCGACGGCGTCGACGGACCGCTCCAGCACCTCCTCGCGGGTGGCGTGCATCGAGTCCTCGATCTGGACGTCGCTGGTCGAGGCGAAGACGTGGACCAGGTCGACCCCGGAGTCCAGCGCCGCCTCGATGTCGCGGTCGACGACCCGCGCCAGCCCGCAGACGGTCGTCGAGGCCGACGACGCGATGTCACGGACCGCCTCGAACTCCGCGTCGGAGTTGACCGGGAAGCCCGCCTCGATCACGTGGGTCCCCATCGCGTCCAGCGTCGCCGCTATCTCGCGTTTCTCCTCGTAGGAGAACGACGTTCGTGGCGACTGCTCCCCGTCGCGGAGCGTCGTGTCGAAGAGCCGTACCTCGTCGATCTCGGTGTCAGTATGGGCCAGTGTGCCCTGGAAGAACTCGACCCGCCGGGGATCCCGACGTGCCCTCCGTGTCGTGAGACATCAGCCCAACCAGCGTCGGTCGAGCGTAAAAAGCTATCCATCCCGTCCCGACCGGTCGCCGCGCCGTCCACGGGCCGCGGGTCGCGCCCCGGGCCGAACCGCTTTTCTCGGACAGGGACGTTCGCCCGCCCATGAGCGACTTCGATCTGGACCTCCGCGGGGCCGAGGAGCGCCTCGAGGGGGACGAGCTCGACCGGGAGGTCGTGCTCGCCGTCCTCGACGGCTCGACCGACCCCGAGGAGTGGATCGGCGCGGTCGAGGCCGGTCGGATCCTCGTGCTCGCGGTCGACGGCGACCTCAACCGTCTGGCCGCCGGCTTCGCCCGCCAGGTCCGGGACATGGGAGGGACGCTGATGCACTTTCGCGACTTCCTCGTCGTCACCCCGGCCGGCGTCGACGTCGACACCGACCGGCTCGGCTGAGCCTCACCCGTAACCGGCCGTTTCCCGTCACCCGCCCGCGTCGGTCCCGGCCGGTCCGGCCCCGCTACCGGTCGGGCCTTCCGGCACAACCGCGGCCTAGTCCCGCCTTACCGTGCGCTTAGCTATGATCAGCTCCAGCCTGGCCGTCGGTAGATGCCACGCGGGCTCCGCCACCGGGTCGCCAGCGCCGCCGGGACGGTCGGCGCCGCGCTCGCCGCCCTCTGGACCGCCAACCATCCCGCCGTCCAGACGGCGGTCACCGGCCACGTCCCCGTGCTCTCGCGGCTCCGCCCGCACGTGCTCGGCGGCGAGGCGCTCGCGCTCGCGGGCGCCACGACGGTCTGTGTCGTGCTCGTCGCGCTCGCCCCGCTCTTCAAGCCCACGCCCCGGCGCTCGCTCGACACCGCCGCGCTCGCGCTGGAGCGGGTCGGGGTCGCGACCCTCGCGCTCGCGGCCGTCGGCTACTTCGATTACACCTACCGCCTGCCCCGCTCGACCCTGCTCGTCGTCGCCGGGCTGCTCGCGGTGCTCGTCCCGGCGTGGCTCGTCGCCGTCCGGACCCGCCCGCGCGAGGGCGGTCCCCGCGTCGTCGTCGGCGACGACCCCGAGACGATCGGCCGGATCGTCACCGACACCGACGGTCCGATCGCGGGCTGTGTCTGCCCGCCGGCGCTCTGTGAGGGGGGCGCAGACGCCGGGACCGACGGCGCGGCGCTCGCCGACGGCGGCGTCCCCGAGGGGATCGACTACCTCGGTGGCTTCGCCCGCTTCGAGGACGTGCTCGTCGAGCGAGGCGTCGAGCGGGTCGTGCTCGGCTTCGCGGCGCCGACCCGCGCCGAGTTCTTCGGCGTGCTCGACGCCTGTCACGCCCACGGCGTGACGGTCGAGACCCACGCCGAGCGGACCGACGCCGTGCTGACCGACGACCGGACCGGCGACGCCGCCGGGCTGGTCGAGGTCGACGTCGAGCCCTGGGACTGGCAGGACCACGTGCTGAAGCGGGCGTTCGACGTCTGTTTCGCGCTCGCCGGGCTCTGCGTGCTCGCGCCGCCGATGCTCGCGGCCGCGGTGGCGATCAGGCTCGACGACGGCGGCCCGATCCTGTACACCCAGGAGCGCACGACCGAGTTCGGTGGCACCTTCGGCCTCGCGAAGTTCCGGACGATGACCCCCGAGGGCGAGGACGCCACCCCGACCGACGACGCGACCAACGACCGGATCACCCGGGTCGGACGGCTGCTCCGCCGTACCCACCTCGACGAGACGCCACAGCTGTTCGCCATCCTCGCCGGCCGGATGAGCGCCGTCGGCCCGCGGGCGGTCTGGACCGAGGAGGAGCGCCTCATCGAGGCCGCGGTCGGGGACTGGCGAAAGCGCTGGTTCGTCAAGCCCGGTCTCACCGGGCTGGCACAGATCAACGGCGCGAAAAGCACCGACCCCGAGCGCAAGCTCCGGTACGACCTCGAGTACATCCGCCGCCAGTCGTTCCGGCTCGACCTGAAGATCGTCGCCCGGCAGGTCTGGCTGGTGCTCGTCGACGTGGCCGAACTGGGCCGCGGGGCGGGCGGCGACGAGGACGAGCCCGCGGGCGAGGAGGGGACCGAGCCGGGGGCGGAGACGGGAGCCGACGGCCCCACCGGCTCCGGCTGAGCCGACCGACGGACTGAGGTGGTCGTCGCGCCGAGACGGGGTGTGAACGGAGCCAAGGAGGGACCGGGACCGGCGCTCGTGCTCGTCGACCTCCAGCGCGGGCTCGACGATCCGAGCTACGGCGAACGGAACAACCCCGAGGCGGAGACGCGGGCGGCCGACCTGCTCGCCGCCTGGCGCGAGCGGGGCCTGCCGGTCGTCCACGTCCGTCACGACTCGACCGAGCCGGACTCGCCGCTCCGGGGCGACCGTCCCGGCTTCCGGTTCAAGCGGGGGTTCGAGCCGGCCGCCGGCGAGCACGAGGTCCTAAAGCGGGTCAACGGCGCGTTCGTCGACACCGATCTCGAGGACCACCTGCGCGAGCGCGGGATCGAGGGGCTGGTCGTCTGCGGGCTGACGACCGACCACTGCGTCTCGACGACGGTCCGGATGGCCGCGAACCGCGGCTTCGAGGTCGTGTTGGCACGCGACGCGACCGCGACCCACGACCGCGCGCTCGACGGCGAGTCGATCCCGCCCGAGCGCGCCCACCGTGGGGCGCTCGCGGCGCTCGACGGCGAGTTCGCGACGGTGCGTCGCGTCGCGGCGATCCTCGACGACCTCGGAGGGGAGGCAGAGACCGAGGTCGGGACCGAGACGGCGTAGCCGGCCGCCGGCTCAGAGCCCGGTCGAGAGCGTCCCCGAGGCCTCGGTGGTGTTGTCCACGCTCGGGCTCTCGGCCTGGACGCCCCCGCCGCCGTCGGTGCCGAACACCTCGTTGATCTCGATCTCGGAGGGTGGCTCGGACAGCGCCGCGTCGTCGTCGGTCGCGAGCGCCGTCCAGTCGATCTCGAAGGTGTAGGTCAGCTGGTCGCCCGACTCGGTCGCCTCGAACCCGTCGAGGTCCTCGGCGGCGACGTCGGTACGGCTGTTGGTGCCGCCGGTGCCGGTGTTCCGACGGAGGTAGCCCCCGGCCCCCGACCGAAGATCGGTGCCGGAGCCGGCGTAGCCAAAGCGGAAGTCGTCGTCGGGGCTCTCGCCGAGCCCGTCCGTGCCGGCGTCGACGTTGACCTCCATCTGGTAGCTCGTCGGGTTGTCGGGCCAGCCGCCGTACACCTCGTCGTCGAGTTCGACCGTGACGGTCGTGGTCGGGCCGGGATCGACCTCGGCGGTGAGCCACGGCGCGTCGGAGGGGTCGCTCTCGAGGGTGACGGACGCGTCGCCGATCGAGCCGTCGTTGTGGCGACACTGCTCGGCCATGATGCCGAGACTGAACCGCGCCGAGTCGGTCTGGATCTCGTTGGCGTGATCGACCGGCAGCCACCAGACCAGCGTCCGTCGGTGGTTGGTCGCCCCCGAAAAGCAGTTCCGGTCGCCCGTCCCGCCGCCCTCCTCGGCCGGGATGTCGCCCTCCAGGGGCTCGGTGACCGGACCCTCGCCACGCAGGAGCGTGCCCAGCGTCACCGCCACGTCGCCGGCGAAGCCGTCGCCCGAGTCGACCGAGAGCGTCTCGTCGTCCCCGAGTCCGGCCAGGCCCTGGTAGACGTCGTCCCCGACGACCGCGAGCTGGACCTCGTCGAGCAGTTCGACCTCGCCCGCGACCTCGTCCTCGTCGTCGGCCTCGGGCTCGGTCGTCCCGTTCTCCGCGCTGTCGAGCAACTCGCCCACCACCGAGACGAACGCGGGGTTGTCACACGAGGCGAACTCGAAGCGGACGAAGCCGAAATCGCCCGGCTTCACGTCGTCCAGATCGACGATCGGGCGCTCGGCGTCGTCGTCGTCGCCGCCGGCGTCGATCGCACAGAGACTCTCCTCGCGCTCGCCCGGCGGCACGCCGCCGTTGACGTCGTTGACCTTCGAGCCGATCGCGAACTCCAGGGCCGGCTCGTCGCTCTCGGCGTCCTCCGCGTCGCCGTCGTCCTCGTCGTCGTCGACGAGGACGAGTTCGATCGGGCTCGCGTCCGTGTCGCCGCGTCCGGCCGCCCCGGTGCCGAGCCTGATGTCGGGCGTTTCGCCGCTCCCGGGCATCTCGGCGTCGTCGGTCTCCTGGGGCGCAGGGATCGGGTCGACGGGCCGTGAGACCCCCGCGGTGTCGGTGTCGGGCAGCCAGTCGACGTAGTGTTGGCTCACCGCCACCTCGATGTCGAGGCTGCCGGCGGTGAGCGAGTTGTTCGTGAACGTCTCCTGGTCGCTGAAGAAGGCGCTCGTGCCGAGGCCGGCGCCCGCCGAGGCGACGCCGACGCTGCCGAGCGCGGCCAGGGCCTTCCGTCGCGAGAGTTCGAACGTGTCGTCTGTCATCGCTGGGTCCCCCTCTCGGGGAGGGTCCACCGGCGGAGTCGAACCGCCGTCGAAGCCTGTGGGGTGGACTGCTCAGGTCACTCAAGTCGGGGGACCGACTAAGCTAATATCCGGTTGGCGGCGCCGTTAGGCACGGTATAGGCCGACTAGTGACGGTCCGGCTCGCGGGGTCGCCGTCGGACGGTCGGTCCGGGGGACTCGTCCCGTCGCCCCGGGCCGTCCCGCGGTCGGTCCCGCGTTAGGCGGTGGTTAAACGCCGCCGACGGCCGACCCCCCACCCGAGGCTTGATCGGTCCCGGGGGTGAGGCTCCGACGAGCGCCGATGGAGCTGTTGCACGTCAACAAGTTCTACCACCCGGAGATCGGCGGCATCGAGCGCGTGGTCCGCGCGGTGGCCGAGGGCATGGCCGACCGGGGCCACGAGAGCCGCGCGCTCGTCTCCGTCCCCCGGGGCCTGGGGGGACGTGACGCCGTCGGCGGCGTCTCCGTCACCCGGACGGCCAGCCTGGGCGTGGCCAAGTCCGTGCCGCTGGCCCCGTCGTTCCCGCCCCGGCTCTGGGCCGCGAGCCGCGGCGCCGACGTGGTCCACCACCACCTCCCCAACCCGCTGAGCGTCGTCTCGCACCTCGTGGCGCCGGCGCCCGACGCGGCGGTCGTCGCCACCTACCACAGCGACATCGTCCGCCAGCGCGGCGCGCTCCGGCTCTACCGCCCGCTGCTCGCGCGCTTTCTCGACGCCGTCGACCGGATCCTCGTCACCTCACCGGCGCTGCTGGAGCACTCGGAGCATCTCCGGCCCCACCGCGAGAAGGCGACGGTCGTTCCGCTGTCGGTGGATCTCGACCGGTACGGGCCGCCGGGGAGCCGGTCGGCCGCGCCGCCGGGCGATCCCGACCGACCGACCCTCCTGTTCGTCGGCCGGCTGAACTACTACAAGGGCGTCGAGTACCTGCTCGACGCGGTGGCGTCGGTGCCGGCCGACCTCGTCGTCGTCGGCGACGGCGAGCGTCGGGCCGACCTCGAGGCCCGCGCCGCCCGTCGCGGCGTCACGGACCGGGTCCGGTTCGCGGGCTTCGTCCCCGAGCCCCGGCTACACGACCTCTACGACGCCGCCGACCTGTTCGTTCTGCCGTCGGTCGAGCCCAGCGAGGCGTTCGGCGTCGTCCAGCTCGAGGCGATGGCCTACGGGACGCCCGTGGTCAACACCGACCTCCCGACCGGCGTGCCGTGGGTGAGCCGCGACGGCGAGACGGGGCTGACGGTCCCGCCCCGCGACGCCGACGCGCTCGCGGACGCGATCCGCCGGCTGCTCGACGATCCCGACCGCCGGCGGGCGATGGGCGAGCGCGCCCGCGAGCGTGTCGTCGAGCGCTTCGACCGCGGGCGGATGCTCGACGACGTGGCGGGGGTCTACGAGGCGGTCGCCGACCCCGGGGCCGGCGCTCAGTCCGCGACCGACCGGTAGACCGCGGCGGTCCGCTCGGCCGTCCGCGCCCAGTCGAACTCGGCGGCGCGCGTCCGCCCGCGAGCCGCGAGGTCGGCTCGGTGATCGGGCGCGTCCGTCAGCCGGACCAGGGCGGCCGCCAGCGCGTCGGCGTCGGTCGGATCGACCAGGTGGGCGGCCTCGCCCGCCACCTCGGCCGTCGCCCCCCGGTCGGACGTGACCACCGCCGTCCCGAGCGCCATCGCCTCGAGGATCGGCAGCCCGAAGCCCTCGTACAGCGACGGGAACGCGAGCGCGAGCGCCGCGTCGTAGAGCCAGGTGAGCGTCGCCTCGGAGACGTAGCCCAGGCTCCGGACGCCGGGCACCCGCGGCAGGTCCGGCGAGGCGAACACCTCGCGGTCGGGCCCGGCCAGCGCGAGCGTCGCGGGCTCGTCGACCCGACGACGGTAGCGCCGGTAGGCCTCGACCAGCGTGGCGAGGTTCTTCCGGGGGTTGTGCGCGCCGACGAACAGGAGAAAGCGCCGGTCGGCGAGCGTCGGGACCGGCTCGCCGGCCGCCGGATCCCGCGGTGTGACCCCGTTGTGGATCGCCTCGATCCGACCTCGCGCCCGGGGGTAGCGCTCGCGGATCTCGTCGCGGGCGAACTCCGAGACGGTGACGATCCGGTCGCTCGTCCGGACGGCGTGGGCGGTCAACAGCCGGTACAGCGCCGCGTACCCCGTCGAGAACCACTCCGGGTGGACGACCGGCGAGACGTCGTGGATCGTCGTCACGCTCGGCAGCTCCGTGGTCGGCGGCGCGCCGGCCGGCGTGTGAAAGACGTCGAGGTCGTCACGGCCCCACAGCGCGAGGGGGAGTCGAAGCTGCTCCCAGAGGTGTGCGCGCAGGCCGCTGTGTGGCGCCGCCGGCCCGTCGACCGAGAGTCGTTCGTGGGTCGCGAGCCCCGCGGGCGGCTCTGCGCCGAACAGGGCGGGCGCGACCGCGCCCGCGGCGCCCGACTCGGCCCGACAGACCGCGTCGAGCAGGCGATCGGTGTAGCGCCGCACCCCGGTCCCCTCGGGCTTTCCAAGCACGCGGGCGTCGATCCCGACGCGAAGCACGGACCGACCGGGGGTCGCCGGCCAGGAAAATGCTCGCCCGGACCGGTCGCGACCCGGGGATTGAACTTCGTCGCCGGGCATCGCGACGGCGTGTCCGACGACGGCCCGACCCTGCTGGTGGTCACCCGGGAGTTCCCGCCGGCCGTGCTGGGTGGGATCGCCTACCACCTGGGGGCGCTCTACCGGGCCGTCGTCGCCCGCGGGGCGTCGGTCCGGGTGCTCGCCGGCCGGACGCCCGGTGCCGACCTCGACCCCTCCGCCCCGCGGCCGACGGGCCCACGGGTGACGGTCGAGCCGGTGCCCTTTGGCGGCCGCCGGGGTCACCACCTCCGCTTTCCCGTCGCGCTCGCGCGTCACCTCCGCGGCGTCGACGTCGCCGCCCACGACGCGGCGCTCGTCCACACGCCCCTGCCGTTCGGCCTCGACGCACCGACCGTCGGCAAGTACCACGACTGCGTCCGGGCCGAGCGGGCCGCGCGAGAGTCGGAGGGGCCGCTCGCGGCCGCGCTCGACGCACTCGTCGACCCCACCCGCCGGTGGGTCGAGCGCCGGTCGCTCAGGCGGGTCGACGCCGCCGTGTTCGTCAGCCGGCTGAACCGGCGGACGTGGGGACGTCACTACCGGCTGCCCGAACACAGCGTCGTCCACCACAACGGCGTCGACACCGACCGGTTCGCGCCGGCCCCGGCGGCCGGCGACGGGGCCGGCCACCTCCTGTTCGTCGGCGGCTCGCGCCGGAAGGGGCTCGACCGCGTGCTGTCGTTCGCCCCCGACGCCCCCGTTCCCGTCCGGCTGGTCGGCCCCGAGTCCGTCGACGCCCCGAACGCCCGGGCGCTCGGCCGGCTGGACCAGACCGCACTCGTCGAGCAGTACCGCGGTGCGGTGGCGACGCTCCACCCCGCCCGGTTCGAGGCGTTCGGGAACGTCGTCCTCGAGTCGCTGGCCTGTGGCACGCCCGTCGTGACCACCCCCGGCTGTGGCGCGGCCGAGCTGATCGAGCCCGGCCGTGGCGCCGTCGTCGAGCCCGCCGCCCTCGGCGCGGGCGTCGAGCGGGCCGTCCGCACGGCCGACCCCGAGGCCTGTCGCGCGGCCGCGACCGCCCGCGACTGGGACCGCGTCGCCGAGCGGACGCTCGCGCTCGTGGCCGAGATGGATCGATCCGAGCGAGCCAGGGACAAGAGATAACCGTCGCGTCGGAGAGCGCCCGACCGTGGGGAGGATCTGTCTGGTGAACGCCCTCTTTCCGCCCCACGGCCACGGCGGGGCGGAGAACTACGTCCGCCGGGCCGCCGAGGGGCTGGCCGCCCGCGGCCACGAGGTGTCGGTCGTCACCACCGAGCCCTACGACGGGCGCGACTCGCTCCGGCCCGCGCGCGAACGCCGGGACGGCTACGAGGTCTGGCGGTTCGCCCCGATCAACGTCTCGCACCTGAGCGAGGGGACCGGCTCGACCGTCCTCGGCAAGGCGCTCTACCGCGGGCTCGACCTCGCGAACCTCCCGGCCGCGCGGACCGTCGGCCGGCTGTTCGACCGGCTCGAGCCCGACGTCGTTCACACCAACAACCTGTTCGGGATCTCGACGCTCGTTGGCCGGGCCGTCGGACGCCGGGGGATCCGCCACGTCCACACCCTCCACGACTACGGCCTGCTCTGTCCGAAGAGTAGCCTGCTCCGCGATCTGACCGCCCCCGAGGGCGAGCGGACGGTCTGTGAGCGCCCGCCCGCACCCTGCCGGGGCTACGCCCGCGCCCGGCTGTCGACGCTCGGCGAGCCGGACCTCGTCACCGCACCCAGCCGGCACGTGATCGACGTCCACCGCGAGCACGGCCACCTCGCGGGCGTCGAGAGCCGGCGGCTGCGCCTGGGCGTCGACGGCGTCGCCGACGAGCCCTCGCCCGCCGGCGAGCGGGCGCTCCTGTTCGCCGGCCAGCACCGCGAGTCCAAGGGCCTGGAGACGCTGTTCGCGGCCGCCGACCGGCTCCCCGAGACCACGATCCACGTCTGCGGGGACGGCCCCGAGGCCGGAGCGAGCGAGCGCGCGGCGGCGTCGCGGTCGACCCTCGAGTACCACGGCTTCGTCCCGACCGACCGGCTGGCCGCGCTGCGCGATCGGGTCGCGGCCGCGGTGGTCCCCTCGATCTGGATGGAGAACTCGCCGCTGACGATCTACGAGAGCTACGCCGCCGGGCTCCCCGTCCTGGGCAGTCGGATCGGCGGGATCCCCGAACTCGTCGAGCCGGGCGAGACCGGCTTCCTGTTCGAGCCCGGCGATCCAGCGGCGCTGGCCGCGGCCGCCCGACGGCTGTTCGACGCCGACGGGGCGGCGCTCTCGCGGGCGGCGCTGGCGTGGGCCGGCAAGCACACGATGACCGCCCACCTGGACCGGCTGGTCGAGGAGGTCTACCGGCTGTGAGTCGGGGCCCGAGCCCGCCCCACGTCCTCGTGCTCGTCGGGGACTGCCTGCGGGCCGCCGACGCGACCCCCGAGACGCTGCCCGGGCTCGCCGGCCGCGACGCGGTGCGGTTCGCGCACGCCCACGCCCCTGGCACCTGGACGCTGCCGGCTCACGCCTCGCTCTACGCCGGAACGACGCCGGTCGAGCACGGTATCACCCGCCGCGGCGACGAGCTCCCCGCCGACCGGGCCGTCCTGCCCGCGGCGGCCAGGGCGGCCGGCTACCGGACCGCAATCTTCAGCGAGAACCCCACCTTCTCGCGGGCGACCGGCTTCGGCCACGGGATCGACTACGTCGACGACGGGATCCACCGCAAGCCGCTGCGGTCGGGGTTCGCGGCCGACGCCCTCGTCGACCGCGTCGGCCCCCGCGAGGCCCTGGAGCTTCTGCGCGCCGTCGCCGGCCGCCCCGAGCGGCTCCGCAACCTCCTCAACCTCGGCTACGGGCTGGTCGACGAGCTCCGGCCCGACGATCCGACCGCCTACCCCCACCACGGCGAGCGGGTGCTCGCCCACCTCGACGGCTACCTCGACGCCCGCGGCGACGAGCCGGTCTGGGCCGTGAGCAACCTGCTCGACCCGCACAACCCACACCACGCCCCGCCGCCGGCCGGGGCGACGGCGCTCGGTCTCTCGGTCCCCGACGCCGAGCGCCGGGCGCTCGCGGCCGCGAACGACGACCGCCGGCACGTGCTCGCCGACGCGGCCTTGCCGGCCCCGGCCCGCGAGCGGTTCGACTCCTGGGCCGCGGTGTTCGAGCGTCGCCACGAGATCTACCGGGCCCAGATCCGCGAGTTCGACCGGCTCGTGGACGGCTGGCTCGACGGGCTCGATCCCGCGGTCCGCGACCGGGCGCTCGTGGTCGTCACCGGCGACCACGGCCAGCTGTTCGGCGAGGAGGGCGAACTCGGCCACCAGACCTCGCTCCACCCGGCCGGCGTCCGGGTGCCACTCGCGGTCCTCCCCCCGGCGGGCTGGGCCCGCCCGCGCACGGTCGAGCGACCGGTCAGCTGGGTCGGGCTCTCGCGCGCGCTCCGTGGCGTCGTCGAGGGGGCCGTGACCGACACCGACGGCCTCGTCGAGGCGACGGTCGCCGGCAGCCGGGACGAGGCCGGCCGGGTCGTCGTCTGTGCCGACGGCCCGACGTGGGATCCGACCGCGCTCCGGGGGGCCTACCCCGACGAGGCGGTCGACCGGGTCCGGGTGCGGCGGGTGGGGATCGTCCGTCGCGGGACGACGACCGTCTACGAGTCGGGCTGGGACGAGTCCACCGCCCGCCGACACGAGTACGAGACGCGCGTCGGCTCGCGGACGCGTCGGGCGTCGACCGACGCGGCCGAGGCCCCCGCGCCGTACGACGACTGGCTGGCGGCGGGCGGCGAGCGCGGCGTCGACGCGGCGACCTCCGAGCGGCTGCGCCGGCTGGGCTATCTCTGAGCGGCCGCCGCGGGACCGGCCGGACGGGGCTCGACCACGACCGTCCGGCGCTCCGGAACGGCGACCACGCGGCGGGCACAGCCGGTCGCGGTCTCGCGGTCGGCCACGAACCGCGGCGTGTCGGGCTCGTCGAGGTGGTTCGTGCACACCGACACCCCGCCGTGGATCAGAACCCGCGCCACGTCGGGCGCGTGGATGGGCAGCCGAGGCTCGCGGTCGCGCCCCCAGGACCCGACGAAGGTGATCGCCGTCGGGTCGCGGACCCCGGCCGCGGCCAGCGCCCGTCCCGCCTCCCGGCTCGGGTGGTCGGGTCCGTGGCCGAAGCCCGACGCCGCCGGCACCCGGTCCCGGTCGAGGTGGTCGGCCTGCGCGGTTGCGCCGTACCCGCCCGCCGCGACGACGAGCGCGACGGCCAGCCCGACCGTCGCCAGCCGTGCCGGCTCGACCCCGGGGCGGTAGCCGTGGGGGAGCGGATCGAACAGACTCGCCACGAGCGCGAGCGCGGGGGCGACCCCGACGGGGTACGCGAGCGGATCGACACCGCCGGACCTGTCGGTCTGCCCACCACCCATCGGAGCCGCGCGAGAGCCGGCCCGGTCGTACGTCTTCGGCCGTTACCGGTCCGGTAACGGGCGAATACTGATACCCGACCCTCGCCTCCGGCGAGCCGATGGACGTGCGTGGCTGGCTCGCCGACTCGACCGCCCGGATCCGGGCCGACGGCCTCGACGGGCTCCGGGCGTCGGCCCGGCCGGCCTACCACAAGGCCCTCCAGGGGGTGACGTGGCTGCGCGATCCCGGCATCTCGGTCTACGACCGCGAGTGGGATCTGCTGGTCGTGGTCGACGCCTGCCGGCTCGACCTGATGCGCGAGGTCGCGCCCGGGTACGGGTTCGCCGGCGCGGTCGGGGCCGTCCGCTCGCTCGACAGCGCGACGCTGGGCTGGATGCGAAAGACGTTCAGCCCGGCGCGGGCCGACGAGACGGCCGAGACGGCCTACGTCTGTGGCAACCCCTTCTCGGCGACGGCGCTCGACCCCGCCGACTTCGGCGCGCTCGAGGAGGTCTGGCGCGACGTCTGGACCGAGCCCGGGACGGTGGCGCCGCGGGCGATCACCGACCGGACGGTGGCGCTGGCGCGCGAGCGCGACCCCGACCGGCTGATCGCTCACTACATGCAACCGCACTGTCCGTTCCTCTCGCGGCCGGGGCTGAGCCGGGGCAAGCGCCGCGATCGCTTCGGCGACCAGTCCTGGCCCGACGTCTGGGAGCGTCTGCGCGCGGGCGATCTCGACCGCGAGACCGTCTGGGCGGGCTACCGCGAGAACCTCGCGCTGGCGCTCGACGAGGTCGAACTGCTGCTCGCCAACGTCGACGCCGACCGGGCGGTCGTCACCTCGGACCACGGCAACGCGCTCGGCGAGTGGCTGGTCTACGGGCACCCGCCCGGACTCCCCCTCGACTCGCTCCGGACGGTGCCGTGGATCGAGACGACCGCGCGCGACGGCGGGGGCCACGAGCCGGCGCTCGGTCGCTGGCGCGACGGCGCGACCGTCGACCGCGAGGATCAACTCGCCGCGCTGGGCTACGTCTGAGCCGCGGGCTCAGCCCAGATAGCCGAGCCCGCGCAGCCGCTCGTCGACCGCGCGTCCGTCGACCGACCGGCGCTCGACCGGCGGCTCGGCGACGATCCGCCGGCGGCCGTCGCCGGGGTGGATCAGCCACGGCACCTCGACGAGTTCGCGCACGTAGACCCCGTTGGGGTGGCCGTACGCCCGCAGCGGGACGGGAAAGAGCCGCTCGCCCAGCAACTCGCCGTGGTCGGCGCTCACGACCGACAGCCCCTCGAGGCCGGCGAGCAGGCGCTCGGTCTCCGAGAGCACGAGGTCGAGGTTCTCGGCGTAGGCCTGCCGGAGCAGATCGATCCCGACGCCGTCACGACGGACGGCGCCGACGACCGTCGTCGTCGGATCGAACTGCTCGCGTCCCGTCGGCCCGAGAAACGGGTAGTGGGGCTGGACGTAGTGGACGAGCAGGCGCTTGCGGGGGTACTCGTCGGCCGCCCGCAGCGCCGCCTCGGTTACCACCTCCGGGGGCACGACCGTCCCGTCGGCCACGAGCGCGTCGTCGCGCCAGGCGTCGACGTAGGCGTGGACCTCGGCGTCGATCTCGTCGGCCACCTTCCGGTAGTTCGGATTCGCGGAGACGTAGACCACGTCGTGAAGCCGCCGGCCGGCGAAGTTGGCCCGCACCCACTCCCGGGTGGCCGAGCCCCGCGAGCGCCGCGACTCGAGCCGACCCGCCAGCGTCGAGCGCTCCGCGAACGCGTCGTAGCGACAGGCGTCGAGCAGGATCAGGTTGTCCCAGGCCTGTTCGAAGACGTCGACGCCGCGGTCGAAGCCGGCGCCGTGGCCGCGGGCGGCGTAGTAGAGCCGGTTCAAGTGGTGGGCGGCGAGCTGTGTGGTCGTCGTCTCGCCGGCTCGCAGCGAGTCGAGCGCGGTACCCATGGCCGTGTGCGCGCCCCCCGCCACTTCAGAAATCACCGCTTACCTCCCGTCTCGACACCGGCCACGACCGGCTAACTATACCCGCGAGCGACCGGGATCCGACGACGTGACCGAGCGCCGGACCCTCGCCTACGCTGGCGCGCTCGCGGCCGGCGTGCTCGGACTGGTGCCGCTCGCGGGGCTGGGGCTGGCACGCCTCGGCGTGGCGCTCACGCCCGCCCTACTGGGCGTCCTCGCGGTCGTCGGCGGCGGCTACGGGCTGGCGACTCTCCGACTGGACGACGCTCGCCGGGGGCTGGTCGTCGCGGTCGTGGTCCTCGCGACGGTCGGGGCGAACGTCCCCCTCGGGTCGATACCTGCCGGCGTCACCGTCGGTCCGAACCTGTTGCTCGTCGACCTCCCGCTGCTCGCGCTCGCCGCGGTCACGCTCCGGACCTGGCGACGCGAGCACCTGACCGCGGCCGGCACACTCCTCGTGGCGTACGTCGTCTGGTCGCTGCTGCTCGTCGGCCTCGCGCCCGGCCCGCGCCCCGACGTCTCGCTGTGGTACGCGCTCCACGTCGCCCGCTACGCGCTGGCGTTCGCGCTCGTGTCCCGAGCCGTCGTCGACGGCTGGGTCGCGCCGCGGGGCGCGCTCGGCGCATTCGTCGTCGCCGTCGGCGGACACGCGCTCGTGGCGTCGGTCCAGGCCGCGCTCGGCACGGTCGACGGGCTGACGGTGCTCGGGATGAACACACGGGTGGTCGACACGCTCTCGCTGGGGCCACTCGGGACGCTCCCGACCGGCCCGTACGTCGGCGGGTTCACGGGCGGCTCGCCGTTCGCCACCCACCTCGTCCTGACGCTCCCGATCGCCGCGGTGGCGCTGGTCCGTGGTCGCGACGACGGCAGGCCGGTCCCGCGGATCGTCGCGCTCGTCGGTCTCGTCTGGCTCGCCACGCTCGTCCAGCTGACCGCCTGGGACGCCGCCCGGGGGGCGACGCTCGTCGCGCTGGCGCTCGCGGGACTGCTGGTCGGGTGGCGCTCGACCGGGGTGCTCGCCGCGCGCGGACGCCGCCTCGGTGCGGTCGTGTGCCGGTCGGCGGTCGGACGGCGGTGGCGGACGGGCCTGGCGGGTGCACTCGCCGCCGCCGGACTCTGGCAGGTCGCTCGCCCGGGCGCCGGGCTGGGCCCGACCTACCTCGATCCCGACCTCGGCCAGGGGCTCGCCCGCTCGCTCGACGTCCCCGGATTCAGCACGCGCAACCTCGGGGTTCGGCTCTACCAGTACGTCGGCGGAATCGACACGTTTCTCCAGTCCCCGCTCACCGGGCTCGGCGGCGGGAACTACTTCTACGTCGCCACGAGCTACGGGCCGCGGGCGAACATGATCCACAACCTCTTCGTCGGCGTGCTCGCCGAGACGGGGCTGGTAGGCGGGGTTCTGCTGTTCGGGGCGCTCGCGGCCGCGATCGGAGCCGTCTGGCTGGCCGCCGTCGACGAGGACGATCCGCTCTGGCTGGGGGTGCTCGCCGGGCTCGGCGGCGTGCTCGCGCTCCAGTGCTTCCAGCCCCAGTACCTCCGGTCGCCCTCGACGACCGCCGTCTGGACCGTCCTCGGGCTCGCCTGTGGACGGGTCGCCGGCCGTCGCGACCGCGCCCCGGACGACGCCTGGGCGGCGGCGTGGGTCGGGAGCACGCTGGTCGTCGCCGTCGCCAGCTCCCGGGTCACGCGCGCGCTGGCCGCGCTCCCCGACCGGCTCGCCGCGCTC
>CAZMLQ010000004.1:9743-19660 GCA_964567195.1 uncultured Haloferacaceae archaeon | reverse complement strand
GCTGGTCGGGACCGTCGCGGAGCGTGGCCCCGCGGCGGTCCGGGCGAGCGCGCTCGTCGGCGCGACGACCGAGAGCGCGCTGGCCCGGCTCTGGCGGCGGCTCCGCCGGTACTGTGCCGACAGCTGGCTGTTCGGGTGATGTCGACGCCGGTCCGCGCGGTACTGCTATTAGCGTTGCGACACGAACGGCGCCCGTGACCGACGAGCGGTCCACCGACCCGATCCCGGGGGTAGAGACCGAGTTGAACGGGTCCACACCGTCGGACCGGCCCCGTCTCGACGGCGTGGTCGGGGGAGCGGTCGCACTTCAGCCGTTCAACGGCCACGAGCTGATCGGTCCCGTCTCGGTCGCCGACCTCGCGCTCGGGGTCGCGGCCGTCGCGGTCGTCGCGACACAGGTGCGTGCCGACGAGGGCTGGCTGGCGGCCGGGCTCCGACCGGTGGGGGTCCCGACGGCGGCGCTCGCCGGCTGGCTGGCGCTGGTCGGCGGGGGCTGGAAGCTCACGCAGTTCGGGGCGATCCTGCTTCTTCTCGGCATCGTCGGGGCGTACGCCCGGTCGATCGGAGATCTGGAGACGCTCCTGTGGGGTGCGCTCGCCGGCGCGACCGCGGTGGCCGCGCTGACGCTGCTGTCGATCCTCGTCGCCCCGGAGTTCGGCGGCCGGGTCGCCGGCTCGCGGGGGATCGGACCGCTCCCCGAACTCCCCCGGACGGTCGGCGTTCCGATCGGGAGCTTCGGCGCCTGGGCGACCTACGTCCTCGCACCCCTGGGGTTCGCCGTCCTCCGGTGGAGACGGACGCGGGCGCGCTGGCTCCTCGGGTCGATCGGGCCGATCGTCGGGGCCGTCGTCCTCCAGCAGACCCGGGCCACCTACCTCGCGCTCGCGGTGCTCGGAGCGGTCGTGGTCGTCGGGCTGTACGGTCGCCGGATTCGAGACGCGGCGTGGCGGAACGCGGGCGCGAGCGTGCTCGCGCTCTGTATCGGTGGCGTCGCCCTGTCGGGGGCCGCGTGGCGGCTCTACCGCGTGAACCCGGCGAACGCGCTGACGCGGCTGGCGCAGTTCGAGCGCGCGGTCGCACTGATCGCCGCCAACCCGGCCTTAGGCGTCACATCGCCGGTCATCCAGCACTTTCCCGAGACCGACACCATCCCGCACAACGTCGTCCTGCTCGTCGGCGTGGTCGGGGGGCTGCCGGCGGTCGGACTGCTCGCGCTCGCGCTCGCCGGCTCGGTCGCGGGGCTGTGGCGCTGCGCTCGCGCTTCCGATCCACGGGTCCAGAGCGTCGGTCTCGGCGGCGGCGCCGGGCTGGCGGCCACGCTCACCAGTCTGAGTCTCGCACCCGGATTCACCCGGGCGTTCTGGCTGCTCGTCGCCGTCGGCGGGCTGCTCGTGGTGCGTTCCGGGCACCGACTGACCGGGCTGGCCTGGCCGGCCGCGGCGCTCTCGAACTCGCGGACCGCACCGGCGTGTCGGGTGGTCGGGAGGCTGCTGGCCGACGCGCTCCGGACCGACGCCACCGGCCTCCGCGACCGACTCGCCGCCGCAGTCCGGCGGTCGGTGTCACGCAGAGCCGTTCGGACCGCACGGCGGCTACTCGCCGACTCCGCGCTAACCCGACTACTCGTCGGGCGGTGAGTTCGACCACGCCCGCCACTCCTCGCGCGCCCAGACCACGCCGACGATCAACGCGCCGTGGAGCGCGACGAACGCCTTCGGTCCGACCCCGGGTGGCACCACCCACGCGGCCAGCCCGTAGTAGGCGGCGAACGCCCGTCCTGGGACCGAGGGCTCGTCGCCGTCGCCCCGGACCGACCGCGCGCCGTCGATGGCGTGGCTCGGCGGGCCGCGGGGCTCGTCGCCGTGGCGCACCCGCTCGACGTCGTAGGGGCCGCGCTCGATCGGGAACTCCCAGACCACCTCGCCCGCGGGCGTCACCTCCAGCACGCGGTCGTTGCCCGAGTCCGCGATCAGCGTGTTGCCCGAGGGCAGGCGGTCGGCGTCGCGGGGCCAGTCCAGCCCGCGGGCGTAGGTCCAGGTCCGCTCCCAGCCCCCGTCGGCGGTCCGGCGGTACTCGAGCACCCGGTCGTTCTCGCTGTCGGCGACCAGCACCGTCGGCGGGTCGGTCGCGAGCAGCGTCGGGTTGTGCTGCTCGTGGAGCAGGTCGTACTCGTCCTCCGCGCCGAGCGTCCAGACCGTCGCCTTCGTCTCGCGGTCGATCAACAGCACCCGGTCGAACTCCCGGGGGCTGAGCAGGAACGCCGAGCCGTTCCGGACCGGATCGACGTCGTTCAGGTGGGTGTAGTCGGCGTCGTAGCCGTCGCCCGCGTCGCTGGGGAAGTGGTCGGCGAAGCGGTACTCCCAGACGATCTCGTCGCGGTCGCGGTCGTAGACGTAGACCAGGTGGCTGTGGGTCGAGCGGCGCTCGTCGATCCAGCCCTGCCGTTTCGCCTCGGCCACCCACGTCGCCTCCGCGCCGTCGTGATTGACCTTGTTCGCGACGACGTACCGACCGTCGCCCAGGTAGTCGACGTCGTGGGTCTCGATCGGCACCGGGAAGCGCGCGATCACCTCGCCGGTGTGCCAGTTCAGGTGGATCGCGTGCCAGTTGTACGCCGACGCGTTCGTGACGTTCCAGGGCTTGCCCGCCGTCGTCTTGGCGACGAACAGCACCGTCTCGTCGGTGAGCGGATCGACGTCGAAGCACTTCTCGGGGCAGGCGGTGTACGACCAGACCACCCGCTCGCTGTCGGTGTCGACGGCGTAGACGCCCGCCCCCGCACGTGTGGACGTGCCCTGTGTCGAGACGAACGTGACGCCGTCGGGGTCGACCGCGCCGTCGGTCGCCGCCGGGACGGCGTGGGTCGCGGCCCCGACCGCCCCGGGCGCGAGCAGCGCGAGCACGAGGCCACCGAGGACGAGCCGTCGCGTCGCGGCGTCGGCGCGGAGCGCACCGACGACACGACCGACCGGGCCCGACGCCGACTCCGACTCCATGGACCGGACGGTGGATCCGAGAGCCCCTGGTTAATCCCCGTTTTCGACCGGGTAACCGGAGCCTTCGCGGGCGCACGCGGCGCATACTTAGGTCGGGTGCGGGGATAGCGGGGCCGGAGACCGATGGACCGGACCACGCGGCCGAACGTCGTCCTCCTGGTTCTGGACACCGCGCGGGCGCGGACGGTCCACGATCTGCTGGACGCGGGCCGGCTCCCGACGCTGGAGCGGGCGCTGGCCGACGCCCGCCGGTACCGCCGGGCGACGAGCGTCGCGCCGTGGACCGTCCCCGCCCACGCCTCGCTGTTCGGCGGGACGTATCCGGCCGATCACGGGAGTTCGGCCGCCGACCCCGGCTTCGATCCGCCGACGACCCCGCTGGCCGAGCGCCTGCGCCGCGCGGGCTACGCGACCGCCGGCCTCTCGGCCAACCCCTGGGTGTCACCGAGCTTCGGCTTCGACGCCGGCTTCGACCGGTTCAAGACCGCGCTCGACCTGTTCTGGGGCGGGACCGACCTCGCCGGGATCGCCAAGATCGACGGCCGGGCCGGACGGATCGCCGCGTTGCTGGAGCGGACGAGCCCGACGGACTGGCCCAAGAGCCTCGCCAACGCCGTCTACGCGAAGTGGCTGGCGAAGCGCCGCGACGCGGGCGCTGGCCGGCTGACGACCGACGCCGCCCGCTGGCTGCGGAGCGCCCCCGAGCCACACTTCCTGTTCTGCAACCTGATGGAGGCCCACCTGCCCTACGAGCCGCCGGAGCCGTACCTGAGTGCGGAGCTCCCGGCCGGCGTCGATCCGGCCACGGCCCGCGCGATCGAGCAGGACCAGTGGGCCTACCTCACCGGGGCGATCGATCTGGGCGAGCGCGAGTTCGAGATCCTGCGCGCGCTCTACCGCGCCGAGATTCGCCGGCTCGACGACCGTCTCGGGCGGCTGTTCGACGCGGCCGAGGCGACCGAACGCGAGACCGCGCTGGTCGTCGTCGCCGACCACGGCGAGAACGTGGGCGAGCACGGGCTGATGGACCACCAGTACTCGCTCCACGGCACCCTGCTCGACGTGCCCCTGGCCGTTCGCCACCCGCCGGCGTTCGAGCCCGGCCGGACCGACGCGCTCGTCGAGACCCGCTCGCTGTACGCGACGGTGCTCGACCTCGCGGGGCTCGACCCACCCGACTGCGTCGCCCCGTCGCTGGCCGACGGCGGCGCCCGCGAGCACGCGATCGCGGAGTACACCGCGCCCCAGCCGTCGCTCGACGAGCTCGCGGCCGAGTACGGCCCGCTCGGACCGTCGGTTCGTCGTCTCGACCGGGCGCTCCGGTCGATCCGGACCGATCGCTGGCGGCTGATCGAGGGCTCGGACGGCTCGTGCCGGCTCTACGACCGCCGGGCCGATCCCGACGAGACCGCGCCGGTCGACCGACCGGCGATCGAGCGCCGGCTTCGCGACCGGCTGGCGGCCGAGCGGGGGCCGACGACAGGGCGCTCGGACGAGGCCGGCCGGAGCGAGAGCGCAGGCGCGACCCGCGAGCGCCTGCGCGACCTGGGCTATCTCTGACCGGCGCTCGCCGCTACCGGTAGCCCAGCGCGTCGAGCATCGCCTCGGTCCCGGGGTCGGTCCGACCGGCGAGGGGCCGGAGCGAGCCGGGATCGACGACCGTCTCGGCGATCGCGTCCGCCAGGCCGGGCGTCGAACGCTCGCCGGCGCGATCGATCCGTTCGCCCGGGTCGGTCGAGAGGTCGAACACGAGCGGGTCGCCGTCGAGCGAGCCCCGGTCGCCGACGGCCTCGCCGATCCGTTTCAGCGGACCGCGGCGGGCGACGACGGTGTGGCCGCCGGGGCCGAGCGCGTCGGCGAGCACGATCCGGGCGTCGTCGGGGGCGGCGCTCGCCTCGGGATCGGGGTCGAGCGGCCGGTCGTAGCCCGTCCGGGTCGGAAACGCGCCGGGCTCGAGCCCCGCGGCGGTCGCGACGAGCTCGTGGAGGTGACACAGCGAGACGGGCGTGGCGACGCGGCGGCCGTCCCCGCCCGGGCGTCGAACGAGCAGCGGCACCGACAGGAGCTCCTCGTACACGTAGTCCCGGGTCGGATCGAACGCGTACCGGTCCGCGCCGGCGGCGTGGCCGTACACCCCGCGGTCGTAGAGTGCCTCGCCGTGGTCGGCGGTGACGACGAGGACCGTCTCCTCCCAGACGCCCGCCTCGCGGAGGTGGCCGACGATCCGGCCGATCTGTGCGTCCACGTACCGGAGCGCGCCGTCGTACATCGCGCCGTAGTAGGGCTCGTGGCGGTCGGCGATCCGCCGGATGTCCCACCGGAACTGCCGGCGGTCGGAGGCGTCGAGCGGGCCGCCCTCGCGGACCCGACCGGGGTGTAGGGGCGCGTGCAGGTCGTTGAGGTGTGTCCAGGCGAACGTCGGCCGGTCGCTGGCGAGATCGAGGCCGTCGAGCAGCCGCGAGACGACCGCCGCGCCGGGGACGGTCGGCCAGCCACGCCGCAGTCGCGCGTGGCGGTCGGCGAGCACCGCCAGCCCGGCCGGATCGAACGCCCGCCCGCCGGTCGCTTGCACCCGCTCGCGGATCGGGTCGCGCAGTCGGTCACGGAGCGCGCCGAGACGGCCGCGGAGCCCGACGCGGTCGTCGCCGTCGCCCGCCCGCCCGATCCGGAGGTTCTCGAACGCGTCGAAGCCGCGGTCGAAGTTGCGCACCGGCGAGAGCTGGGGGTTCGAGACCACCGCGACCGTCCGGTAGCCACGGTCGCCGAGCCAGGTCGCGAGCGTCTCGGCGTCCGGCGGGATCGACTTGTGCGACACCCGGTCGTGGTAGGCGCAGTCGGCCGAGCGCAACCCCGCGAGCAGCCCCGGCACCGACTCGCTGGTGCGCGGGCCGGGGGCGACCGCGGCGTCGTAACACACCGCGTCACCGGCGAGGCGATCGAGTGTCGGCGTCGTGTCGCGGTGGTGGCCGCGAAAGCCCGGCCGGTCGGCGCGCAGGCAGTCGACCGTCACCACCACCACGTTCGGGCGGTCGGTCACGGGTGGGGCCGCGACGCGCACCGACGAAAGCCTTCGCCCGGGGCCACGCTTTTGTCCCGTCACGGTCACCCGGGAGCCGCGTGACCTCCGTCGACGACGCGCTCGGGGGGCTGGCCCGGAGCGCGGTCATCGTCTTTCTCGGGACGGTGCTCGGGCGTCTCCTCTCGCTGGTCGGGCAGGTGCTGGTCGCCCGGACGCTCGGCCCGGCGACGTTCGGCCACGTCGCGCTCGCGTACACCGTCGTGCTCACCGCCGCGGGACTGGCACTGCTGGGCGTTCACGAGGGGCTCACCCGACAGATGGCGGCCGACGACGAGCCGTCGGCCCGGCGGCGGCTGCTCGCCGGCGCCTACCTCCTCGCGCTGGCCGGCGCGGTCGTGGCCGTGGTGGCACTCGCCGTCGCCCGCGATCCGATCGGGGCGGCGCTCGACGATCCCCGGCTGCCGGCGCTGGTGCTCGCGCTCGCGCCCGTGCCGCTTCTCCACGGCCTCTCGCGGGTCTCGTTCGGCGCGCTCCGGGTCCACGGTCGCTCGCTGGGCGCGGTCGTCGCGCGCGACCTCGGCCCCCGGATCGGCTCGATCGCGCTGTTCGTCGCCCTCGCGCTCGCGGGCCTGCCGGTCGCCGGGGCGGTGGCCTACTGGATCTCGGTGCCGGCGATCACGCTCGTGCTCGCGTCGGCGTACCTCCACCGCGAACTCGACCTGGTCGCGACGGTCGCCGGCGGCACCGACCGCGAGACGCTGCGGGGACTCTGGTCGTTCTCCTGGCCGCTCGCGCTCGGCTCGACGTTTTTCATCCTGCTGTCGAACGTCGACGTCGTGATGATCGGCTACTTCATGGACGCGCGGGCCGTCGGACTCTACCGCGCCGTCTCGCCGCTCCGGCAGGTGACGCTGTTCGTTCTCACCGCGTTCAGCTTCCTCTTTCTCCCGCTGGCGACCGAGTACCACGACGGCGGCGATATCGCGGCGCTCGACCGACTCTACACCGTCTCGACGAAGTGGATCGTCGCCGCGACCGTCCCGCCCGTGCTCGTGTTCACGCTGTTCGCGACCGACGTGGTCCGGGCCTTCTTCGGGGCCGCCTACGTCCCGGCCGCGCCCGCGCTCGCCGTGCTCACCGGGGGGCTGTTCGTCCGCGCGCTCGTCGGCCTCAACGGCGACGTCGCCAAGGCGATCGACCGACCGGAGATCGAACTCCGGTCGGTCGCGGTGGCGGTCGTGGTCGATGTCGCGCTCAACGCGATCCTCATCCCCCGGTACGGGATCGTCGGCGCGGCGGCGGCGACGGCCGCGGGCTACGCCGTCTACAACCTCGTCGAGGTGGTCGCGATCCACCGCGCGGTCGGCAGCCACCCCTTCGCCGCCGCCACGCTCGTCCCGCTGGGCCCGACCCTGGCGGTCGCCGCCGGGATCGACGCGCTGGTCGCCCGCCCGGTCGGCCTGAGCGGTCTGGTGGGGATCGGGCTGGTGCTCGTCGTCGTCCACCTCGGGTCGATGGCGCTGACGGGGAGTCTCGACGAGAGCGACCGGCTGCTCGCCCGCCGGCTGGACGAGCGCCTCGGGACCGACCTCGCCCGGCTGGTGGCGCCGTTCGACCGGGACTGACCGGCCGAGTGCCCCGGGCCAAACGTTTAGAAGCCCCCTCCGGTTCCCACGAACGATGCCCCTGGTCGACGAGGACGGACGGCTGTTCGGGCTGGTCAACGTCGTCGACCTGTTCGCGGTGCTGGCGGTCGCCGCCGTCGTCGTCGCGGGGCTCGCGCTCGCGGTCGGACCCGGCACCTCGACGCCCGCCGCCGAGACCGGCGAGCGACTCGTCACCCTCGATCTCGGTCGCCAGCCGGGCTACGTCGTCGACCGGATCGACGCCGGCGACGCCGCGTCGGTCGGTGACGGGCCCGGCAACCTCACGCTCACCGACGTCTACGTCACGCCCGCGCCCGACGGCGATGGCGCGCTCGTCACCGTCCGGGCGCGGGTCGTCGGCCCGCTCGCCGACGGGCCGACGGGCGAGACGGTCACGCTCGGGGGCGCGCCGCTCCGCCTGGGGCGGACGCTGTCCGTCGCGACCGCCGAGTACCGGGTCGAGGGCACCCTGACCGCGGCCGACCGGTCGGGCGACGCGCTCCCGGTCGGCGAGACGCGGGTCGTGCTCTCGACGACCGTCCCCGCGACGGCGGCCGACCGGATCGGGGTCGGCGACCGCGTCCGCGTGGCCGGGCGGACGCTCGCGTCGGTCGAGTCGGTGACCGCCCACCCGGCCGCCGATCCGACGCGCAGACGGCTCCTCCTCGGTCTCGCGCTGCGCACCGTCGACCGGGGCGGCGAGCGCCGGTTCGCCGGCGCACCCGTCCGGGTCGACCGGTCGCTCTCGCTCACGGTCGGCGCGGTCGACCTCGACGGCCGGATCGACCGGGTCGGCGCGCTCGCGCCACCGGGCGAGGTCACGACCGTCCGGGCCGTGCTCCTGGCCGAGAACCGCAGTCCCTGGCGGGCGCGAGGGCTGCGCGTCGGGCTGACCGAGCGGGTGGGCGAGACCCGCTACGCGACCGTCGTCGATCGCCGGGCCGAGCCGGCGACCGTGGTGTTGTACAGCCAGGACGGCGAGCTGTTCCTGCGCGAGCACCCCCGGAACGTCGACGTCTACCTGACCGTCGAGTTGCGCGCGCGCCGGACCGCGGCGGGGCTGACCGTCCACGGCGCGCCGCTGCGGGTCGGCGACCGGCTGACCCTCGCGACCGAACGCCGCACGGTCCGGGCCGAGGTGCTCGAACTCCGGCGCGGGCCACGGGCCGACGGCCCCACGAACGCGACCGCGGTCCGACGGGCCGGGGCCCAGAACCCGACGGACTGAGCCGGTAAGGCCGCGTTACCGCGGCGGAACTGCTACCGTCACCCAGTACGAACGTATGCCGGTGCGAGGAGTCCCGGGAGACGAACACAGATGAGCCAGAGACCGGTGCGACGAGACGGTGTGAGTCGGCGGGCGGTGCTTCGCGCGGTCGGCGTGACGGCCGGCGCGGGGCTGGTGAGCGGCCCGGCGGCGGCCGGGCGGCCGGCGGGCGCGGGCGTCGGCGCGGCGCTGTGGGCGGCGACCGATCCGTCGTCGGTCGAGTTCCTCGCGATCACGCCCAGCACGAACGTCCTCGGCGACCTCGACGATCCGGACGTAACACAGGACCTGATCGCGATCGACCCCGACGACGGGTCGACGCGCTGTTCTCGCCGCTCGACGACACCGAGAGCGGCGGCGCGACCGACGCGCCGGCCAGGGTGGGCGACCTGATCGACGTCGACAGCGGCGAGGCGCTCGACGCGATCCACACCGGACTGACGATCAACCAGGAGACGGGGGCGGTCTACGCCACCCTGGGCAACCAGGCGGGCGGCTCCCGCGACGAGGTGGCCCTGCTCGATCCCGACACGGCCGAGGTCACCGTCGTCGCGACCGACGTGTTCGCGGTCGAGGAGCTGGTCGGGGCGGAGCCGAACCCCTGTACCGGCGAGCTGGTCGTCGTCCGGAACGGCGACCGGCTGCTGGCGATCGATCTCGCCACGGGCGTCGAGCGCGAGATCGCCACCCTGACCGTCGAGGTCGACGGCGAGGACCTCCCCGTCGCCACCGACAACCTCGCCGTCCGCCGGCTCGACTGCGCCGCGGGCTGTACCCGCACCATCGGCTACTACGGGACCCACGGCTGCGATCCGAAGGGACGAAACGAGAACGAGATCCAGCCCCTGCTGGGATCCGATAGCGTCTGGCTGGGCCAGCCCGACCCCGACGACCCCGACGAGGCCCGGGGCGACAGCGTCCTGGTGCGCGAGTCCTGCGCCGACGACGAGCAGGTGCTCGCGTGGAAGGACGCGCTCGACGGGTACAAC
>CAZMLQ010000004.1:0-9643 GCA_964567195.1 uncultured Haloferacaceae archaeon | reverse complement strand
CGACGACCGCGACGACCGCAACGACGAGGACGACCGCGGGCGGGGCCGTGGTCGCGGCCGTGGCCGGTCCTGAGCGGGCGGCCGGCTACGAGGCCAGCACGAGCGGCTCGTACCAGTCGCGGTTCGCCCGGTACCACTCGACGAACGCCGCGACGCCCTCGGCGATCGAGTAGGCGGGCTCGTAATCGAGCAGGCGGCGGGCCTTCGACGTGTCGGCGTGTGTGTGTTCGGCGTCGGCGTCGTGGCGGTCGTCGTAGACCAGCTCGAGGTCGGGCGCGAGCTGGTCACGGACCGTCGCGGCGAGGTCGCGGATCTCGACGGTGTCCGTGCTGCCGACGTTGACCGCCTCGCCGTCGGCGGCGTCGGTGTCGAGCAGGGCGACGTTCGCCTCGATCACGTCGTCGACGTAGGTCATGTCCCTGGTCTGGGTGCCGTCGCCGTAGACGACGGGCGGCTCGCCGTTCAGACACCGCGAGACGAAGTTCGTGATCGCCATGTTCGGGCGCATCCGCGGCCCGTAGACGGTGAAGTACCGGAGCGCGACGACCGGCAGGTCGTACACCCGGGCGTAGGCACAGGCGTAGCGTTCGGCCGCCAGCTTCGACGCCCCGTACGGGCTGATCGGCGTCGTCGGGTGGGCCTCGTCGTAGGGGAGATAGCGGGGCTCGCCGTAGACCGAGGACGAGCTGGCGACCACGAGGCGCTCGAGGTCGGCCTCGCGCGCCGCGTCCAGCAGGTTGAGCGTGCCGTCGACGTTCACCTTGTGGTAGAGTCGGGGGTCGGCGACGCTCGCGCGGACCCCGGCGCGGGCGGCCTGGTGGAAGACGTAGTCGGCGTCGGCGACCAGATCGGCCACGAGGCCGGCGTCTCGCACGTCGCCCTCGACGAGTTCGTAGCTCCCGCCCCCCTCGGCGGCCGCCTCGCGTCCGACCGCGACGTTGTGCTCTTTCAGGCGGCTGTCGTAGAACTCGTTCAGCTCGTCGAGGACGACCACCTCGTGGCCGTCCCGGCCGAACCGCTCCGCGAGGTGGCCGCCGACGAAGCCCGCACCCCCCGTGACGAGGACCTCCATCGGCCCCACCTCGCCACCGCGACACAAGTAGGTGTCCGTTCGCGGATCGACAGCCAGTGTGTTTTTGTCGCCGGCCCCCGCTCGCTCGGCCATGCAAGCCGTCGTGCTCGCCGCCGGCGAGGGGACCCGGCTCCGTCCCCTGACCGAGGACCGACCGAAGGCGCTCGTGGAGGTGGCCGGCGAGCCGATACTCACCCGGTGTTTCGACCAGCTGATCGAGCTCGGGGCCGAGGAGCTGATCGTCGTCGTCGGCTACCTGAAAGAGCGGATCATCAGCCACTACGGCGACGAGTACCGGGGGGTGCCGATCACCTACACTCACCAGCGCGAGCAACAGGGGCTCGCACACGCGCTCCTGACCGCCGAAGGCCACGTCGACGACGACTTCATGCTGATGCTGGGCGACAACGTCTTCGAGGCCAACCTCGCCGACGTGGTCCGGCGCCAGCGCGAGGACCGCGCCGACGCCGCCTTCCTCGTCGAGGAGGTGCCCCACGAGGAGGCCTCGCGCTACGGGGTCTGTGACACGAACAAGTACGGCGAGGTGATCGACGTGGTCGAGAAGCCCGACGACCCGCCCTCGAACCTCGTGATGACCGGCTTCTACACGTTCACGCCGGCCATCTTCCACGCCTGTCACCTCGTCCAGCCCAGCGGCCGGGGGGAGTACGAGCTCTCGGACGCCGTCGGCCTGCTGCTCGACAGCGGGCGGACCATCGACGCGATCCCGCTCGACGGCTGGCGTCGCGACATCGGCTATCCGGAGGACCGCGACGCCGCCGATGCCCGCCTGCGCGGCGAGGAACCCCCCGCCGAGGCGGCCGAGAGGGGCTCCTGAGCCGGCCCGCCGGAGGAGACCCCCCCGCGACTATCCGTCCGGGCACGGTAGGTGCGGCCGTGTCCCGCCCGTCGCCATCGCGCCCGTGGCGCTGGTCTCCCGTCGCCCTGGTGGCGGCCGCGCTGCTCGTCGGCTCGCTCCTCAGCCCTCCGGGCCGGCGGCTCCCCACCGGTCCGTTCGGACTCGTCGGGGGCTCGCTCTGGCTCCACGCCGCCGGCTACGCGGCGCTGGCGCTCGCGCTCGTCGTCGCGCTCGACGCACCCGACCGTCCGGTCTGGCGCGCGCCGCTGGTCGTCCTGCTCGTCGCGACCGGCTACGGGGCGGTGATCGAGCTCCTGCAGGCGGGCGTCCCCTACCGTCGAGCCCAGCCGGTGGACCTGCTCGCAAACGCCGTCGGCGCGGCGGTCGTGGCCCTCGGCTGGGGGCTGGTCCGTCGGCGGACGGCCGGGCGCGGTCGGTCACGCGAGCGCGACGAGCGCGCCGCCGAGGACGGTGAGCCCGCCGAGCCCGACACAGAGTAGCCAGACGCGGAGCCGGCGCACGACCCGCATCAGCGCGTCGATGGTGACCAGCCCGACCAGCGCCGCGGCCCCGAGCGCCACCGCCGCCGCGAGCGCCCCGACGGGCGGGAGGCCGCCGGTCCCGACCAGCCCGACCCCGCCGCCGAGCAGCGAGGCGGGCACGCTCAGCAGAAAGGAGAGGCGAAACGCCTCGGGGCCGGGCTGACCCCGCAGGAGGAGGACGCCGGTGGTCATGCCCGAGCGGGAGACGCCCGGCAGGATCGCGATCCCCTGGGCGGCACCGACCAGCACCGCGTCGGCGAGGCTCGGCCCCGCGTCGGTCCCGAGCGCGACCGCGCCGGCCAGACGCTGGAGCAGCCCCGTCGCGACGAGCAACGCGCCGACCAGCGCGATCAACGCCCCGCCGGTCAGGACGGTCACCAGCGTCTCGAGCGCCACCAGCGCGACCAGCCCGGTCACACAGGAGGCGAGCGTGGCGACGACCAGGAAGGCCGGGACCGGCGGGAGGACGCCCGTCTCGCCCCCGTCTCGGGCGTCCGGGTCCGTGCGCGCCCGGAGGTGAGCGACCGTCTCGTTCCCGAGCGCGACCAGGTCCGCGCGGTAGTACAGCGTCGCCGCGACGGCCGTGCCGAGGTGGAGAAAGAGCGCGAACTCGACGGCCGCGTCGGGCGACTCGCCGAGCAGGGTCAACAGGACCGTGAGGTTGCCCTCGCTCGAGACCGGCAGCCACTCGAACAGACCCTGCGCGGCGCCGGCCAGCGCCGCGATCAGGAGCGACCGGTCCATCGCTCGCCCCGGCGGCGCCCACGTACAAGACGGTTCGGGGGGCGAACTGTCAAGTGAGCCGGTCGAGTAGCCGGGAGGCGACGATGGCGCGAGACCGAGGCCAGGGTGGAACCGCGCGACCGCGCGGGTCACGCGGTCGGCCATGAGCGCCGGGCCGGGGCCACGCGGCCCGCTCGCCGCACTCGCGCGCGACGCACCCCGTCCCCTCCGGCTCGGGTTCGCGGGCGGGCTGGCGCTCGTGCTCGCGGTCCGACTCGTGCCCCTGCCCGACGTCTTCGTCGACGGGCTGGTGGTGCTCTCGTCGAACGACCCCTACCTCTACCGCGTGCTCGTCGACCGGGCGCTCGCGGGCGGGCTCGGGCCGTCGCTCTCGGCCGACGTCCGGACCGGCGAGCCCCTGCTGGTCGTGGCGCTCTGGCTGGTCGCGCTCCCGGTCGCGGGCTCGCCGTGGGCGACGGGCGCGGTCGTCGCCGTCTACCCCGTGGTCGCGGCGCTGGCGACGGGCCTGCTCGTCTACGGGCTGGCGGCGCGTGCGGCCGGCGACGCCCGGGTCGGCCTGGCCGCGCTCGCCCTGTTCGCGACGACGCCCGCCCACGCCTACCGGAGCGGCCTGGGGATGGCCGATCACCACGCCTTCGACTACCTCTGGCTGGCGCTGACGGCCTACGCGCTCGTCACCCTGCTCTCGTCGGCGTCGGGTGGATCGGACACCGACGGCTGGAGCCGTCACACCCGGCTGTTCGTCGTCGCGCTCGGTGCCGGCGTCGCCGGGCAGGTGCTCGCGTGGGAGACCGGGCCCCTGCTGGTCGCGCCCGTCGGGGTCGCCGTCGCGGCGAGCGCTCCCCTCCTGCTGGCGCGAGGGCGGACCGACCGGCTTCGCCCCGTCGCCACCGGGACGGGGCTGGCCGCGGCCGCGGTCGGCGCCGCCCACCTCCTGCTCGGCTGGCACACGACGCCCGTGGCCGGGAGCGTGGCGCTCCTGTTCGCCGGCTGTCTCGGCGTGGCCGCGCTGGCGACGCTCGCCGCCCGACTCGACCTCCCGTGGCCGGCGCTGGTGGTCGCCGAGGCGGCCGTCGCGATCGCGGTCGCCGGCGCGGCGTGGGTCGCGCTGCCCGACCTCGTGGCGGCGCTCGAGGCCGGGCTCGGGCGGCTCACCCGCGACTCCGGGATCGGCGAGGCCTCGTCGCTGATCGAGGACTACGGCGCCGTCTTCGGACCGCTGATCATCCTGGGGTTCGCGCCCTTTCTCGGCGCGCTCGGCGTCCCGGGCGCGCTCGGGCGGATCCGCCGGACCGGCGACCCGGCGCTGGTCGTCGTGCTCGTCTACACCGCCCACTTCGGCGCGCTGACGCTCGTCCAGCGCCGGTTCGGCGGCGAACTCGCCGCACCGCTCGCGGCGCTGGCCGGGCTGGGTCTCGTCGGCTACCTCGGCTGGCTGGATCTGGCCCGACCGCTGGCCGGAGGGGACGACGGCGACGACGGCGACGACGGCGACGACGAGCCCGGGGCGACGGACGGGGACGACCGGCCGGTGACGGTCCCGGACCGGACCCGGCTGGCGCTGGTCGGAGGGCTGGGGGCCGTGCTCGTCGGGACCGGCGGCTACTACAGCGCGCTGATCCACGACCGCCTGACGATCGATCCGCGGGCGGTCGCGGCGGCGCGGGCGATGCGACGGTACGCCGACCGGCGGGGCTGGTCGACCGCGGAGCGGTTCGTCCTGAGCGAGTGGGGGCGCAACCGGATGTACAACTACCTCGTCGGGGCCGACGCCCGATCCTACGCCTTCGCGCGGGCCACCTACGAGGAGTTCCTGTTCGACGACGACGCGACCCGGTGGTACCGCCGGCTGCGCGACCGGGTGGGCTTCGTCGTCACGCGCGATCTCGGCGGGATCGCGAACGCCGCACGGATCTACGGCCGCCTCCAGCTCCACATGGGCAGCGCCGACGCCGGCGCCGAGGGGACGGGCCACTACCGCGCGGTCTTCGCCTCCGAGGACGGCGCCTATCGGGCGTTCGCGCTCGTGCCCGGCGCGACCATCGCCGGCCCGGTCGGACCGGGGGTCGATCGCGTGGCCACGACCGTCTCGATCCCCGGCGCCGAGTTCGAGTACGTCCGGACGATCGAGCCGACCGGAGGCCCGGTCTCGGTCACCGTCGCCCACCCCGGCCGCTACCGGATCGGCGACCGGACGGTGACGGTCGCGCCGGCCGACGTCGACGAGGGACGGACGGTCCGGACCGACGGCTAGGCCGGCCGGAAGGTGAGCGCGTGGCCGTCTGGATCGCGCACCCGGAGCCCACCCTCCGCGGGCGTGCGCTCGACGGCCTCGACCGCGTCGGCCGCGGCCGCGGGGTCGGGGACGACGAACGCGAGGTCGACGTGGACACCGCCGCGGGCGCCCGCCAGCCCCGTCCCGGGCGCCCAGAGTTCGAGCGCGGCGTCGACGCCGGGCGGGCCCGCCAGCCTGACCCGCGACCGGTCGGCCCCGCGGTCGACCACCTCGTAGCCGAGCGCGCGGTAGCGACGCTCCGCGGCCGCCAGATCGCGCACCTCGAGGACGACCTCGAAGGGCCCGAGGACCGACGCGGGGACGGGCGTGGCGCCGTCGTCGGTCGGGATCGCCACCTCGACGCAGTGGCGGTCGGGATCGAAGACGTACAGCGACCGGACGGCGCCGAACTCGTGTTCGACCGGGTCGAGACCGGCCAGACGGGCCCGCCAGGCGGCGAGCGAGCCCGCGGGCGCGGCGAGCGCGAGGTGGACGTGGAGCCCGCCGCGGGGCTCGCCCCCCGGCGCACGGACGACGAGCAGACGCTCGCCGATCCGGTAGCGCCGGGCGCCGTCGCGGGGCGCGCCCGCCGGCGCCAGCCCGAGGCGGTCGCCGTAGAACGCCGCGGCGGCGTCCAGCGACTCGACCTCGATCCCGATCCGGGCGAGGCGCTCGATCACTCAGCGGTCCTCCAGCACCGTCTCGCCGGGGGCCGTCGTCGCCCCGGTCGAGAGCGTGACGCCGGCGTTCAACGCGGTGTCGATCCCCGTCCGGACCTCGTCGCCACAGACGACGCCGAACTTGCGCCGGCCGGTCGAGCGGCGCTCGCCCGTCGCGGTCGCGCGCACCTCGGCCCCGTCGTGACGGAGGTTGGCGACGGTCGTGCCCGCGCCGAGGTTGACCGCACGCCCGAGCACGCTGTCGCCGACGTACGAGAGGTGTCCCGCCGTCGCCCCCCGCATCAGCAGGCTGTTTTTCACCTCGACCGCGTGGCCGACGTGGGCGTCGGGGCCGAGCACGGTCGCACCCCGGACGTAGGCGTTGGGCCCGACCGTCGCGCCCGCCCGGACCAGGACCGGCCCCTCGACGGTGACGCCCGCCCGGACCGTGGCGCCGGGCTCGACGACGACCGACCCCTGGAGGTCGGCGTCGGGCGAGACCGTGCCCTCGATCCGTCGGTCCTGGTCGGCGAGGACGAGTTCGGTCGCCCGGAGCAGGTCCCACGGGTAGCCGACGTCGAGCCAGCGGTCGAACTCGACGACGCGGACGGGACGTGTGGCCCGCACGCGGTCGAGCACGTCGGTGAGTTCGGCCTCGCCGCGCTCGCTCTCGGGCACGTCGAGCCGGTCGCGGGCGGCGTCGGGGAAGACGTACGAGCCGGCGTTGATCAGGTTCGAGGCCGGCTCGGCCGGCTTCTCGGTCACGCCCGCGAGCGTGCCGTCGTCGACCTCGAACACGCCGTACTCGCCCGGCCGGTCGACGCGGGCGGCGGCCACGGCGGGCCCGCCCGCGAACAGCGCCCGGAGCGAGTCGGGATCGACGAGCACGTCGCCGTTGAGCACGGCGAACGGGCCGGGATCGAGCGCGTCGGCCGCGACCGCGGCGCGGACGGCGTCGGCGGTGCCGCGCCGGCGCTCCTGGGTGACGTACTCGACCGGGAGCCCGGCGCGCTCCGCGCCGATCGCCTCGCGGACCGCGTCGGCCTCGTAGCCGACGACGACGACGGCCCGGTCGGCCCCGGCCGCGGCCGCGGCGTCGAGGCCCCGGACGACGAGCGGGCGGTCGCCGACCGGGAGCAGCGGCTTCGGCCGGCGGTCGGTCAGCGGGCGCATCCTGGTCCCGCGCCCGGCCGCGAGCACGACTACCTGCATGGACGCGCCGACGACACGCCGGGTGTTAAGCGCGCCGCCGGTCTCCAGATCCGGGACCGAGCCCGGGCCCGGGCCCGGGGCCGGGCGATCATTTTTGTTCGGCGCCGCCGACCGGGGGCGCGTGTTCGGCACCAGCGGCGTCCGTGGGCCGGTGGGCGAGACGGTGACCGCCGACCTGGCGCTCGCGGTCGGGCGGGCGGTCGGCGCGGAGACCGACCGGGTCGTGGTCGGCCGGGACGCCCGCGAGAGCGGGCGCTTTCTCGCCGACGCCGTCGCCGCCGGCCTCGCGGAGTGTGGTGCGGACGTGATCGACTGTGGCCGGGTGGCGACGCCGACGCTCGCGCGGGCGGCGGGCCCGCGCGACGCCGACGCGGGGGTGATGGTCACCGCCTCGCACAACCCCGCGCCGGACAACGGGCTGAAGCTCTGGACCGCCGCGGGGCGGGCGTTCGGCGCCGAGCGCCGCCGCCGGGTGGTCGAGCGCGTCGAGCGCGAGGGGTTCGAGCCGGCGGCGTGGGACGCGACCGGTGGGCGCGAGCGCTGGCGCGGTGCGAGCGCGCACCACCGGCGGGCGCTGGTCGACGCCGCGACCGGCTGGACGGACGCGACCGAGGCGGGCGACGGGGAGGCCCGCGACGCCGCGCCGCTCGAGGGGCTCTCGGTCGTCGTCGACGCCGGCAACGGCGTCGGCGGGCCGACGGCGGCCACGCTGGTCGATCTGGGCGCGTCGGTCGAGACGCTGAACGCCGATCCCGACGGGCGCTTTCCCGGCCGGCCGAGCGAGCCGACCGCCGAGAGCTGCGGTGCGCTCCGGTCGCGGGTCGCCGACGCCGCCGACCTCGGGATCGCCCACGACGGCGACGCCGACCGGACGGCCGCGGTCGACGCGACCGGCCGGTTCGTCCCCGGCGACGAGCTCCTGGCGCTGTTCGGGCGGGCGAGCGCGAGCGCCGGCGAGACGGTCGTCGCGCCCGTCAACACCAGCCTCGCGGCCGCTGACGCGCTGGCCGACGCGGGGATCGCCCTGGAGCGAACGCCCGTGGGCGACGCCCACGTGGCCGAGCGCGCGGTCGAGACGGGGGCGGCGTTCGGGGGCGAGCCAAGCGGCGCGTGGATCTGGCCGGCCGAGAGCCCCTGTCCCGACGGCCCGCTCGCGGCCGTCCGGCTGGCGGCGCTGGTCGCCCGCGAGGGCCCACTCGCCGATCTGCTGCCCGAGGCCGACACCACGCTCCACCGCGCGTCGGTCCCGGTCGAGCGGAGGGCCGAGGCGGTCGCGGCGGTCGCCGAGCGGGCGGGGGCGCGCGCCGCGACCGAGGGCTGGACGGTCGAGCGCACCGACGGCGTCCGGGTCGAGACCGACCGTGGCTGGCTGCTGGTGCGCGCGAGCGGCACCGAGCCCGTGGTCCGTCTGACCGCCGAGGGACGGCGCGTCGCCGACGCCGACGCCCTGCTGGCGACCGCGCGCGACCTGCTCGCGGCGGCGCGGGCGACGCTGGACGAGACCGGCGACGGCGACGGGGACGGGGACCGCGCGGGAGCCTGACCGCGCCCCCGCCTCGCGATCACTCGACGGTGACGCTCTTGGCGAGGTTGCGGGGCTTGTCGATCTCGCGACCCAGCCGGTCCGCGGTGTGGTAGGCGACCAGCTGGAGGTGGACGTTCGCCAGCAGCGGGGCGAGCCGGGGGTGGGTGTCCGGCACCGGGAGCACGTGGTCGGCGTGGTCTGCGGCCTCGGTGTCGGGGTCACCGACGACGACGACGGGCGCGCCGCGGGCCTCGACCTCGCGGACGTTGCCGACGGCCTTGCGCGCCGGCTCGCCGTCGCCCGTCACCACGGCGAAGACGGGTGTCGAGCCCTCGACCAGCGCCAGCGGGCCGTGTTTGAGCTCGCCCGCCGCGAAGCCCTCGGCGTGCTCGTAGGTGATCTCCTTGAACTTCAGCGCCCCCTCGAGCGCGACCGGGTGGTCGAGCCCCCGGCCGACGAAGAAGTAGGCGTCCGAGCCGACGTACTCGTCGACGACGGCCGCGGCACTCGAGCGGTCGAGCACCGCCTGGACGTCGCCGGGCAGGTCGCCGAGCGCGGCGGCGAGCTCGCCCGCCCGGCGGCTGCCCGCCGGCGCGCCCGCGAGCGTCTCGATCAGCAGGGTGAGCCCGACCAGCTGCGAGGAGAACGTCTTGGTCGCGGCGACGCCGATCTCCGGGCCGGCCCGGACGTAGACCACGTGGTCGCACTCCCGGGCGGCGGTGCTGTCGACCACGTTGGTCAGCGCGAGCGTCCGC
>CAZMLQ010000003.1:29588-43581 GCA_964567195.1 uncultured Haloferacaceae archaeon | reverse complement strand
CGTTCGTCGGCCTGGCGCGGGCGATCGAGACGCTCGAGGCGGTCGGGATCGGGGCCGTCGAGGACCGGATCCGGCGGCTGACCGACCGCCTGAAGACGGGCCTGCCCGACGACGCGCTGTACTCGCCGCGGCGCTTCGAGTCGGGGATCGTCGTCGTCGACGACGAGACGCCCGCCGCGACGGTCGAGCGACTGGCCGACCGCGACGTCCGGGTGCGGTCGATCGCCGCCCCCGAGGCGATCCGGGTGTCGGTCCACGCGTACAACGACGAGTCAGACGTCGACGCCTTCCTCGCGGCCCGCGACGCGACGCGCTAGCCCGGCTCAGACCGTCCAGACGGGGTCGAGGCGCTCGATCGAGGCGGCGTAGCGCTCGTCGATCCGCTCGCGCTCGGGTGCGCTCAGATCGCGGCTGTAGGTGAGGTCGGCGCCGAACACGCCCGCCGCGTCGCCGCCGTCGCCCGCGGCGTCGATCACCTCGTCGCCGCGGGGCCGGCGGTTCGGGGCGTCGGGCGTCTCGAGGCGGGCGTAGTCGCGCTCGAGCCACTCCTCGACCGAGACGGCGTGGGCGCGCTTGGCGCGGTCGCGGTAGCGCTCGGGGACGACGTTGTAGACCGAGAACGGCACCGTCTCGCCGTCGGGCATGGCGTAGTGGACGTCGGCGTCGGCCAGCCGGTCGAGGTCGTAGTTGTACGGGTCCTGGAACTGCTTGATCCCGACCGGGAGCACGCGGTCGAAGCGGTCGGCGAGGCCGTCGAAGCCGCCGGTGAACGCGCCCGCGAGCGCGCCGGCGACGCCGTCGGCGCCACAACAGCCCGCGAGCAGGTCGGTCACGCCGTCGGAGAGCCGGCGGGCGACCCGGAGACGGTCCAGCCGGCCGGCGTCGGCGAGGTCGCCGTCGACCGACGCGACCGCCTCGCGGAGGTCGGCCAGCAGCCCCTGGACGTCGACGACCTCGGTGATCGGGACGATCTCGTCGTCCTCGACCAGCACGACGGTCACCAGCCACGCCGAGAACGTGCCGGCGACGCCGTAGAGCCCGCCGCCGGTCCACGCGCTCACCACGTCGGTCAGCGCCCGGAGCGCGGGCAGGGGGAACCAGGCCTCGGGAGGGACGGCGCCGTCGGTGTCGGCGGCGATCCGGTCGACCACGTCGGAGACGGTCACCCGGCGCGCGCGGCGGTCGGCGTCGGCCATCCGCCCGACGAACGAGACGGGCTGGAGGTTGATCCCACAGACCACGTCGGCGTTGGCGGCGCCGAACCGGACGAGATCGCCAAGCCCGTCGTCGTTCCAGCCCCCGACGACCGTCGGGACGAGCATCGCACACAGCCCGGCCTCGCGACAGGCCGCGAGCGCGTCGGGAAACTCCGGGTAGCTCTTGGGGTTGGTCTCGGGCGTCACGCCGTCGAGGCTGGTGTAGATCCCCCGCGCGCCGGCCTCGCTCAGCTCGACCGCCAGCCCGGGCTCGTGGGCGAACCGCGCCCCGTGGGTGTTGACCAGCACCTGGTCGGCGTGGGGGGCGACCCGCTCGACGACCCGGGGGAGGTCCTCCCGGACGGTCGGTTCGCCACCCGTCAGCTGGATCGCGCTCGCGCCGGCGGCCGACAGCGACGCCGCCATCGACTCGATCTCGTCGCGGGTCGGCTCGTGGAGTGGCTCGCCGCCCTCGGCGTAGAAGAAACAGTAGTGACAGGAGCGGTCACAGCGGTTGGTGACGGTCACGTTGCCGATGCCCGGGGCCGCGTTCGCGTCCGCGGCGGCGCTCTCGTTCCCGCCCCCGTGCCCGTCGGCGTCGGCGTCGGTCACGGCCGCGCCCAGCCCCCGTCCGACCGCCCCCCACTCGGCCGCACGGCGGTAGCGGTCGGCGTCGCGCCACGAGAGCGCCGTCGTCGTCCCGTGGTCGGGACAGCGCGTGGCGAGCCGGACCGCCCCGTCGGCGGCGTAGGTCGCGGCCGGCGCGACCATCCGGTCGTGGCGACCCGCCGCGAGACAGTCGGGACAGAGGCTGGCGGTCAGCTTCAGCGCCTCGGCCCCGGCCGGCACGAGATCGGCGATTAGCGCCTGCGCGCCCGCGGCGTCGTCGACGAACCGGCCGGCGTGGGCCGAGACGGCGACCGCGAGGTCGTCGGTCCCGGTCGGCGGGGCGGGCGGGGAAGCGGTGAGCGGAGCCGTCGGGCCGTCGGCACGAGCCATGTGAACTCGACTCGATCCGGGGGGACCGCGGGCATAAGCGTTGGGCGGGCGCCCGCGGTCGCGGTCGGACACCGGGCCCGAAGCGTCTTGGCCGGGGCGGCCCCCGGTCCGGGCGTGTCCGACGCGCTCCCGGTGCCGGTGTCGAACGCCCGCGTCAGGCGGACCTACGACCGGCTGGCGCCGGTCTACGCCGCGACGGTCGGCCGGATCGAGGCGCCGAGCCAGCGCCGCGCGCTCGCCCTGCTCGACCCCGGGCCGGAGGCCGACCTGCTCGACGTGGCCTGTGGGCCCGGGCGGGCGCTCGTCGACGCCGCCCGGCGCGTCCCCGACGGGACGGTCCGTGGCGTCGACGCCGCGCCGGCGATGGTCGCGCGGGCCCGCGACCGCTGTCGGCGGGCGGGGGTCGCGGCCCGCGCCGGCGCCGTCGTCGGCGACGCCCGGTCGCTCCCGGCGGCCGACGACGCCGTCGACGCCGTCCTCGCGCTCGACAGCCTGGAGCTGTTCGGGGCCGACGAGCTCGCGGCGGTGCTCGCCGAGATCCGGCGGGTGCTCGTCCCCGGCGGCCGGCTCTGTGCGCTGTCGATGGCCAGTGCCGACGTGCCCGACTCGCGCTTTCTCCGGGCTTACGAGTGGGCCTACCGCCGGCTGCCGGGGATCGCGACCCTGGGCTGTCGCCCCGTCGACCTCCGGGGCGCGCTCCGGGACGCGGGGCTCGCGGTCGAGCGGATCGAGCGCGAGCGCCGCGCCGGGGTCTGGCCGGTCGTGACCGTCCTCGCGCGGGCGTGATCAGCACCGGCCGGGCGCGAGCGCCGCCGCGAGCCCGTCGGCGAGCGTCTCGATCGCGCGCTCGCGCGCGCCGACGAAGCCGTGGTCCGCCGGGAGGGCGACCACCTCGGCCCCGACGGCCCGGGCGCGGCGCGCGACCGGACGCCACTCGACCGTCCGGTCCTCGCGACCGACGACGACCGTGACCGGCGCGTCCAGCCCCGCGAGCGCGTCGGGGACGGCGGCCCCGTCGAGGGTGGCGGGGGGCGCGAGCAGTCCGAGCGCGTCGGGGGCCGACCGGGCGGCCACGGCGGCGACGGCCGCGCCGAGCGAGTAGCCGGCGAGGCCGACGCGGGCGACGCGCCCGCGGGCCCACCCCAGCGCGCGCTCGGCGTCGGCCACCCGGTCGGCGTCGGTCGCCGTCGCGTCGGCGTAGTCGATCCGCAGGGCGTCGATCCCGCGGTCGGCCAGGGCCTCGCCCAGCGCGATCAGGCGCGGGTCGCGTCTGTCCCCGCCCCGGCGGGGGTCGGGCGGGCAGACGACGACGAGGGCGTCCGCGTCGGGGCCGGCGCGGTCGTGACTCGCGCGGACGCGGCGGTCGCCGGGGACGAGCACCGGCTCGGGCTCGCGATCGGTCGACACGGCCTCTCAAGGGGGCGCGCGGGCGTTATGCGTTCCGACCCGCGGGGGCCAAACCTTTGGTCCGGCGGCCTCCAACGGGGCGTATGGGTATCCTCTCGCGCGCCTCGTACGTCGTCCGGTCGAAGCTGAACGCCCTCCTCAACCGTGCGGAGGACCCCTCGGAGACGCTCGACTACTCCTACGAGCGGATGCGAGACGAGCTTCAGGACGTCAAACAGGGGATCGCCGACCTGACGACCCAGAAAAAGCGCCTCGAGATACAGAAGCGCCGGCTGGAGGAGAACGTCGAGAAGCACAACGAGCAGGCCCGCGAGGCCGTCCGGCAGGACCGCGACGACCTGGCCCGGCGGGCGCTCGAGCGCAAGAAGGAGAAGATGAACCAGATCGAGGAGCTAGAGGGCCAGATCGCCGATCTGGAGGGGACACAGGACTCGCTGGTCGAGAAGAAAAACGAGCTCCAGAGCCGGATCGAGGAGTTCCGCACGCGAAAGGAGACGATGAAGGCGCGCTACGAGGCGGCCGAGGCCTCCTCGCGGGTCTCGGAGGCGATGACCGGCGTGGGCGACGAGATGTCGGACGTGGGCCGGGCGCTGGAGCGCGCCGAGGAGCGCACCGACGAGATGGAGGCCCGGGCCGAGGCGATGGACGAGCTCCAGGACTCCGGCGCGTTCGAGGACGCGCTCTCGGACAAGGACAGCATCGACCGCGAGCTGGAACAGGGCCGGACCACGAGCGAGGTGGACGCGGAGCTCGAGACGCTGAAGTCGGAGCTCGGGGCCGACGACCGCGAGCGCGAGACGGCGAGCGAGGCGGGGACCAACGGCCGGGCGGAGGAGAAGACGGGGACCGACGTGAGCGACGAGGCGGTCGAGGCGGAGCTGGACGAGCTCCGCGACGAGGAGCGGTAGATGGACCCGACGGCGATCCGGCGGGCGTTCGACCCGGCGGTGCGCGAGCGTTTCGAGACGCTGGTGGCAGAACAGGCCGACCGGGTGGCGACCGACATGGCGAGTGGCCGGCTCGACGCCGACTGCTACGCCGTCGGCTGCGAGCTGGAGGCCTACGCGGTCGATCCCGACGGCGCGCTCGCGACCGTCCCGGACGCGACGTTCGACGAGGCGGGCTGTGCGAAGGAACTCGGCCTGCACAACGTCGAGCTGAACACCCCCGCCACGCGGTTCGACGCCGCGGGGCTCGCGACCCAGGCCGACGAGATCGGCGCCCGGGTCGAGCGGACGGCGGCGGCGCTCGGGCGGGCCGACCGCCGGCTCGCGCTCGACGCGATGTGGGCGATCCCGCCCGCGGGCGGGACCGACGCCTACCTCGGCGCGGTCCGGGAGGTCGACGGCCTGACCGTGGCCGAGCGGATGCGGTCGAGCCCGCGCTATCACGCGCTCGACAACGAGGTGCTGGAGCGGGGCGGCGGGGGCATCGACCTCTCGCTGCCCGGGGTCGACCGCCGGCTCGACACCATCCTCGTCGAGTCGCTGGCCACGTCGATCCAGCCCCACCTCCAGGTGCCCCGCGTCGCGGACCTGCCCCGGGTCCACGACCTCGCGGTCCGGACGATGGGGCCGCTGCTCGCGCTCGCCGCCAACTCCCCGTTCCTGCCCGCCGACTGGTACGACGACGGCGACGCCGGGGCGGTCGAGGCGGGCTACCACGAGCTCCGAATCCCCGTCTTCGAGCAGGGCATCAACGCCGGCCGCCCGCCGGGCGAGGGCAACGTCCGCGTGCCCGAGGACCTCGGCGAGCCCGCCGCCGTGCCCGAGCGGGTGGCCGCCGATCCGACCTACGCGCCGGTGCTGTCGGAGGACGAGCACGAGGACGGCGAGCCGGGGCGTTACCGCGATCTGATCCCCGAGTACGACCACAAGCGCGGGGTCCACTGGCGCTGGGTGCGGGTCGTCGTCGGGGGGGAGCCGGTGGGCACGCCGGACGGGGGATCGGTCCGGATCGAGTACCGCCCGCTCCCGACCCAGCCGACCGTCGCCGACAACGTCTCCCTGCTGGCGACGACGGTCGGGCTCTTGCGCGGGCTGGCGGTCACCGACCACCCGCTCTGCGAGCTTCCGTGGGCGGCCGCCCGCGACGCCTTCTACCGGGCCGTCAGGGCCGGGCCCGCGGCCGACCTGGACTGGGTGACCGCCGACGGCACCCGAACGGGCGAGCGCGAGCGGGTCTACGACGACCTGTTCGCCCACGCGCGCCGGGGGCTGGCCGACGCGGGGCTCGGCGCCGGCCGGATCGACGACCTGCTCGCCCCGATCGAGCGCCGGCGCGAGACCGGGCCGCCGAGCGCGTGGAAGCGAGCGCGGGCACGGGCGGCGCTCGCCGACGGCGCGACCGCACCCGAGGCGGTCGCGCGCGCACAGCGGGCCTACCTCGACCGGGCGGGCGGCGACCGGCCGTTCGCGGACTGGTAGGCCGACTCAGGGGCGGTCCCACTCGTAGCCGAGCCACGCCAGCCCGAGCAACAGGAGGCCGGCTCCGAGCGCCGAGGTGGCGGGCTCGGGGACCACGAGCAGGACCGCCCCGACGGCGATCAGCGTCGAGGGGGCGACCTCGTCGGCGAGGTCCGCGCGTCGGAGCGCCACGAACGACCGACGCGGGCCGGTGATACGAGCGTTCGGCCTGACTCGCGCGACGGTGGCGACCGGGGGGACTATCCGCCCGGCACGCCCGTGTCGGGCCGATGAGCGACGCGCCCGAGGACACGATGCGGGGCCGGACGCCGGGGAGTGGACGCCGCCTCTGGCTGCTGGTCGGGGCCGACCGGCGGCTGGTGGCCGGGCTCGTCCTCGGCGTCGTGTTCGTCGGGCTGGCGGGGCTCGGCACCGTCCACCCGGCGGCGCGGGCGGCGCTGTCGTCTGGCGATCCGGTCGAGACGCTCTTCCAGGCGCTCGTGACCGCGACGATCACGAGCGTCACCCTGGTGGTGACGCTCGGTCAGCTGGTGTTGACCCAGGAGCTCGGCGCCGTCGGCGACCAGCGCGAGCGGATGCGGGGGGCACTCGAGTTTCGCCGGGACGTCGAGACGGTGATCGAGCCGGCGGTGAGCCCCGCGGCGCCCGCGGCCTTCCTGCGGGCGCTGGTCGAGACGACCCGTGGGCGCGCCGAGGCGCTCGGCGCGGCGAGCGACGATCCGGCCGTCGCGGCCTACGTCGAGCGCGTGATCGGCAACGCCGAGACGGTGACCGAGCGCCTCGAGGACGCCCAGTTCGGCGAGTTCGCCGTCGTCCGGGCGGCGCTCGACTACGACTACTCCTGGAAGCTGGTCGTCGGCCGGCGCCTGGCCGTCGACGGGCTCGACGAGGAGGCGGCGGCCGCGCTCGAGGCGTTGCTGGACGCGCTGGAGCTGTTCGGCCCGGCCCGCGAGCATTTCAAGACGCTCTACTTCCGGTGGGAGCTCGCGGACCTCTCGCGGGCGATGCTCTACGCGGCGGTGCCGGCGATCGTCGTCGCGGCGGGGGCCTTGCTCTATCTCGACCCGGCCGACCTGTCCGGCGCGACGGCCGGCGTCGCTCACGCCCCGGTCGTCGTCGCGCTCGCGACCACGGCCGCGGTCGTGCCGTTCGCGCTCTTGCTCTCGTACGTCGTCCGGATCGTGACCGTCACCAAGCGGACGCTCTCGGTCGGACCGTTCGTCCTGCGCGAGACCGGGCGGTCGGACCCGGCGAGCGCGGTCGACCGGGCGAGATCGGAGGCCGAGAGCGAGTGAGGCCGGGACCGACCGGCTCAGCGCCCGCGGGCGCCGGTGCCGGGCCACGCCTCGGTCAGCGGGATCGTCCCGTCCGAGAGGTCGGGGCCCTCGAACTCGTCCTCGGCGAGCAGGAGCGCGCCGTCGAGGTCGGCGTAGTCGAGCAGGGGCGCGAGGTGACAGCCGGCGGCGATGCTCGCGGCGCTCTCGACCATGCAGCCGAGCATCACCTCGAGCCCGTGGGCGCGGGCGGCGTGGACCATCCGCCGCGCCTCGCGGAGGCCGCCACACTTCATCAGCTTCAGGTTCGCGATGTCGGCCAGCCCGGCGACCCGGGCCACGTCCGCGAGGGTCTCGCAGGACTCGTCGGCCGCGACCGGGAGCGGTCCGTGCTCGTGGACGAACCGCATCCCCTTGGGGTTCTCCGCGGGGACGGGCTGCTCGACGAACTCGACGCCGAGGTCGGCGAGCCAGCGGCTCTTCCGGACCGCCTCCTTGGGTCGCCAGGCCTCGTTGGCGTCGACCCGGATCCGCACCTCGTCGGCGGGGGCCGCCTCGCGGACGGCCTCGACGCGGGCGCGGTCGTCGTCGGTGCCGAGCTTCAGCTTCAGCACCCGGTGGCCGGCCTCGACCGCCGCCGCGGCCTTCTCGCGCATCCGGTCGGGGGCGTCGATCCCGACGGTGAACGAGGTGCGGGGCGCGCGCTCGGGATCGAGGCCCCAGAGCCGGTAGAGGGGCACGCCCAGTCGCTTGGCCGCGAGGTCGTGACAGGCGATCGAGACAGCCGCGCGGGCCGCGGGGTTGCGCCGGACGGTCGCGGCAGCCTCGCGCTCGATCCGGTCGAGCGCGTGGGGATCGCCGACCTCCTCGACGACGGCCGCGAGGTCGGGGAGCACGGCCGCCGCGGTCTCGATCGTCTCGCCGTAGTGACGGGTGGGGGCGGCGGCGCCGACCCCCTCCCGGCCGCCGTCGTCGGTGATCCGGACGATCAGGTTCTCGACCGCGGTGCGCGTGCCACGGGAGATGGTGAACGCGCCCTCGAGGGGGAGCGAGACCCGCTCGAACGAGACGCTCAGCATACCGCCTCCACGATCTCGGCGGCGTCGAACCGGACGGGGTCGGTCGCCGGCCCGTCGATGGCGTCCGCGAACGCCGCGATCGTCTCGCGGGCGGCGGCCTCGCTCCCGAGGGTCGAGGTGTTGAGCGAGCCTGCGACCACCTCGGTCGGGTGGACCGGCGCCGCCAGCGACTCGTAGAGGTCGACGTAGCTCTCGACCGGCGGGTACGAGACCGACTCGTAGCCGTGGATCGCGTCGCGGCCGGGGTCGTGACAGAGCACGAGCGAGTCGGGCATCGCGCCGTGGAGGATGCCACAGGTCACCGCCGAGTAGGCCGGGTGGACGATGGCGCCCTGGCCCTCGACGACCAGCAGGTCGTGCTCGTCGCCCTTCTCGAGCAGCATCTCCTCGACCGCGCCGGCGGTGAAGTCGGAGACGACGCGATCGATCGGGTTGCCCCAGCCCTCGACGATGATCCCCGTCTGGCCCGTCGGGATCAGGGCCGCGTCGACGCCGGCCTCGCGGGCGGCCCGGACGAGTTCGACCGAGGTGGTCATCTTCCCCGCCGAGCAGTCGGTGCCGACGGTGAGGGCCACGTCGGCCGCCACCTCGTCGGCGATCCCCTGACTGACCGTCAGACCGTCGTGAGGGCGGCGCACGTCCCAGAGTTCGACCCCGTGCTCGGCCGCGAGATCGGCGAACTCGGGGTCGTCCGCGAGGAAGTAGTGGAGACCGGCGATCACGTCACAGCCGCGCTCGATCGCGGTCCGGACGTCCGGTCGCCAGGAGTCGTCGAAGCCGCCGCCGATGGGCGCGATGCCGACGATCAGCGCGTCCACCTCGGGCACCTCGGCCATCGAGCCGACGATCGGGGCGTCCTGGACGTCGGGCAGGTGGTCGCCGACGCGCTCGCCGGGCCGGTCGCGGTCCAGCACCGCCCGCACCTCGTAGTCGGCGTAGCGCAGGACGCCGACCGCGGTCTTGGCGCGGTCGGGGAACTTCTCGTGGGCGAGGACGGCGACGCGCGAGCCGGGCTCTAGCATACCCCGCGCCACGCCCACCGCCCCGATAAAACCCCGCGTCGGGGCGGACGCCGCCGGCGCGGCCCTCAGAGCACGTAGAGCCGGGTGGCGAGCGCGTCGGCCCGCGCCGTCGCCAGCGCCGCCTCGGGGTCGCCGCTGGCGTCGACCGCCACCCGCCGGGCTGCCGGGACCGAGAGCTCGTCGAGCACCGTCCGCTCGCCCGCCAGCACCAGCCGGTCGCCGCCGTGGTCGGCCAGCGTCTCGCGCACCCGATCGAGGTGGCCCGCCACCTGCTCGTCGCGCCGGCGCTCGTAGCGCGCCTGCGAGAAGCCGCCCTTGGAGTGGTTCTCCTCCACGTCCGTGCGAAACGACTCGGTCGCGACCCGCTCGCCGTCCTCGTAGACCCCGAGCGCGAACAGGTCGGCGCGCACGAGCGCGAGGGCCAGCCGGCCGTCGCCGGTCGCGGCCGCGGGGTCGAACCACGCCGGATCGAGCCGAAAGCCCCGGTCCCACCCGTGGAACGGCTCGGGCGGAAACGGCGGGACGAGCGCCGCGGCGACCACCCCGGCGTCGTCGGTGACGGCGACACAGGGCGTTGCGCGTTCGAGCAGCGGCGCTCGCGGGCCGAACGCCTCGCGGACCGGGTCGGGGACCGACCCCTCGACGGCGGCGGTCAGCGCCCCCTCGGGGCCGGCCTCGACGCTGCGCAGCCGGTCGAGCACCGCCCTCCGGCGCTCGCCCCGGAGCGTCGCCACCCGGCGGAACTCGACCGTCCCGTCGCCGTCACCGCCGGCCCGCTCGACCCGGTCTTCGAGCTCCGTGACGCGGTCCTCCAGCCGGTTGACCCGCTCCTCGGCCGCCTGGCGCTCGCTGACGGCGTCGGCGCGGCGTTCGGACTCGGCCTCGAGGCGGGCCTCGAGCGAGTCGCGCTCGGCCTCGAGGCGCTCGATGCGTGCCTTGAGCTCCGCCCGCCCGAGCAGGTCGTCGAGCACGTCACCGACCGGGGGCCGGCTCCACTTCTATGTGTGGGCCGTCCGGTCGGGGGCGTAGCCGGCGTAACGCAGGAGTTCGCCGGCGCGGTCGGGGGTCGCCAGGAACACCTCGTGACTGTCGGGGAGCCGGCGGTCGGTCAGCCACGGCGGCACCGACAGGGTGCCCCGGGGGACCGACTCGTCGCCGACGACCGGGAAGTGGCGGTCGTCGAGTTTCATCACCAGCGGCGCGTCGAGGCGCTCGACGCCCTCGCCGTCGGCGTAGAGCTCCTCGACCGTCCGCTCGTGGTCCGTCCGGTGGAGCGCCGCGGGCTCGTCGCCGCCGGGCTCGACGTACAGCCGCCCGAGGTAGTAGGCGGCCGAGAACGGTTCGAACATGCTGTGCGAACTGTTGTCGTACACCGTGATTTATAACTCTTGCCGCCGAGTTCGACACACCGAGAGGCGGCGTCACAGATGACGGGACCGGCGGCCGACGCGCCACGAGCGAGCGGTCGCGAGTGGACCCGCCGTCGGACCGCGGCGCTGTTCGACGGCGTCGACGGGTCGGGGCTCGCGGCGTTCGTCGCCGCGCTCCGGCGCGCCCGGGGCGAGGACGCGACCGCCGACGGCGACCGGGTCGCGACCGGCGACGGCCCCGACCTGGTGGCCCACGCGCCACCGCGCTGGCTCCCCGTCGGCGCCGCCGTCGCGGGGGTGGATCCACCTACCGGGGCCGCGGTCGTCACCCCGTCGCCGGCGGTGGCCGACCGCCTGCGCGCCCGTGGGGTCGCGGTCGTCGGCCCCGCCACGCTGCGCGATACGCTCCTCTACGCGCTCGAGCGGCCGGTCGCGGAGGCGCTCTGTCGCAAGCACCTGGGCCGATCGCTCGCCGACGGGCCGCCCCGGCGGCCGGTCGACCGGCTCCGGGCGGCGCTGGCGGGGCCGGTGGGGGCCGCCACCGTCGCCGTCGCCGTCCTCGTGCTCGTGGCCGCCGTCGTGGCGGGGGCGGGGGCGGGAGCCGGCGGAGACGCCGACGGTCGGCCGGACGGGGCCGCGACCGCCGCCCCCCGCACGGCCGCCCCGCTCGAGTCGACGCCCGTCGACCGCGTCGAGGAGGTCGGCGCCCCGCCGGTCGCGCCGGGGCTGACGACCGAGGGGGTGGCGAACCGCTCGGCGCTGACCGCCGCCCACGCCGCCGCGCTCGAGGGGCGCTCGTACCGGTGGCTGCTCGTCTACCGGGCCGGGATGACCGGCTCGAACCCCGTGCTCGGCCGCAACAACGTGAGCGAGCGCCTGACGACCGCGCTCGTCGAGAACGGCAGCCGGTCGCTCGTCCGGGCCAGCGGCGACGCCGACGGTCCGGTCCGGGTGTTGCCATTCGGCGCTCGCGCGGTCTACACCGACGGCCGCGAGCGGGCGGTCCGGTCGGCGGTCGTGCGCGAGCCCCCGACGGTCAGCCGGGATCGCGTCGCCCCCGGCGCGGCCGGCTGGCCAGCCGACGCCGCCGCCCGGGTCGTCGACTGGGCGCTGCGCGGCCGCGAGTCGGACGTGGTCGCCGCCGAGACGGAGGACGACCGAACGGTCTATCGCCTGGTCGCGACCGGACCCGGCGTCAGGGTCGAGGCCGACGTGACCGACGCCGGCCTCGTGACCGAACTCGTCGTCGTCCGGGGCTCGCCCGACGGCACCCGCTCGGTGTTGCGCTTTCGCTACGTCGGCTTCGACGAGACGACCGTCGAGGCGCCCGGCTGGGCCGGCGAGGAGCCAGACCGGACCACCGCCACGCCGACCCCCGCCACCGGACCGGGCTAGTCGTCCCTGACCGGCACGTCGAGCACGACCGGGCCGTCGGTCGCGACCGCCTCCCGGACCGCCGTCTCGATCCCGTCGGGATCGGTCACCCGCCGGCCCGTCGCGCCGTGGCTCGCCGCGTTCTCGGCGTACGAGACCGGCGGCTCGAAGTCCATCCCCGTGTAGCCGTAGTCGGCGTCCTCGCCGCCGAACAGCCGGAGCGTGTTGTCCTTCAGGATCCGGTAGCTCCCGTTGTCGACCACCGCCACCGTCACGTCGACGTCGTAGCGCGCGGCCGAGTACAGCGCCTGCGGGTAGTAGAGGTACGAGCCGTCGCCGACGTAGCCGACCACGGGCCGGGCCGTGGCGCCGGTCTCGGCCGCGCGGTCGGTCTCCGCGATCGCCGCGCCAAGCGCCGCCGGCAGCCCGTAGCCCAGCCCCCCGCCCCGGTTGGCGATCAGATCGCCCGGCCCGAAGCCGTAGGCCGACCTCAGCGCGCCGGTGCTCGTCGGGGCCTCGGCCACCACCCGGGCGTCGGGAGCGCCCGCCGCAAGCCCCGCCGCGAGGTCGTCCACCGTCGCCGCGGGGGCGTCCTCGGGGACCGCCCGCTCGACGTCGATCCCGGCGTCGGTCGCCGCCGCCGCGGTCGCGGCCGCCCGCTCGGACCGGGCCGTCCGCTCGGCCTCGTCGACCCGCTCGGTCACCCGCGCGGCGAGTTCGCCAAGCACCCGGCCGGGGTCGCCGAGCACCGCCGCGTCGGCGGCGTAGTTCTTGCCCAGTTCGCGCACGTCCGGCGAGACCTGGACGCAGGTCGTCCCGCGGCCGAGGATCTCGACCGCCAGCGGGTTGGTCGTCGTGTTCGAGAGCGTCCCCAGCAGGGCGACGGTGTCGGCGTCGAGAAGCGCCGCCGCCCGCTCCTGGTCGCGGGGGAGTCGACCGCCCCAGAGCTCGTGGTCGGTCGGGAAGCCGACGAGGCCGGCCTTGAACTCGCCGTGGGCGCGTGCGCCGGCCGCCTCGGCCAGCGCGACCGCCTCGGCGGCCGCCCCGCCCCGCGAGACGGCGTCCCCGACCACGAGCACCGCGTCCTCGGCCGCGACGAGCGCGTCGACCGCCGCCGCCACCCCACGGGGGTCGCCCGCGCCGGCGTCGGGAATCTGTCCCAGCGGCTCGGGGTCGGCGTCGGTCTCGGCCCGGGTGACGTCGAGTGGCAGGGAGAGAAAGACCGGTCCGGTCGGCGGGGTGAGCGCCGTCCGGGCCGCGCGCCGCACCATCTCGGGCATCGCCTCGACGTCCTCGACCCGGGCGCTGTACTTTGTGAACTGGTCGGTCATCTCGACCATGTCGCCCCCGAGGTTGGGCTCGCGGTGGCCGTGGTCGAGCGGGTGGTCGCCCGCGGTCACCAGCACCGGCGCCCGGGTGTGCCAGAGGTCGAGCAGGTTGCCGAGCCCGTGGGCCGTCCCGGGCGCGATGTGGAGGTTGACCGCTCCGAGCGGGGTGATCGACGGATCGTCGTGGGCGTGGTAGCGCCGGGTGGTGGCGTAGCCCGCCGCCATCCCCACCGCCACGTCCTCGTGTAGCGCCAGCCGGTAGTCGAGGTCGCTCTCCCCGACCGCGTCGACCACCGCGAGCTCCGTCGTCCCCGGGTTGCCGAAGACGTACTCGACGCCGTACTCCGAGAGCGCGTCGACGAACAGCTCCGCACCGGTCCGTGACATGGCGGCCTCTCGGCGGGTCCCCACCTGACTCTTGGGGCGCTGGCGGCTACTGCCGCCGGACGCGCGGGCGGCCACCGCCGCCGGACGCGCGGGCGGCCACCGCCGCCGGACGCGCGGGCGGCCACCGCCGC
>CAZMLQ010000003.1:287-29488 GCA_964567195.1 uncultured Haloferacaceae archaeon | reverse complement strand
GCGGCCACCGCCGCCGGACGCGCGGGCGGCCACCGCCGCCGGACGCGCGGGCGGCTCAGTCGGCGGTCGGCGCGACCGGCGCGGTCGCGAGGTCGGCGACCCCGCCGGCGAGCACCCGCGTCGCGGCCGCACAGTCGGCCCAGTCGGTCCACTCGCGGGGGTTGTGCGAGAGGCCGTCCTCGGAGGGCGCGAACAGGAGCGCGGCGTCGGTCTCGCCCGCCACGTGGATCGTGTCGTGGGCCGCGCCCGAGTGCATATCCATCGCGGCCACGCCCGAGCGGTCCGCGCCGGCGTGGAGCGCCTCGCGTGCGCGTTCGGCCATCGGCGTCGGGGGCTGGTCGCGGTAGCGATCGAGCGCGGTCTCGACCCCGCGGTCGGCCTCGAGACGGGCCAGAGACTTGCGCATCCGGTCGACGACCGCGTCCATCGAGTCGTGCTCGATGTCGCGCACGTCGGTCGTGATCTCGACCCCGCCCGCGACCACGTTGCGGGCGTTGGGCGAGATGTCGATCCGGCCGACCGTGCCGACCGCCGGCTCGCTGTCGGTCGCGCTCACCTCGCGGGCGGCCCGCTCGGTGTCGAGGACGAACTCGCTGGCGGCCGCGAGCGCGTCGGTCCGGTCGGGCATCGGCGTCGAGCCCGCGTGGTTGGCCTCGCCCTCGATCTCGACCCGGCAGTTGGTGACGCCCGTGATCGCGGTCACCACGCCGGCCTGTGCGCCCGCCTCCTCCAGCCGGGTGCCCTGCTCGACGTGGAGTTCGAACCACGCGTCCCACCCGGCGGGATCGATCGTCGCGTCCCCCCGGGCGTCGATCCGATCGAGGTGCTCGCGCATCGTCGTCCCCTCGCCGTCGGTCAGCGCGAGCGCCTCCTCGTAGGACCGGTCGCCGGCCGCCACCGACGAGCCGAGCAGCCCCACGTCCGTCCGGCCGCCCTCCTCCTCGGTGAAGCTGACCACCTCGATCGGCCGGCTCGGCTCGCGGTCGCTCTCGGCGACGGCCCGGACGGTCTCGACGCCGGCGTAAACCCCGAGCGGGCCGTCGAAGATGCCCCCCTCCGGCACCGAGTCGTGGTGGCTCCCCACCGCCACCGGCGCGGCGTCGGGGTCGGCGCTCGGCGGCGTCCACCGCCCCGCCACGTTGCCGATCGGATCGATCCGCACCTCCATCCCCGCCGCCTCCATCCGCTCGTGCAGGTACTCGCGGGCGCGGCGGTCGGCCTCGGAGCCGGCGTGGACCGTCCGACCCCAGCCCTCGTCGGTCTCGATCCGACCGAACTCGCCGTTTCGCTCGACATCGCGTCGCAGGCGGTCGCCGTCGACGGTCTCCATGCCCGCCTCTCGGCCCCGGCTCACAAAAGCGTCGGGCTCCTCAGCGTGGCGTCGCGAGCGCCCCGATCCGGCCGGCCGGCGTCCCCGACGGGTCGCGACTCGCCGCCCACAGGTCGGCCGCGCGGTCGGCCCCCAGCGCCGGCGCGACCAGCGCCTCGAACTTGCCCTCGAGGTCGGCCTCCGAGAACGGGTCGTCGGTGCCACCCCTGGCCTGTGGCACCACCCGCTCGTGGCGCTCGCCGTCGGCGACGACGGTGACCCGCGCCCCCCGGCGGTCGGGCGCGCGCTCGGTCAGCTCCGGTGCCTCCCGGACCGTCACCCGCTCGGCGAGCGCGTAGGTCGGCTCGTCGAGGGCGGCGGGGGCGAACGCCTCCAGACGGGAGTGGCCCCGGCGAAGCCGGGTGGCGACCGCGAACGGGAGCGAGAACTTCGCCTGGAGCGGGTTGGTCGGCCGGGGCTCGTCGAGGCGGGCGGCCGTCCGGTAGGTCTCGACGGTCACCGACTCGACCGCGTCGGGGTCGAGCCCCGTCTCCGCGGCCAGCGCCGCCACCGCGTCGAGCGTCGGGTGGGTGAACCGACAGGCGGCGTGGGTCTTGAAATATCCCCGCTCGATCTCCCAGGACTCGCCGAGCCCGGCGGTCAGCGTCGCGGGCGAGACGCCCGCCGTCCCGTCGGCGTCGGCGTCGGCGTCGTCGACCACGCGGCCGAGGTGGCGCTCGATCCCCCGTTCGAGGCCCGAAAAGCCCGCCTCGGCCTGGGTCGCGACCAGCGAGCCGGCGAGGTTCGAGGCGCCGGCGTAGCTGTTTCGCACCGTCGCGCCCTCGAGTGCGGTCTCGAAGCGGGTGTGGAGCGCGTGGTTGGGCGCCATCCGCAGGGCCTCGGTCGTCCGGTCGAGCGAGAGCCCCCGGACGCGCGCGACGGCGGCCGTCGCCCCGACCGCGCCCCAGAGCCCGTGCATGTGATACGAGGGGTCGAGCGGCGCACACGCCCTGGCGACGCGGGTGCCGACCTCGTAGCCGGCGACGAAGCCGGCCAGCCAGTCGGCGGGGGCGGCCTCGCCGGCCTCGGCCTCGGCGAGCGCCGCCGGCAGGGCGTGGATCGACGGGTGGCCGCCGGCGTACTGGTGGCCCTCGTCGAGTTCGAGCGACGTGCCCGCGGTCGCGACCACCATCGCCGCCCGGCCCGGCGGGGCGACCGCGTCGGTGCCGAGGACCGACGCCCGCCCCGGGCCGGGGTCGTCGATCGCCGCCGCCAGCGCCCGGGGCTCGTCGAGCCGACAGCCCCCGACCGCCGCGCCGACGGTGTCCGCGACCACGAGGCCGACGTGGTCGCGGGTCGCCGGTGGGAGATCGTCGAGCGACAGCTCGAGCGCGAAGCGGGCGAGGGTCCGCTCGGGGTCCGGAGCCGGGTCGCCGGCGGGATCGTCCGACATACCCGACCGCCTCGCGGCCGGCGGGTAAAACTCCCCCCGCCCGCGCCGGCGGACGCGACGGGGCCCCCACACTCAAGAGCGTGCCCGCGCAGGCCGGGGACATGTCGGACACGGACGGACCGCGCGTCCTGCTCTCGTACACCTTCCCGCCGGAGACGCCGGGGACGGTCGAGGACCTGGCCGCGGGGATCCGCGAGCGGCTGCCGGGGATCGACCTCGACCGGGCCCGCGACCGGGCCGACCTGCTCGATCGGGTGGGCGAGGCCGAGGTGCTGATCGAGCACGGCCTGCCCGCGGCGGCGCTGGCGCGGGCCGACCGGCTCCGGTGGGTCCAGTCGCTCTCGGCGGGGACGAACCGCTACGACCACGACGCCCTGCGCGAGCGGGCGGTGGCGCTCACCAGCGTCTCTGGCGCGCACGCCCCCGCCATCGCCCAGCAGGTGCTCGCGTACCTGCTCACCTTCGAGCGGAACCTGCTCCGGGGCTTCGAGCAGGCCGCCCGCAGGGAGTGGCGGCGCTACCCGGCGGGCGAACTGACCGGCCGGACGCTCGGGATCGTCGGCGTCGGCGCCATCGGCGGCGAGGTGGCCGATCTCGGCGCCGCCTGCGGGATGGAGGTGCTTGGCGTCCGGCGCCACCCCGACCGAGGCCACCCGAACGTCGACGAGATGCTCGGGCCCGACCGGCTCCACGGCGTGCTCGGGCGCGCCGACTACGTCGTCCTGGCCTGTCCGCTGACCGACGCGACCCGGGGGCTGATCGACGACGCGGCGCTGTCCTCGATGCGGACCGGGACGGTGCTCGTCAACGTCGCCCGCGGCGCGGTGGTCGAACAGGACGCCCTCGTCGGCGCGCTGACCGCCGGCGACCTGGCGGGCGCGGCGCTGGACGTGGCCGATCCCGAGCCCCTGCCACGGGACTCGCCGCTGTGGGACCTCTCGAACGTGATCGTCACGCCCCACAACGCCGGGGGGAGCCAGCACTTCCCCGACCGGTGTGTGGACGTCTTCGCCCGCAACTACGAGCGCTTCGTCGCCGGCGAGCCCGACGCGATGGAGAACCGGGCGCTCTAGCGCGCGAACGTCTCGTAGAGGTCCGCCTTCTCGGCCTTGCCCTTGGCGACCAGCCGTGCGCGCAGATCGTCCGGGTCGAGTCGGGGGACCGTCCGGTCGCGCTCGGCCAGCCGGGCGACGAGTTCGGTCTCGACGAGCACGCCCTCGCGGAGGTCGCGGGGGTCGAGCTTCTCGAGCGTGTCGGCCGCCGTCAGCACGTTCGCGCTCTGTGGGCCGTGGGTCGGGGCGCCGTCGGCGTCGACACTCCCGAGCATACAGGCGGGCACGCCCCGCGCGGCGTAGCGCCAGCTGTCGCTCGAGAGGTAGTGCGTAAGATCGACGCGGGCAGGGTGGTCGAACGCGGCCGCGGCCGACCGCGCGAGCGCCGCGAGGTGGTCGGAGCCGTGCGCGAGGACGGCGAGGTCGCGCGCCCGGCCGAGCCCGTCGTTCTGGACGACCGCCCGGACCGCGTCGAGGTCGGCGCGCTCGACCCGGTGGCGGGCGCCGAGCAGGGGGAGCTCCTCGGCCCCGAACGCGACCAGCCGGACGGTCGTCTCCGGCTCGCGGTCGGCCAGCGCCGCCGCCACCCCGACGACCGCCCCCACGCCGACGGCGTCGTCGCCCGCCGACTCCGCGAGGTCGCTCCCGTCGAGGTGGGCGCCGACCACCACCCGCTCGTCGGTCTCGGGCCCGACCTCGGCGAGGACGTTCCGGCTGGTCGTCTCGCCCGTCGCCGCGTCGACCCGGACGGTGACCGGCTCGCCGGCCGCCAGCCGGGCCAGCCGGGCGCCGTCCTCGTGGCTGACCGACACCGCCGGGATCTCGCCGACCGGATCGCCGTCGGCCCCGCGGACGTAGCCCGACCGGCGCAGGGCGCCGGACTGGTGGTTGCGCTCGACGAACGCGACCGCGCCGGCCGCGACCAGCCGGGCGTACTTCTCCTGGCGGTGGACGACCCGGTCGTGGCCCGCGGGGACGTTGTTTCGGACGAGCGCGACCGCGCCGTCGAGGTCCGCGGCGGCCACCTCGTCGGCGAGACCGTGTCCGACCGGGACGAGCGGGCCGGTCGCCGTCGCCGGCGCCGATCGGACGAACGCGTGGGTGTCGACCGGGCCGGCGCCGGGGCCCTCGACCGCGCTCGATCCGCGGCGCCAGTCGTGGATCGGGAACTCCTCGGTCCGGGCGTCCCGGGCGCCGACGGCCGTCAGCGCGTCGCGGGTGGCGCGGGCGGCCTCGCGCTCGGCCCCGGAGCCGGCCGGCCGGGGACCGATCGCGGTCAGTCGCTCGACGTGGTCCCACGCGGCCGTCCGGCGGTAGACGCCGTCGATCCAGCCGCCGGGGGCGGGGGTGGACATACCCCACCGAGCCCGGCGGGGGTGAAAAGCGTTCGCGCGGCGGGCGGGGGCTACACAGACCAGTCCGGGCGGTCGCGCTCGACGAACCGGCCGGTTCCGGGCTCGCCGACCAGGTCGCCGTCGGCGACGACGCGCTCGCCACGGACGAACGTGTCGCGGACGGCGACCGAGGGCTCGAAACCCTCGTAGATCGAGAACGTCGAGCCCGAGGCGTTCGCGGCCGGATCGACGGGCGTCCCGCCGTCCGGGTCGAGCACGATCACGTCGGCGTCGGTCCCCGGCTCGAGGGTCCCCTTCTCGGGCATGCCGAACGTGGCGGCGGGGGTCGCACAGCAGAGCCGGACGAGCGCGGGCAGGGAGAGACCGCGCTCCTCGACGGCCACCTGGTGGAAGACGGGCAGGCTGTACTGGATCGAGTTGGCGCCGAACGGGCTCTCCCACCAGTTCTCGACCTCCTTGTACGAGCGGTGGTAGACCGAGTGGTCGGTCGAGACGACACTCAGCGTCCCGCGACCCAGCGCCTCGAACATGGCGTCGACGTCGTCCTCGGTGCGCAGCGGCGGGGCGATCAGGGGGAGGTTGCCGAGTCGCTTGTGGGCGTCCCGGGTGAGCGCGGTGTAGTGGGTGCAGGTCTCGGCCCGGATCGTGCTCCCGTCCTCGCGAAAGCGCTCGATGATCTCGACGGCGTCCCGGCAGGTGGTGTGGACGCCGTAGTAGTTGACGCCCGTCTCGACGGCCATCCGGGCGGCGTCCTCGGCGGCCATCGCCTCGGCGTAGTCGGGCCGGGAGTCTGGGTAGTGGACCGCCTCGCCCTTGCCCTCGCGGCGCAGGCGCTCGGTCAGGCGGTCACAGACCGAGGGATCCTCGGTGTGGACCAGGGCGACGGCGTCGTGGTCGGCGATGTGGCGGAAGGCCTCGTGGACGAAGCCGTTCGACACCCCGATCGGGTAGGTCGAACGGAACATCTTGAACGAGGTGACGCCGGCGTCGAGGGCCGCCGGAAGCTCCTCGAAGGTGGCCTCCTCCTCGCGCCGGAGCACGCCGTGGAGCGAGAAGTCGACGTGGGCGTCGGCGGCCTTCGCGCGCTTGTGCTCGATCCCGTCGATCAGCGGCGCGCCGGGGTCCGAGGCGTCGCGATCCCGGCCCTGGAAGGCGAAGTCGACGAAGGTGGTGACACCCCCGAGCGCCGCGGCCGCGCTCTCGGCGGCGTAGGTGCCGGCGCGGTTCTCCGGCTCCGAGTCGACGTGGACGTGGGGGTCGACCACGCCCGGGAGCACCAGACAGCCGGTCGCGTCGACGGTCTCCTCGGCCGCCGGGAGCGCGTCGCCCGTCCCGACCGCGACGATCTCGCCGTCGTCCACCGCAACGTCCCGCTCGGCCACGTCGGTCGTTGTGACGACCCGCCCGCCGGTGATCCGCGTGTCGACTGTCACGGCCACCACGGGACCGCCCGGGGGCAAAGGCGTTCCGCCGGCTCGCGGTCCGGGAGACCGCAAGCTACTACAGGGCCGGTGGACGTGTGTGGACCGATGACGCCTGAATCGGTCCGCGCCGACATCGACGCGTTCGACGACGGCATCTACCTGAACACGGGAGCCTCGTCGCCCGCCCCCCGGCGGGTGATCGACGCCACGGCGGGCTACCTCGAACACCAGGAGGTCGACGCGGCGCTGGGCGAGGGTGCCTACGGCGCCGCCTACGCCGCCTTCGACGCGGCCCGCGAGCGGATCGCGTCGTTCGTCGGCACCGATCCCGAGACGATCGCGCTCACCGAGTCCACCTCCGACGGGATCAGCCGGATCGCGGGCGCGATCGACTGGGAGCCCGGTGACGTCGTCGTCCGGACCGACGCCGAACATCCGGCGGGGATCGTCCCGTGGTGGAGCCTAGAGCGCCGGGGCGTCGAGACCCGGGTGCTCCCGACCCACGAGGGCCGGATCGACATGGACGAGTACCACGACCTCGTCGCGGACGCGAAGCTGGTCTGTCTGAGTTCGATCACCTGGAACTACGGCACCCGCCTGCCGGTCGCCGAGGCGGTCGCGGCCGCCCGCGACGCCGGCGCGATGACGCTCGTCGACGGCGTCCAGACGGTCGGCCAGCGCCCGCTCGACGTGACCGACTGGGGCGCCGACTTCGTCGTCGGCGCCGGCCACAAGTGGGCGATGGGTCCGTGGGGCGCGGGCTTCGTCCACGTCGATCCGGACGCGGTGCCGGCGCTCCAGCCCGAGGGCGCGGGCTACCGCGCGGTCGTCGACTCGAAGGCCCCGACCGACGAGATGGCGCTTCGCCCGAACGCCGGCCGCCTCGAGTACGGCGGCACCTCCCCCGCCCCCTACGCCGGGCTCTGCGAGGCGCTCGATCTCGTCGAGGAGATCGGCATGGGGACGATCACCGACCGGATCGAGTCGCTCACCGACCGGCTGAAGGCGGGGCTCGGCGACCGGCTCTACGGCCCCCGCGAGTACGAGTCCGGGCTGGTCAGCTTCCGGGCCGAGGATCCCGAGGGGCTGGTCGAGCGCCTCCGCGAGGACGACGTCTACATCCGCTCGCTGCCCTACCCCGAGACCGTCCGGGCGTCCCTGCACGTCTACAACACGCCCGGCGACGTGGACGCGTTGCTGGCGGCGATCGACGACTGAGACGGGACGGACGGGATCGGAGCCGGGCGGATCGGGCCGACGCGTGCGACTAGCTGAAGTAGACCGGGGCCTCCTCGGTGTCGAAGCCGACCCGGACCTTGTCGCCCTCCTCGAAGCGTCCCTGCCGGCCGTGGAGGGTCGCCTCGACCGACGGCAGGTCGCCGTGGTCGGGGACGACCACGTAGTCGGTGTGATCGCCCTGGAAGTAGCGCTCGGTGACGGTGCCCTCGAACAGCCCGTCGCCGTCGGTCGTGAGGTCGATCTCCTCGGGGCGGACCGAGACGGTCACCTCGCCCTCCTTGATCTGGCGGGTGGTGTCGAACGAGACGTCGGCGCGCTCGCGGAAGCTGACCCGGGAGTGGCCGTCGACCGGCTCGCTGTCGCACTCGAAGAGGTTGGTGTCGCCGATGAAGTCGGCGACGAACTCCGAGGCGGGGTTCTGGTAGATCTCGCGGGGCGGGCCGACCTGCTCGATCTGGCCCTCGTTCATGATCGCCAGCCGGTCCGAGAGCGTCATCGCCACCTCCTGGTCGTGGGTGACGTAGAAGAACGAGCCGTCGACCTTCTGGTGGATCTTCGAGAGCTCGACCTCCATGTGCTGGCGGAGCTTCCGGTCGAGCGAGGCCAGCGGCTCGTCGAGCAGGAGCACGCTGGGCTCGTTGACCAGCGAGCGGGCCACGGCCACCCGCTGTTGCTGGCCGCCCGACAGCTCGGTCGGTCGCCGGTCGCCGTAGCCGCCCAGGTCGACGAGCTCGAGGTACTCCTCGATGCGGCGGTCGCGCTCGGCCTCGTTCACGCCGGCCTTGCGGAGCCCGTAGCCGACGTTCTTGTTCACCGACATGTGTGGGAACAGCGAGAGATGCTGGAACACCATGTTGGTGTCGCGCTTGTTCGGCGGGATGTCGATCGCGTCGACGCCGTCCAGCGTCAGCCGACCGGCGGTCGGGCGCTCGAAGCCGGCGATCATCCGGAGTGTCGTCGTCTTGCCACAGCCCGAGGGGCCCAGCAGCGAGAAGAACTCCCCGCGCCGGACGGTGAGGTCGATGCCGTCGACCGCGACGACGTCGCCGAACTCCTTGCGGATGTCACGGAGCTCCACCAGCGGCTCGCCGTGGTCCTCCGTGGTCGCGCCTGCCGTGCGTGCCATAGACCCGCTTGCCCGGGCGAGAGGGATAAACCTGCCGGGGACGCGCCAGGTCCGGGCCAGCGCCGCGGGCTACGGCTTTTCGGCCTCGGCCTCGCCGAACCGGCGGTCGAAAAAGCCCTTCCAGAACAGCAGGGCGTAGATGCCGCCGAAGCCGACCAGCGCCGCCAGCCCGAGCACATGGAGCACGAGCGCGAGGAGATCGAGCAGCGGATGCGCGAACAGGCGGGCCACGACGAGACCGAGGGCGAGCCCGGCGACGAACCAGACGACGCCGGCGGCGCCGAGCGCGGCGAGCCAGGGCCGGTCGTAGCGCCCGAAGTCGATCACGGTCGGCGTAGGACGGACAAGAGTTAATGTGTTGTGGACCCGTAACTGATCATCTTACAGACGGTTGCGAAGCTTTTAGTGAGAGGATTACGTGCGCCAATATAGCGTTATGCCAACTCGTGACAACAGTGGCGGTAGCACGGACGGATCGCGGCGGAGCTTCCTGAAGGCGGCCGGCGTCGCCGGCGCGGCCGGCATCACCGGTCTGTCCGGCTGTACGGGTGGCGTCGGCGGCGGTGGCGGCACCGTCACCCTCCAGATGATCGCGTGGGACGACTACGAGCTGTTCAAGGAGGGCATCGAGGAGAGCCTCGACGTCAAGCTCGAGGTCACCAAGTCGAACTCCTCGGCGAAGATGTTCTCGAAGTGGAACTCGGGGGCCAACGAGCAGTTCGACATCACGGTGCCGAACAACAACTACGTCGGCAACTTCATCGACGCCGGCCTCGTCGCCCCGCTGAACGAGGACGCGGTCGCCTCCTACGGCGACCTGTTCGGGAAGTTCAAAGGGTTCGCCCAGAACCAGTTCACCGACGACTCGGGCACGCTGTACTCCGTGCCGATCCGCTTTGGCTGGTACGGCTACTCCTACGACGACCGGACGGTCCCGCAGGACCACGAGAAGACCTACTCCCAGCTGTTCAACGACGAGTACGAGGGCGAGATCATCATGTACGACAACCACTTCAAGGCCATGTCGGCGACGGCCATGGAGATGGGGATGCTCGACGCCTTCGAGGGCGAGAAGGTCACGCTCTCGATGGACCAGATCCAGCAGGTCAAAGAGCGCATGCTCGAGCAGAAGCCGCTGCTGGAGGGCTACATCGGGCCGGACTCGACGTACATCAAGTCCTTCCGCCAGGGCAACCACGTGATCGGCAACTCGGGCCGCAACGAGATCATCGACATGCGCAAGAACGGCGACGACTGGGTCCACATGGCCAAGCCCAAGGAGGGCGAGCTGGCCTGGTTCGAGGGCGCGGTCGTCTCCAGCGAGTCCGACAACAAGGAGATGGCCTGGAAGGTCGTCAACAAGTACATCGACCCCGAGTTCGGGCCGACCTTCGCCCGCAAGGCGTCGACGCCGTCGTGCAACCCCAAGGCGAACGCGAAGCTCGAGGGCCAGAACGCCGAGCTGTTCGGCTTCGGCCCCGAGCGCATCGAGAACGCCGTCCCGTTCAAGGCCGTCGAGAACGAGGACGCGTGGATCAGCGCCTGGGAAGAGATCAAGGCGGCCTGAGCGCGCGGTAACACCCACCCCTCTCAGCCTCCATGAGCTTCAAGAACTCGGCCGAAACGAGTCGTGAGCGGCTTCTGTCCCGTCTCGCCAACGCCAAGGCGGCGCTGGGTGTCACCGTTGGGCCGGGAGCGACGTGGCTCTTGCTCCTGTTGCTCGCGCCGCTTCTGTTCCTGGTGGCGGTCTCGTTCACCGTCACCAGCGAGTCCTACGCGATCGTCTGGGAGCCGACCTTCGCGAACTACGACAACCTGCTGTTCGCCGACTCCGGACCGTTCTGGGAGACGCCGTTCGTGAAGTCGATGCTGCTCTCGTACTTCATCGCCGCCGTCACCACGATCACCACGCTCGTGGCGACGTTCCCGGTGGCGTACCTGCTGGCGAAAAAGAGCGGCCGCTTCTTCCAGATCACGATCTATCTGGTGCTGTTGCCCTTCTTCACCGTCTACATCGTCCGGGCGTACTCGTGGTTCCTGATGTTCGGCAGCGGGGGGAACATCAACAGGGTCCTGATCGCGGCCGGGATCCTGAGCGAGCCGATCCCGCTGTTCAACTTCGGCGTCGGCCCGATCGTCGTCGGGCTGACCCACGCGTACTTCCCGTACATGCTCCTGACGCTGTACGCGAGCCTGGACGGTCTCGACTTCTCGCTGGTCGAGGCGGCGCGGGACCTTGGCGCCAACCGGGTCGGGGCCTTCCGCGACGTGGTCGCCCCGCTCGTGCTGCCGGGGATCGTCAGCGGCTCCGTGTTCGTCTTCGTGCCGGCGGTCGGGGCCTTCCTCACGCCCGAGTTCCTGGCTCAGGGGAAGGTGCTGATGATCGGACAGCTGATCTCACAGCGCGTCAACACCATGTACGCGGTCGGTTACGGCAGTTCGGCGGCGATGTTCATCATCATCTCCGTCGTCGCGGCGTTCGCGCTGGCGTTCCAGTACATGGATCTCGAGGACCTGGGGGGTGCCTGAGATGGCGTCCGGCGAGGTCCAACAGTCCGACGTCGACGCGCCGACCGAGCCGACGGAGGCGGTCGCCGACCGTCTGCTCGACTACGGCACCCGCGAGCGCCTGATCACGGGCGCGTTCTACCTGTTCACCGGCGCGATGCTGATCTTCCTCTGGGTGCCGCTGGTGACGGTCGTGTTCCTCTCGTTCGGGGTCAACACCTCGACGCTCCTCCCGTTCCGCGGGTTCACGCTCGCGAACTACCAGGCCACCTTCGCCACCGAGTCGCTGATGGGCTCGTTCTGGACCTCGGTCCAGGTCGCGACCGTCTCGGCGATCGTGTCGACGATCCTGGGCGTGCTCGCGAGCTTCGGGGTCGTGCGTTACGACTTCCGGTTCAAGGAGACGTTCCGCACGCTCGCGATCATGCCGCTGATCATCCCCGGCGTGATCCTCGGCATCGGCCTGCTGATCTACTTCCGCTCGGTCGTCGGGATCACCACGGGCTTTCTGACGCTCGTGCTCACCCACAGCGTCTACGGCTTCCCGTTCGTCCTGCTGCCGGTGACCGCCCGGCTCTACTCGTTCGACCAGTCGCTCGAGGAGAGCGCCCGCGACCTCGGCGCCGACAGCCTCGAGGCGTTCCGGGACATCACGTTCCCGATCATCGCCCCCGCGATCGGGGCCGGCTTCCTGTTCGCGTGGATCCGGTCGTTCGAGGACTTCATCCGGGCGTACTTCGTCAGCGGGACGATGAGCGTCCTCACCACCGAGATGTACGGGATGATCAAGTACGGCTTCGCGAACAAGATGAACGCGATGTCGGCGTTCATCATCTTCATCGTCGCGGTGATGCTCGCGGTCGCGATGAACCTCGGCAACGTCGCCGACTACGTCGGCGCCGACGAGGAGGAGTAGCGCCACCCGGGGTCGCGGCCGCGACGGCCCCGACCCGAACCTGCTCGCGCGCGCCACGACGGGCCGGCCGTGACCGACGCCGCGCCCTTCGAGATCGATCTCGACGCCGACCGCACGCTCGTCGCCCTCGGCGGCACCTTCGCCGCCCACCACCGCCGCGACGCCGCCCCCCGGTGGCCGATCCTCTGGACCGTCCCCCGGGCGTCGGTCGTCCCCGAGGGCACGCCGATCGAGATCCCGCCCCGCGTCGAGCACGTCGAGCCCGGCACCGAACTGGTCGCCGTCCTCGACGCCCCGCTCTGGCAGGCCCGGCCGAGCGAGGCCGCCGCCGCGGTCCGGGGCTTTACCGTCTCGAACGACGCCACGGCGACCGGCGGGTTCCCCGGCTACCCCGACCCCGGGATGGACCGCGAGACCGACGACCCCGTCGGGCGGGGCTTTCACATCCTGCCGACGTTCACGCCCGTGCTGAGCGAGGGCGTGGGGCTCTCGCCGGCGGCGGCCACGGAGCTGACGCTGGTCACCGAGGTCGACGGCGAGCGGGTGGTCGAGGCCTCGACCGCCGGGATGGGCTGGTCGATCCCCGAGCTACTCGCACACGTCTCGCGGGTCTGTCGGCTCGAGGCCGGCGATCTGGTCTCGCTGGGCGATCCCGCCTTCCCCGGCGCCTACCTCGAGGACGCCGACGAGGTGGTCTGTCGGATCGAGGGCGTGGGCGAACTCCGGAACCCGGTGCTCGACCGGCGCGGGGCGTAGGCCTCAGTCGGCCGCGGCCTCGACCGACAGCCGCTCGCGGGCGGCCTCGCGAGCCGTCTCGGGGCTCGCCGCCGGCTCGTGGCCGGCGTCGCGCAACGCCTCCCCGAGCGCGCCGACCGTCCGGACCACGTCGTCGCCGTCGATGGCGGCGCCCATCGTGGCGATCCGCAGCGCCTCGCCCTCCAGCCGGCCGAGTCCGCCCCGGACCGAGACGTTGCGCGCCGCGAGCCCGTCGAGCACGTCGGCCTCGGCCACGCCGTCGGGCAGGGCGAGCGCCTGGACCGTGTTCGACAGCGACGAGTGCTCGTTCGGCCCCGCGACCGGCTCGAGCCCGAGCGCGTCGGCGCCGGCCCGGACCGCCTCGGCCAGCCGGCGGGTGCGCGCGAGCCGGGCGTCCAGCCCCGCCTCGAGCAGCGACTCCAGCGAGGCCGCGAGCGCCCGGTAGACGGTGACGGGCGCGGTGCTCGGCGTCTGGTTGCGGTCGAGATACTCGAGGTAGGTCGCGAGGTTGAGGGTGTAGGGACCGCCGTCGTCGCTGACGCGCTCGCGCGCCGGCTCCGAGAGCGCGACGGGGCTGACCCCCGGCGGGCCGCCGAGCGCCTTCTGCGAGGAGGTCATCGCCACGTCGACGCCGTGCTCGTCCATGCCGAGGCGGACGCCGCCGATGCTCGACACCCCGTCGACGAACAGGAGCGCGCCGTACTCCTCGGCCAGCGCCCCCATCTCGGGGACGGGGTTGATCATCCCGGTCGAGGTCTCGCAGTGGGTCATCGTGATCGCGTCGACGTCCTCGTCGAGCGCGTCGTCGACCGCGTCGAGGTCGACGGGGGTCCCCCACTCGCCCTCGACGCGGCGGACCTCGTCGACGTAGCGGGCGGCGATGTCGCCGTTCTCGCGGCCGAACTTGCCGGTCTGGACGGTCAACACGGTGTCGTCGGCCCGGAGGACGCCCGCCATCGCCGTCTCGACGCCCATCCAGCCGTTGCCGTTGATCAGGACCGGCTCGGCGTCGGTCCCGAACGCGAGCGCCGCGCCCCGCTGGCAGGTCTCGTGGGCGGCCTCGAACTCGGGGCTGCGGTGTGAGACCATCGGCTCGGCGCCGGCCTCGCGGGCCGTGCGCGTGATCTTCGTCGGCCCCGGATCCATCAACAGGAACTCCTCGCCGTCGGTCTGGTCTGCCATACGCCCCCGTGCAACACGACCGGCAAAAGCGTTCGGCTCGCGGAGGCGGCGCTACGAGAGCGGCTTGGCCTGTGGCTCGTCCGGGTCGGTCGGCACCTCGATCAGCGTCGGGCCGTCCGCCGCGAGCGCCGTCTCGACCGCCGCGGTGACCGCGGCGGGGGTCTCGACGCGCCGGCCGCGGGCGCCCAGACTCTCCGCGAGGTCGGCGGCCGCGACGGGGCTGTCGCCCCAGCCGAACGCGCCGGGCTCGAAGCCGTGATCGCGGGCCGCGGCCCAGGAGATGGTGCCGTAGTCGTCGTTGTTGAGCGCGACGACCACGACCGGGAGGTCGGCCGCGGCCGCGGCGTGGATCGTCTGGGCACACATCAACAGGCCGCCGTCGCCGACGATTGCGACCGCCGGCCGGTCGGGGGCCGCGACCGCCGCGCCGAGCGCGGCCGGCACGCTCGATCCCATCGTCCCCCACGAGCCCACGTCGAGCAGCGAGCGGGGGTGGGCCGGCGAGAGCGCCAGCACCGCCCAGATCCGACAGCCGCCGGCGTCGAGGCTCACCACCGCGTCCCGGGGGAGCGCCTCGTCGACGGCCGCGACCGCCGCCGCGCTCGTCAGCGGCGGCTCGGAGACCGAGAGCACGTCGGCCATCAGCGCCGCGTCGGTCTCGCGCACCGCCCGCGCCCGGGCGGCGCCGTCGCCGTCGCCGTCGCCGTCGGGCAGGCGCTCGGTCAGGCCGGCGAGGGTCGCGCCCGCGTCCCCGACGGGGGCGACGGTCGGCTCGTAGCCCTGACCCAGGTCGGCCGGGGTGAGCGTCGCGTGGACCAGCCGGTCGGGGAGCGGGGCGTCGAAGCCCCGCGTCGCCACCGCGTCGAGGTCGGTGCCGACCGCGAGCGCCGCGTCCGCGGCCTCGAACAGGTCGTCGACGGCCGCGCTGCTGGCGACCGAGAGCACCCCCGCCGCGAGCGGATGGTCGGCGGGGAGCGAGCCGACCGCGCGGTGGGTGCTCACGACCGGGGCGTCGAGGCGCTCGGCCACCCGCCGGAGGTCGACGGCGGCGTCGGCGCTCCGGACCCCGCCGCCGGCGACGACCACGGGGCGGTCGGCCGCCGAGAGGAGGTCGGCCGCGCGGTCCAGCCGGCCGGCGTCGGGCGCGGGGGCGGGGGTCGGCTCGGCCCCGCGCCGACCGCCGGGGTCGGTCGTCGACTCGGTCAGGAACGGGCGGGGGATCCCCACCCGGACCGGGCCTCGCGGGGCCGAGAGCGCGTCGACGATCGCCCGATCGAGCGTCGCCGCCGCCGCGGCGGGCGTCTCGACGGTGACGTTGGTCGTGACCACCTCGTCGTAGGCGGCGGGCGGGGTCTCGTGGATCGCGTCGCCACCCCGGAGGCCGGGCTCGGTCTCGACCGAGAGGTGGACGAGCGGGACGCCGTCCTTGGCGGCGTTCAGGAGGCCGTTGGTCGCGTTCAGGTCGCCCGGCCCGGGGACGACGAGCGTGGCGGCCGGCCGGCCGGTCGCCTCGGCGTGGCCCCACGCCATGTGGGGCACGGCCGTCTCGTGGCGGGCGGTGACGTGGCGGACGTCGTCGCGTCCGCGCAGCGCCTCGTTCAGCGGCAGGGTCTGTGTGCCCGGAATCCCGAACACCGTCTCGATCCCCCGGTCGGCCAGCGTCTCGACGAGCGCGTCGCGTACGAGCACCGCCGGCCCGTGGCGGTCCGGAGACAAGTAGCTTCGCGTCGCCTACGACCGGCCGTCGGTGCCGGCGTCGCCGTCGGGGCTCGCCGCCGTCCCCGTCCCCTCGCCGGCCGCCCGAACCAGATCGCGAAACCCCGCGGCGGTCGTCTCGTAGACCGTGTTCGCGCGGCCGTCGCGCCGCCGGCCGACGGTCCCCGCCCGGCGGCCGTCGACCCGGACCTCCCAGTCGTCGGGGTAGCGCGGCTCGACCGCCAGCAGCCGGATCTCGTGGCCCTCGCGCTCCAGCGCCGCCACCGTCTCGTGGACGTACGAGCCGTCGGCGAACCGCGGGGGCTCGTAGGCCGGCAGGTCGAGCGCGGCCCGGAGGCGGTCGTTCTCGCGCCACCAGTCCGGGCGGTCCGGGTCGGTCGCGTCCCCGTCCCCGTCCCCGTCCCCGTCCGAGCCCCCGGTCACAGCGAGACCACGAGGTCGCCGTCCTCGACCCGGACGGGGTAGCTCGGCAGGGCCACGTCGGGCCGGGAGAGACACTCGCCCGTCTCGACGTCGTACTCCCAGCCGTGCCAGGGGCAGTTGAGGATCTCGCCCTCGCGGCCCCACTCGACGCTCGGCGCGCCGGTCTCGGGGTCGGACTCGGCCTCGTAGGTGCCGGTCAGCGCCCCCTCGGCGCAGGGGCCGCCCTGGTGGACACACCAGTTGAGGTAGGCGACGTACTCCTCCCCGAGATCGAACACCGCGACCTCGCGGCCGGCGATCTGGGCGACCACCCGCTCGCCGGGCTCGATCGCCGCGGCCGGGGCGACGACGTGGTCGGACACGGTCAGACCGAGAGTCCGAACGCCTCGGCGGCGGTCCCGCCCAGCACCCGCTCGCGCTCGGCGTCGGAGAAGTACCGCCGGACGTGCTCGTCGAGCGCGTCGGGATGATCGAAGTCCCAGTGGGGGAAGTCGGTGGCGAGCATCAGCCGCTCCGGGCCGAGGGTCTCGATCACCGAGGCCAGGTGCTCGGGGTCGTTGGGCTCGCCCACCGGCTGGCTCGAGAAGTAACACGACTCGCGGACGTGCTCCTCGGGCGTGCGTTCGAGCAGAGGGGCCTCGCTCCGGCGCATCGCGTACTCCTTGTTGAACCGGAACATCATGTAGGGCACCCAGGCGTAGCCGGCCTCGAGGAAGGCGAAGTTCAGGTCGGGAAACTTCGCGAAGGTGCCGTTGACCAGCAGGCTGGTCAGGGTGAGCATGTGCGCCCACGGGTGCGCGAGGATGTGGGCCGCCAGAAAGCGGTTGAACGCCGCGTCCTGGATCGGGAAGTCCCGCGCGAACGGCGCGCCCGCGGAGGCGTGAAACGCGACCGCCAGGTCGTGGTCGTCGGCCGCGCGGTAGAGCGGGTCGTAGCTCGGATCGCCCAGCGGCGGGTCGGCCCCGCTGTTGAGCAGGTAGAGCCCGACGACGTCGTCCTCGTCGCCGACGCGGTCGATCTCCGCGGCCGCCGCCTCGGGGTCCTGGGTGGCGACGCTCGCCAGCCCCCGGAAGTGGTCGCGCTCGTCGAGGAACCGATCGAGCAGGTGGTCGTTGTACGCCGACATCATCGCCACCGCCCGGTCGTCCTCGGGGACGGAGTTCAGGACGGGAAAGGAGTTGAGGATCGGCACGTCGACGCCGAACTCGTCACAGACCCGGGCGTCGAGCGCCTCGGGGCTGCGGGCGTCTCGCTTCTGGCTCTCGATCTTTCCGCCCATGTAGCGGTCCCAGCCGCTCCGGTTGACCGGGGTGTAGGTCGGGTTGGCCGTGATGCTGCGGTAGGGCTCGTCGAGGTAGGTCGCGAGCTCGTCGAACGGGACGCTCAGGTGGACGTCGGTGTCGATCACCGTCGCGTCGCCGAGCGGGCCCGACGAGTCGGCGGATCGCGGCTGGCTCATGCCCGCCGTCCGGGTCGCCGGACCCAAATAGCTTCCTGCCCCGGAGCGTCTAGAGCGCGTCGCGCTCGCGCAGGGCCTCGATCTCGGCCGCGTCGTAGCCGAACTCCCGGAGGACGGACTCGGTGTGCTCGCCCAGCCGGGGGGCCTGCTCGATCTCGGGGGGCTCGGAGCCCGAGAGCCCGATCGGCATGCCGGGGACGGGGATCTCGTCGCGGCCCCAGCCCTGGTTGGGCAGCTCCTCGATCATCCCGCGCTCGCGGAGATGGGGGTCCTCGATCACCTCCTCGACGGTCCGGACCGGCGCGCAGGGGACGCCGGCGTCGAGCAGGGCCGCGACCGCCTCGTCGGCCGGGCGCCCGGCCAGCCACTCGCGGACGTAGCCGTCGACCTCGCCGGCGTGTTCGGCCCGCCTGGCCTTCGAGGAGAGCCGGTCGACGCCGATCAGCTCCTCGCGCCCCATCAGCTCGGCCAGCGCCTCCCAGTGGCGCTCGGCGATACAGATGATCGCCACGTGACCGTCGGCCGCCTCGTAGGCGTTGTACGGCGCGATCGCCAGCCCGGAGTGGCGGTTGCCCGTCCGCGGCGGGGCGCCCTGCTCCTGAACGTGGGCGGCGACGGGCGAGGCCAGCGTCGGGTAGACCGTGTCGAACATCCCCACCTCGACGTACTGGCCCTCGCCGGTCCGCTCGCGCTGGTAGAGCGCGCTCGTGATCCCCGCGACGAGGTGGACGGCGCCGAGAAAGTCACAGACCGCGGGGCCGGCCTTCACCGGCGGGCCGTCGGCGAAGCCCGTGGTGTGCATCACGCCGCTCATGGCCTGGACCGTCAGGTCCATCGCCGGGTAGTCGGCGTAGGGGCCGTCGTCGCCGTAGCCCGAGCCGTGGGCGTAGACAAGCCCGGGGTTCAGCGCCGAGAGGTCGTCGTAGCCCACACCGAGCCCGTCCATCGTCCCGTTCGAGAAGTTCTCGACCAGCACGTCGGCCTCGGTCGCCAGCTCGCCGAGCAGCTCCCGGCCGGCCTCGGTCTTGAGGTTGACCGTGATCCCGCGCTTGTTGGGGTTGAGATACTGGACCTGCGGGGGGACGCCGTCCTCGGTCCGGGTCCGGACGTTCTCGCCCCACGGCGGCTCGACCTTCACCACGTCGGCGCCGAGGTAGGCGAGCAGGAGGCCACAGTAGCCGCCCTGGTAGATCTGGCCGAGATCGAGCACCCGCACGCCGTCGAGCGGTGGGCCCATCGCGCCGTCGCCGTCGCCGTCGCCGTCGCCCGCACCCGGTTGCATGTCCCCGGGGTGTGGCAGGGGCCTGAAATAGCTGCCGGGCGCGGGGGCCGGCGGTCAGTCGAGCCCGTACTTTTTCAGCTCGCCGGCGATGCCGTTGCGCTGGGTCTCGACGGTGCCGCCGGCGATCCGCCAGCCACGGATCCAGCGGTAGAGATACGAGAGCGGGTGGTCCTCGACGTAGCCGTTGGCGCCGTGGATCTGGAGCGCCTCGTCGACCACCTCGCCGCAGTGCTCGTTGGCGAACACCTTGGCGATCGAGGTCTCCAGGCGCGAGGGCTCGTCGTCGACGGCGTTGGCGGCCGCCCGGTAGACCAGCAGCCGGGCGGCCTCGAGCTTGGTCGCCATGTCGGCGAGCTTCCACTCGATCCCCTGGAACTCCGCGAGGGGCTGGTCGAACTGCTCGCGGGTCCGGGCGTACTCGAGCGCGCGGTCGAAGGCGTTCAGCCCGCAGGCGACACACATCATCGCGTTGTGACAGCGCTCGACGTTGAACTCGGTGAGCAGCCGCTTGAACGACGCTGCCCCGCGGACGAGGATCCGCTCCTCGGGCACCGTACAGCCGTCGAACCGGAGCTCGTGTTGCTCGTGACCGGCCATGTTGGTGTCGGCCTGGCCCCGGGCGAAGCCGGGGTCGGTCTCCTCGACGACGACCGCGCCGACGTTGCCGTCGGGGAACTTCGCGTAGACGAGGAAGGCGTCACAGACGCCGCCCTTGGTCACCCAGAGCTTGTGCCCGTCGAGGGTCACCTCGCCGTCGGCGACGGTCGCGGTCGTCTCCATCGCGCCGGCGTCCGAGCCCGCGCCCGACTCGGAGATGGCGACCGACATGACCGACTCGCCGGCACAGACCGCCGGCAGGTAGCGCTCTTTCAGGTGGTCGCTCCCGAGTTCGGCGATCCCCCGGGGCGCGCCCATCGACGAGCGCGAGAGCACGTGGGCGGTGTCGGGACAGACCCGGCCGACCGCCTCCTGGGCGAGCAACACCTCGACCACGGAGAAGCCCCCGCCGCCGTAGGTCTCGGGGAGCGCGATCCCGAGCAGCCCCTGGTCGGCCAGGATCTCGACGTTGGGCTCGGGGTAGCTCGTCTCCCAGGTGAACGCGTCGTCGGCGAACTCCGACTCGGCGAGATCCGCCGCCAGGTCCCGGATCATCCGGCCCTCGGCGGAGGGGGTGAACTCCATGCCCCGCCCTACGGCCATCGTCGGGTAACGCTTTCCCCCGAGGCGGGCGCCTCCGGGAGCCGAAAGGTATTCCCGACCGCGCCCGGAGCCGGCGGGTATGGCACGACGAACCACGGCGGAGCCGGCGGTACAGTACGCCGGCCTGCTCGACCCCCGCGGCGAGGTCGAGACGGTCCGTGACCCGATCGCGGAGCGTCTCGACGACCTCGAGGGCGCGACGGTCGGCTTTCTCGACAACTCCAAGACCAACGCCGACCGCTTTCTCGACGAGGTGGCGGCCGTCCTGACCGACGCCCACGGCGTCGCCGCGACCGTCCACCGGCGCAAGGACAAGAGCCCGATCCCGGCGGGCGACGTCGCGGAGTCGCTGGCCGACGACTGCGACGCCGTGGTCAACGCCTACGGCGACTGTGGCTCCTGTACCTCCTGGTGTGTCTACGACAGCATCGACCTCGAGCGCCGGGGCGTCCCCGTGGCGACGATCAACAGCGAGGAGTTCGTCAGGCTGGGCCAGTCCGAGGCCCGGTCGCTCGGGATGCCCGGTCTCCCGCTGGTGACGGTCGCTCACCCGATGGGCGACGCCGACGAGGCGACGGTGCGCCGGCGCGCCCGCGGTGCGGTCGAGGAGATCGTCGCCGTCCTGACCACCGACCGCGAGACCCTGGAGGCCGAGTACCGCGATCGCTTTCTCGACGCCGACGAGGAGCTGAGCTCCCGCGATCTGGCCTGTCCGCTCTGATGGAGCTCGGGTCCGCGGAGCTCGACGTCGAGGGCGACCTGGAGTCGGTGACCGAACGCCTCTACCGCAAGGGGATGACCGACGGCCTGCCGGTGGTACCCCCGACCCGCGATCGGGTCGAGCGGATGGTCGCCGGCGCCGCCCGGCCGGCCGACGAGTCGCTGGGGACGATCCCGCCGCGCTACGGCGCGGCGACGGTCGAGAAGGTGGCGATCAACGCCGTGCTCGCGGGCTGTGACCCCGCCTACATGCCCGTGCTGACCGCCGCCGTCGACGCGATGACCGAGGAGCCGTTCAACCTCTACGGCGTCAACGCCACCACCCACCCGGTCGCCCCGCTCGTGGTTGTCAACGGCCCGATCGTCGACGATCTGAACCTCAACTACGGCTACAACGTCTTCGGCCAGGGCTGGCGCGCCAACGCCACGATCGGCCGGGCGGTCCGTCTGCTCTTGCTCAACGTCGGCGGCGGCCGGCCGGGCGAGATGGACCGCGCGACCCACGGCCACCCCGGCAAGTTCAGCTTCTGTATCGCCGAGAACGAGCGCGCCTCGCCGTTCGAGCCCTTCCACGTCGACCGGGGCTACGACGCCGACGACTCCGTCGTCACGGTGATGGGCGTCGAGGCGCCCCACGAGATCAACGACCACATGAGCGACGACGCGACCGGCGTGTTGAGCGTCGCGAGCGACGTCTTCGCCACCGTGGGCAACAACAACACCCACCACTCGGGGGGTGAGATCTGTCTGGTGCTCGGGCCCGAGCACGCCGACACGATCGCCCGCGACGGCTTCGACCGCGCCGACGTGCGGTGGTATCTCTACGACCAGGCGCGCAACCGCAAGGCCGAGCTCGACGCCGCCGGCATCACCGAGAACTACACCATCGCCGGCCGGTTCGAGACCGACGATCCCGCGGCGACGATCCCGCTGGTCGAGCGCCCGGAGGACGTGCGGGTGCTCGTCGCCGGCGGGGCGGGCAAGCACTCGATGGCGCTGCACAGCTTCGGCGAGACCCGCTCGGTCGCGCGCGAGGTGCGACGGCCCGACGACGGTGACGGGGCCGAAACGGGGGGGACGGGCGCGTGAGCGACGCCACGGCCGACCCCCTGCCCGCGGGCGCGATCGACTTTCACGTCCACGCCAACCCGTCGCTGTGGGAGCGACGCCACGACGCGCCCGAGCTGCTGGCGCTGGCGCGCGAGCGGGGGCTGGGCGGGCTGGTGTTGAAGAGCCACTTCGGCAACACCGCGTGGGCGTCGGCGCTGGCGACCGCCGCCGAGCCGGGGATCGACGTCTACACGTCGGTGACGCTCAACTCCTTCGTCGGCGGCTTCAACCCGACGGCGGTCGAGCTCGCGGCCGAGACGGGCGCGAGCGTCGTCTGGCTGCCCACCTTCAGCGCCGCGAACTTCGGCACCGACCGTCACTTCCCGTTCTCGAACCAGTCGCTGACCGCCACCGACGGGGACGGCGACCTGCGCCCCGAGGCCCGCGCCGTGCTGGAGACGGTCGCCGATCTCGACCGCCACCTGGTGCTCGGCAACGGCCACCTCGGCCCCGACGAGACCCGGACCGTGCTCGACGCGCTGGAGGCGATGGGCGCCGACGACGTGCCGTACCTGATCACCCACGCCGACTCGGCGTTCATGGGGCTGTCGACCGCCGACCAGGTCGCGCTGGCCGAGCGGGGCGCGGTGATCGAGAAGTGCTATCTCCCGGTCGTCAAAGGCGACCTCTCGATGGACGAGATGGTCGCGAGCGTGCGCGAGATCGGCGTCGAGGCCTGTCTGCTCTCGACCGACCACGGCCAGCCGTCGAACGAGTCCCCGCCCGTGGCCTACGCCGCGTTCTGTGCCGGCCTGCGCGAGCGGGGCGTCACCGACGACGAGCTGACCGCGATGGCCCGTGACCTGCCGCTGTCGCTGGTGGAGCCGTGAGCGGGCCTGACCTGCCCGAGCGCGTCGGCGTGCTCGGCTTCGGCGAGGTGGGCGAGACGACCGCCCGCGCGTTCGCCGACCGCGGCGCGACGGTGACGGTGGTCAACCGCTCGCCCGACGCGTTGCGCGAGCGCCTCGCCGACGATCCGCTGGAGGTGGCCGAGGATCCCGCCGGGGTGGCGCGGGCGAGCGACCTCGTCGTCTCGGCCGTCTGGCCGACCAGCGCGCGCGAGGTGGCGGCCGCCGCCGCCCCCGGCGCCGACGGGTCCGTCTACGTCGATCTCAACACCGTCTCGCCGCCCGCGACGCGGGCGATGGCGGCCGCGATCGAGGACGCCGGCGGCAGCTTCCACAAGGGGATCATCCGGGGCGCGGTCGCGCGCCGGGGGACCGACGTGCAGATCCCGGTCGCCGGCCCGGCGGGCCGCGAGACGGTCGTGGCGGCGCTCGCGGCCGTGGGCTTCGACGCCCTCGACGCCGGCCCCGACCGCGAGCGGGTGGCCGCGTTCAAGATGTACCGGAGCATGATCACCAAGGGGCTGCGACAGCTGTTCGCGGAGATGCTGGTGCCCGCGAGCGAGCAGGGGCTCGAAGGGGAGGTGCTCGCCGCGCTCGCGGACCTCTTCGAGGAGACCGCGCTCGACGAGTGGGTTCGCTACGCGACGGCCAACACCCCGCCCCACGCCCGGCGGCGGGTGGGCGAACTCGACGAGATCCTCGACACCGTGGCCGACGCGGGCTACGAGGCCCCGACCGTGGCGCGGGCGCGGGCGCTACACGCCTTCGTCGCCGAGCGCGAGATCGAGCCCGACCACGACGCCGTGGTGGCGGCGCTGGGGCCGTACCTGCGCGCCGGGGACGACGACGCGGCCGCGGGCGCGGACGGCGACGGCGCGTAGCCCGGCCGTCGATCCTCGACCGCCGGCGCGGGGGAAGGGCTTTGTGACCCACCCTCGACTCGGGCCGTATGTTCCACGTCGACGGGCGGCTGTTCGCGGACGTGTTCGGGACGCCGGAGATGCGCGGGGTGTTCGAGGAGGACCGCTTCGTCGAGCGCTTCCTCGAGGTGGAGGCGGCGCTGGCCCGGGCGGAGGCCGAGGTCGGCGTGATCCCCGCCGACGCGGCCGAGACGATCACCGACCACGCGAGCCTCGACCACGTCGACATGGACCGGGTGGCCGAGAACGTCGCCGAGATCCACCTGTTCACGATGGCGATCATCGACGCCTGGAAGGACGGGATGGGCGAGGCCGGCGAGTACGTCCACTGGGGGGCGACGAGCCAGGACGTCTCGGACACGGCGACGCTGCTCCAGTGCCGGGAGGGGCTCGGGATCGTCCGGCGGGACCTGCGGGCGATCCGGGCGGCGCTGGCCGAGCTCGCGACCGAGCACGCCGAGACGCCGATGATCGGGCGCACCCACCACGTCCACGCTCTGCCGATGACGTTCGGGCTGAAGGCCGCGACGTGGCTCGACGAGGTCGACCGCCACCTCGACCGGCTGGACGACCTCGAGGACCGGCTGTTCGACGTCCAGTTTTTCGGCGCGGTCGGGACGCTGGCCTCGCTCGGCGAGGACGGGCTGGCGGTCCAGGAGGCGCTGGCCGCCGAACTCGACCTCGGCGTCCCCGACGTGGCGTGGTACGCCGCCCGCGACCGGATCGCCGAGCTCGTGACGACGCTGGCGATGGCGACCGCGACGCTGGGCAAGATCTCGAGTCAGGTCCTGCTCTACGGCCGGCCGGAGGTCGGCGAGATCGCGGAGCCGGTGCCCGAGGGCGAGGTGGGCTCGAGCACGATGCCACACAAGCGCAACCCGGTGCGAAGCGAGGAGAGCCAGATGCTCTCGCGGCTGGTGCGCGCCCACGCCGGCGTGGCGCTCGAGGCGATGGGTGGCTACGACGAGCGCGACGCCTCCACCTGGTTCACCGAGATGGCGGTCGTGCCCGAGGCCTTCCTCTACACCAGCCGGGCGCTGAGCTACGTCCACGAGGTGCTCTCGGGGCTGGTCGTCGATCCGGAGGCGATGGCCGAGAACCTCCACCACCACGGCGGACTGGTCGCCTCCGAGGCGGTGATGATGGCGCTGGCCGACGAGGTGGGCCGCCAGACCGCCCACGACGTGTTGCTCGGGACCGCGGGCGAGGCGCTTCGCACCGACCGCTCGTTCGCCGACTGCCTGCGCGACGACGACCGGGTGACCGCGGCGCTGTCGGACGAGCAGATCGAGCGACTGACCGATCCGACCGCCTACACGGGGCTGTCGGCCCGGCTGGCGCGGCGGGCGGTCGAGTCGGACTGACCGGGCGCCACGGCGGCCGTCGCCCGCGGTAGTTTCAAGCCCGTGGCCCCGGCATCGCCGCCATGACCGCCGACCGCGGCACGGTGATGTATCTCACCGGTCCGAAGGAGATCGAGGCCCGCGAGTACGATGTTCCCGAGGCCGACCGCGGGGGCCTGCTCACCGAGGTGGTGCGCGCGAACGTCTGTGGCTCCGAGCTGCACATGTGGCGGGGCGACCACCCCGTCGTCGACGAGTCGGTGCTGGGCCACGAGGCGGTGGCACGGGTGGCCGACCTCGGCCCGGGCGTCGAGACGGACTTCGCGGGCGAGCCGGTCGCCCCGGGCGATCTGATCGCGCCCGCCTACTTCGTCACCTGCCGGCGCTGTGGCCCCTGTCGCCGGGGGGAGTTCAACCTCTGTGCGAACGCCTACACCCACTGGACGCGCTCGCCCGACGAGCCGCCACACTTCCGTGGGACGTGGGCGACCCACTACTACGTCCACCCGGACCAGTACTTCTATGCGGTGCCCGAGGGCGTCCCGGCCGGCGTCGCCGCGGCCGCCAACTGCGCGCTCTCGCAGGTGCTGTTCGGGCTCGACGAGGCCGGCGTGGGCTACGGCGACACCGTCGTGATCCAGGGCGCGGGCGGACTGGGGCTGAACGCGCTGGCGGTCGCGACCGAGCGTGGCGCCCGGACGATCGTCGTCGAGGGCGTCGACGGCCGGATCGAGAGCGCCCGGGCGTTCGGCGCCGACCACGTCGTCGACCTCCGCGAGCACGAGACCGTCGCGGCCCGCGCCGACCGCGTGGCCGACCTCACCGACGGCGAGGGGGCCGACGCCGTCGTCGAGGTGGCGGGCGTGCCCGAGGCCTTCGCCGAGGCGCTCCACCTCGTCCGCGAGGGCGGCGAGATCGTCGAGATGGGCAACGTCACCCCGGGCCACACGGCCGAGTTCGACCCCGGACTGCTCACCCGCAAGTCGGTCGACATCACCGCCAGGGTGCGCTACGATCCCTGGTATCTCCGCGAGGCGCTCGCCTTCCTCGAGCGCCACGGCGACGAGTACCCCTACGAGGACCTGCTCGACGCCGAGTACCCCCTCGCGGAGTGTGACGCGGCGCTGCGGGCCTCGGACCGGCGCGAGATCAACCGCGCGACCCTGATCCCCGAGGCCTAGTCGCGGTCGAGAACCTCGGGGTTGACCGCCGACTCGGGCACGCCGCCCTCGTAGACGGTCCGGACGTTCGCGGCCGCCCGCCGGCTCATGGCCGTCTTCGCCTGGTCGGTGACGCCTGCGACGTGGGGGCTACAGACCACCGTCGCCCGGTCGAACAGCGGGTGGTCGAGGTCGGGCGGCTCCGCGGCGAAGGTGTCCAGGCCCGCGCCTGCGAGCGGGCCGTCCGCGAGCGCGTCGGCCAGCGCGTCCTGATCGAGCACCTCGCCTCTGGCGGTGTTGACGAGGATCGCCCCCTCGGGCAGGCGCGCGAGCGCCGCCGCGTCGACCGCGCCGCGGGTCTCCTCGGTGAGCGGGACGTGGACGCTCACCACGTCGGCCCGGTCGAACAGCGCGTCGAAGCCGACGAGCGTCGCCCGCTCGGCCGCGTCGACGTAGGGGTCGTGGGCGAGCACGTCCATGCCGAGGCCGTCGGCCAGCGCCGCCACCCGGCGGCCGATCGCGCCGAGGCCGAGCAGCCCGATCGTGTCGCCCCGGAGCTCGCGCGACTGGAAGGCCGCGCGGTCCCAGCCGCCGGCGCGGACGTGGGCGTCGGCCGCGGGGAGGCGACGCCGGACCGCGAGCGCGAGCCCGATCGCCCCCTCGGCGACCGCGTTGGCGTTGGCGCCCGGGGTGTTCGAGACCAACACGCCGTGCTCGGTGGCGGCGGCCACGTCGACGCTGTCGAGGCCCGCACCGTGGCGGGCGACGGTCTTCAGCCGCGTCGCCCGCTCGATCTCGGCGGCGCCGAGCGAGAACGAGCGCAACACGACGGCGTCGAACCGGGCGAGGTCGTCGAACATGGCCGCCCGGTCGGGGTACTCGTCGGCGCGGGTGAACCGCGCCACGTCGGCGATCGACTCGGGGCCGGCCGGGTGGATCTCCGCGGGCAACAGGACCGCCCAGGGCTCGCGGTCGGAGGTGGGGTCGGACACGGGTTCGACCGCCCCGGGGCGGGGCGGGGTCATAAAGCCCCGGCGTCGGGGGACGGCCGCGACGGGCCGGGCGTGCGCTCAGTCGTCGGGGCGGCCGGCGTCGCCCGCGGCGGCGGTCATCGACCAGACCGCGACCAGCCCGAGCGCGAGTGCCGGCGCCAGCGGGAGGACGAGCGCCGCGACCAGGAAGGGCAGACCGGCGTCGGCGGGCAGCGCCGGCAGCGCGTAGACCAGCCCCGGCACCACGAGCGTCGTCGCGACGACGGCCCCGACCAGCAGCCAGCCCCGGCGGCCAAAGCCCGACGGCTCCGGGCCGGCGAACGCGCTCTCGCCGTCCGCGTCGGGGGGCTCGTCGGCGTCGGTGGGGCCGTCGGCGTCGGCGCTCACGCCGTCCGCTCGGACGGGGTCGGGCAAAGCCCTCACGATCGTCGCCAAGCGCCGGGAGTTTTGTCGCCGGGCGCCCGACGGCGGGTATGGGCGACGGCCACGGCGGCGACCACGACGAGCACGGAGCCGACGACCACGACCACCACCACCACGACGTGCCCGACCTCGGCGCCGCGGTGGTGACGGTCTCGTCCTCGCGGTCGATCGAGTCCGACCCCGCGGGGGACGCGCTCGTCGAGGCGCTGACCGACGCGGGCCACGAGCTCTCGACGCGGGAGCTGGTGGTCGACGAGTTCGACCGCGTGCAGGGCGCGGTCGACGGGCTCGTCGGGCGCGACGACGTGGACGTGGTGGTGACGACCGGCGGGACGGGGGTGACGCCGGACGACGTGACGGTCGAGGCGGTCGAGCCGCTGTTCGAGAAGCGCCTGCCGGGCTTTGGCGAGCTGTTCCGCCGGCGCTCGTACGACGAGATCGGGAGCCGGGTGGTCGGCACCCGGGCGACGGCCGGGATCGCCGACGGGGTGGCGGTGTTCTGTCTGCCGGGCAGCGAGAACGCCGCCCGGCTGGGCGTCGGGATCGTCACCGCCGAGGCACCCCACCTCGTCGGGCTGGCGCGGCGGTGACGCCGCCGGTCCACGAGGGTGGGTGCGGGGAGCGAATTTAAGCCTCCGGGGGCCGAGCCGAGGACATGAGCCGACAGGAGCCCCGGACGGGGGGCGAGGCGGACGACGACGGGTCGCCGTACGCGGGCGAGAAGGATCCCGACCTGCCGAGCCACGCGGTGACCGCGGGGCCCGAGCGGGCGCCCCACCGCTCGATGTTCCGGGCGATGGGCTACGACGACGCCGACCTCTCGTCGCCGATGGTGGGGATCGCCAACCCGGCGGCCGAGATCACGCCCTGTAACGTCCACCTCGACGAGGTGGCGGCGTCGGCCCACGAGGCGATCGACGCGGGCGACGGGATGCCGATCGAGTTCGGCACCATCACCATCTCCGACGCCATCTCGATGGGGACCGAGGGGATGAAGGCGTCGCTGGTCTCGCGCGAGATGATCGCCGACTCGGTCGAACTCGTCGCGTTCGGCGAGCACATGGACGGGCTGGTGACGATCGGGGGCTGTGACAAGAACATGCCCGGGATGATGATGGCGGCGATCCGCACGGACCTGCCCTCGGTCTTTCTGTACGGCGGATCGATCATGCCAGGCGAGCACGACGGCCGCGAGATCACCATCCAGAACGTCTTCGAGGGGGTCGGCGCCGTCTCCGACGGCGAGATGAGCCCCGATGAGCTCGACGAGGTCGAGCGCCACGCC
>CAZMLQ010000003.1:0-277 GCA_964567195.1 uncultured Haloferacaceae archaeon | reverse complement strand
GCGATCGGCTTCGCCCCGCCCGGGAGCGCGAGCCCGCCCGCCGAGGCCGACGGCCGCTACGAGGAGGCCCGCCGGGCGGGCGAACTCGCGGTCGAGGCCGTCGAGGCGCGCCGGCGCCCCTCGGACTTTCTGACGCGCGCGTCGTTCGAGAACGCCATCGCGCTCCAGGTGGCGGTCGGGGGCTCGACCAACGCGGTCCTCCACCTGCTGGCGATGGCGGCCGAGGCGGGGATCGATCTCGACGTGGAGACGTTCAACGAGGTGAGCCGGCGGACGC
>CAZMLQ010000002.1:31134-45001 GCA_964567195.1 uncultured Haloferacaceae archaeon | reverse complement strand
AGGGACCGACCGAGCAGGGTCGGTTCGGACCCTGCGAGAAAGGCACAGCGAACGGACGTGAGCGAGCATTTCTCGCTCCGGTTCGAATCCGGGCCCGCGCAGTGAGAAACGACGCGACGACCGCGCAGGAGCGATTCGAACCCTGCGGGTCGCGCGGCGACGCGAAGACGTCGTCCCGGTCCGAGTCCTGTCTTACACGCGTTCTCGGCGGCGAGGACCGTCGCCACACCGCTGGCGGGGTGTCTCGGGGGAGCCACGGGTGACGCCGTCGTCAGTACGGCCGAGCGGTCGGTGACGGACGACGCGGAGGTGATCGCCTACGCCGACCTCCCGGAGGCCGAGCGACGGATCGCCCGGACGGCCGTCCTGGAGGGGCTCTATCACGCCTGTCCCGATTTCCCGGACGCGCTCTACTCGTTCTCGGAGCGGGTCTCGACCGCAGACGACTCGTATCTGGCGTATCGCGGGACTGCGTACGGGCTGTGGATCCGAATCTCGGATACCGTCCGCGTCGATACCGCGCCGACGCCCGATGGCGACCACTCTTGGGGTATCGTGTGACTGCCTCCAGGTCGCACGTCGTTGGATCACGGACGGCCTCTCGGACGCCACGAACGACCGGCCGCGAAGACGCGACCGCCCGCCACCGGTGACGAGACGAGCCTCGAGGCCGGAGAGGAGCTCAATCGGAGAGCATCCGCGTCACCACCGGCCGGTCGGCGTCGAGCAGCACCCGCTGGGTGGTGCTGCCAAACAGCGCCTTGCCGGCCGGCGAGCGGCGGCGTCCACCGAGCACGACGTAGCGGGCGTCGACCTCGTCGGCGGTCGTGAGGATCTCGTCGGCCGGCCGGCCGACCCGGCCGATCGTCTCGACGGCCGCGCCCGCCCGGTCGTCGCCGCCGGGGAGCGAGGCGTCGACCACCCGGCGTGCGAAGCGGGCGGCGCTGCCCTCCTCCTGTTCGATCGAGTAGTCGCCCTGTTCGGGGAGCGAGCGCATCTCCTCGAGGTACCGGTCGAACTCCTCGTCGGGGGTGACGTGGAGGACGACCAGATCGTCGTCGTAGGCGGTCGCCAGGTCGTGACCGAGCTCGACGACGGGGTTGGACGCTCGCTTCTCGCCGACCGCTGCCAGCACCGTCATGCCCCCGTCGCCCGTCGGGAGCGAGATAAGCGTGGCGGCGCGGGCGGGCTACTCCTCGCCGAGCGGGCCGGCAACGTCGCCGTCGAGGTCGTCGAGCCCGCCCTCGGGGCTGGTCTCGGGGAGGCCCCCGGCCATGGCGGCGAGGGCGTCGAGCGCGGTGTGTGCCGAGAAGGCCGCGGTCAGCATGCCGGCGAGCTGGGTGAGCGCGGTGGCGAGAAAGCCAGCGTCGTAGACCAGCGGTGCGTATGCGAGCCAGATCCCGAACACCGTCGCGACGACGGCGGAGGCGAACGACTGGCTCCCGGTCGAGCGGATCGACGCGAGGTTGTGGGCGGTGAACACGAGCAACACGGCGGCCGAGACGCCGACGCTACCCCGGAAGGCGACGGGCACCCCGAGCACGAGGCTGCCGGCGATCGCGGCGAGCGGGGCGAGCACGGCGACGACGGCCGCGGCGGCGGTGAATCGGGACGCGTACACGGGAACGCGTGACGACCCCGGCGCACTTAGTCGCCCCGACCGTCCCGTCGGCGTCGGACGCGCGTCGAACGGGCCCACAACTCTTTATCACCCCCCGGCCGTCGTGGTGGCAATGGCGTCACTGGTCGATCTGCTCGGGAACCCGACCGCCGACGTGGACGCGGTCGTTCTGTTCGCGCCGGGCAGTTCGCTCCACGACCGGGTCGTCTCGGAGGCCGAGCCCGAGGTGGTGGTCGTAGCCGGGGAGAACGCCGTCGGGGCCGAGCGGTTCGTCGAGCTCCCGCTCGCGTTCGAGAACGTGCGCGACCGGATCCGGTTCGGGATCGAGGGCGCGCTCGAGCAGGGGCTCGTCGACGAGGGCGACACGGTGGTCTGTTCGGTCTCGGTGTTCGGCGACGACCCGGACGGGCTGGTCCAGGTCCGGGCGACCGCCGAGATGCGCTCGGGGCTGTACGCGCTGTTCGCCGACTCCCGGGCCGATCCGAGCGTCATCCGCGACGTGTTCGAGGTGGCGATCGAGCTGGGCAAGAAGGGTCAGAAGGGAAAGCCCGTCGGCGCGCTGTTCGTCGTCGGCGACGCGGGCAAGGTGATGAACAAGTCCCGGCCGCTCTCGTACAACCCGTTCGAGAAGTCCCACGTCCACGTCGGCGACCCGATCGTGAACGTGATGCTCAAGGAGTTCTCCCGGCTCGACGGCGCGTTCGTCGTCTCGGACTCGGGCAAGATCGTCTCGGCCTACCGCTATCTCGAGCCCAGCGCCGAGGGCGTCGACATCCCGAAAGGGCTCGGCGCGCGTCACATGGCCGGCGGCGCGATCACCCGCGACACGAACGCCACGGCGATCGTGCTCTCGGAGTCCGACGGGCTGGTGCGGGCGTTCAAAGGTGGGAAGCTCGTGCTGGAGCTGGACCCGGAGGACTACTGAATGGCGCCGGCACCCGTCGATCTCGCGGGGCTGCTCGGTCGGATCCCCGTCCGGGCGTGGGTGGCCGCCGGGCTCGTCGCGGCGGGCGTCGTCGCCGGGCTGGTCGCCGGCCGGCTCGTCCGCCGCGGGCTGGAGAGCTCGCGCGTGCCCACCACCGTCGAGGGGACGGCTCTCGAGCGGACCGCCCGCGACTTCGGCACCTCGACGGTCGCCATCGCCGGCACGCTGGTCACCTATCTCGTCGTGGGGGTGGCGATCTTCGCCGCCCTCTCGGCGCTCCGGGTCGAGTACGCCGACCGGTTCTGGAACGAGGTGGCGAGCTTCCTCCCCCGGCTGTTCGCCGCCGCGGTCGTGTTGCTGGCCGGGCTGTTGGTCGGCGATAAGGCCGAGCTCGCGCTCGAGGAGCGCCTGCGCAGCGTGAAGCTGCCACGGGCCGGCGGGCTCCCGACGCTCGCGAAGTACAGCGTCTTCTACGTGGCCGCCCTGATCGCACTCGGTCAGCTCGGGGTGGCCGTGCTCTCGCTGGTCGTCCTGCTGGCGGCGTACCTGTTCGCGGTCGTCGTGCTCGTCGCCGTCGCCTGCCGGCCGCTCCTGCGCTCGGCGGCCGCCGGCACCTACCTCCTGTTGCGCGAGCCCTACGGCATCGGCGACGAGATCAGCGTCGACGGCCACCGCGGGGTGGTCCAGGAGATGGACCTGTTCGTCACCCACGTCGAGGCCGACGACGAGGAGTACATCGTCCCCAACGCGGCGGTGTTCGCCGAGGGCGTCGTCCGGATCCGGTCGTAGCGTAGACCGGGCTACCCGTCGTCGGCCGACGCCGTCGAGACGACCTCGGCCGGCACGCCCGCGACGGTCGTCTCCGGCGGCACGTCGGCGTCGACCAGCGAGTTGGCCGCCACCCGGGCACCCGCACCCACCTCGACGCCCGGGAGCACGACCGCGCCCGCGCCGATCATCGCCCGCTCGCCCACGACCACCTCGCCGGTCCGGTACTCCGCCTGGAGGAACTCGTGACAGAGCAGGGTGGCGTCGTAGCCGACGATGGCGTGGGGCTCGATCGTGATCAGCTCCGGCCAGAAGACGTCCGGGGTGGCCTCGAGCCCCCACGAGACGCCGGGGCCGACGGTCGCGCCCAGCCGGCGCAGCGTCCAGTTGCGCAGGCGAAGCGACGGCGCCAGCCGCGCCAGCCAGACCAGCAGGTAGTTCCAGACCACCCGGAGCGGGTGTTTCGTCGCCGTCCACGACCACAGCGAGTTGTTCGCCCCCGGCGTCGGGTGGCGGTCGATCCGCTCGCGCCGCGGGGGGCGGTCACCCATCCCCACCGTCGCCGGCCCCGCCCGCCCGCAGGGCGTCGGCGTGCTCGATCCGCCGGTCGACGAGGGCGGCGGTGCCGACGTCGTGGCGAACGCGCAGCCCGTCGCCGACGGCCGCGAGCGCGTCGCTCGCCTCGGCCTCGGCGGCCGCGATCGTCTCCCCGCGCCCGACGACCGCGAACGACCGCGAGGTGGTGGTGTAGAGCCCGTCCGCCCGCTCGTCGACGCTGGCGTAAAACAGCAGGGCGTCGCCGACCGACGACTCGTCGACGGTCACGCGCGCGCCGGCCTCGGGCTCGGTCGGGTAGCCCGCGGGGACGGCGTACTTACAGACCGTCGCGCGCGAGGCGAACGAGAGGTCGGGCAGCGGGTCGCCCGCGCGGGCCGCGGTCAGCACGTCGATCAGCGGCGTCTCCAGCACCGGCAGGACGTTCATCGCCTCGGGATCGCCCAGCCGGGCGTTGTACTCGACGACCATCGGCCCCTCGGCGGTGAGCATGAACTGCCCGTAGAGCACGCCCGTGTAGCCGTCGAGCGCGTCGACGGTGGCCTCGAGGATCTCGACCGCGCGGTCGTACTCCGCGCGGGTGAGGAAGGGAAGCGCCGGCGTCGCGTCGGCGTACGAGCCCATCCCGCCGGTGTTTGGCCCCTCGTCGCCCTCGTAGGCGCGCTTGTGGTCCTGGACCGCCGGGGTCGGGCGGACGTCGCCGTTCGCGACGAACGCCTGGACCGTGAACTCCTCGCCCACGAGGCGGTCCTCGATCACCCACTCGTCGTAGCCGCTCTCGCGGACGTAGTCGGGCGCCGCCGCCCGGTCGATCTGGTCGCCCGTCACGCGGACGCCCTTGCCGCCGGTCAGGCCACGGGGCTTGAGCGCCACGTCGCGGTCCAGGTCGGCGACGTGGGCGGCGGCCGCCTCGGGATCGTCGAACGTCTCGAAGCCCGGCCGGCCGGGCAGGTCGTGCTCGGCCATGAACCGGCGCTGGTAGGCCTTGTCCGTCTCGATCCGGGCCGTCTCGGCGTCCGGACCGAACGCGTAGACGCCGGCGGCCGAGAGCGCGTCGGCGACGCCCGCCGCCAGCGCCGACTCGGGGCCGACGACCGCCAGCGTCGCCCCGATCCGTTCGGCGTAGGCCCGGACGGCGTCGGCGTCGGTCTCGTCGATCCGCTCGACGCCCGCCGCCAGCGCCGCGATCCCCGGGTTGCGGGTGCCCGCACAGGCGTACAGCTCACAGTCGTCGGCCAGCGCCCGCGCGAGGGCGTGCGCCCGGCCCCCGCCCCCGACCAGCAGGACGGTCTCTCGGTCGGCCATGCCGAGGTGGGGTGGGCCGGCGGCTGTAAGCGTTGTCCTTGCGCCGGGGCCGGATCGGCCCTACCGGCGGCCGGCAACGACCCCGACCCCGCCCGCCGCCAGCGCGCCCGCCCCGCCGGCCAGGAGCAACGGCTCGTAGCCCAGCCCCAGCGCGGCCGCGGGGGCGGTGAACGCCGGCGGCCCGACCGCCTGGGCGGCGAGCACGACGCTCGTGCGGAGGCTCATCACCCCGCCACGGAAGCGCGGGGGTCCGAGCCCGCCGAGCGCGGCCGCGAGCGAGGGGACGACCAGCCCGTGGCCGACGCCGAACGCGACCAGCGCGGCGAGCAGGGACGCGAGCGAGGGCGCGAGCCCCGCGCCCGCGAGACCGGCGGCGTACCAGAACAGCCCGAGTGTCATCAGCCGGGTGGAGGAGGCGTGACGCGCCAGCCGGCCGTTCGCGAGCGCGACGGCCGCGCCGACGAGGCTGACGGCGGTCAACAGCCCCCCGATCCGGGCCGATCCCAGGCCGAACCGGCCGTCGAGGAGGAAGGGGACGGCGGTGAGCAGCGCGCCGAAAAAGAGCGTGTAGCCGACCAGCCCGGCGCCGTAGAGCCCGGTCGCCCGGTCGAGCGGGATCGTCGCGAACGCGTCGCGCAGGTACGACCCGTCGGCGGTGTCGTCCGGGTCGGCCCCGCCGCCCGTCGTGGCCGGCTCGGGCAGGCCCAGGTAGACGGCGACGCCGACGACGGTGCTGACGGCGTAGACGAGGAAGGTGGCCCGCCAGGAGACGGCCGCGAGCGCGCCGCCGACGGCGGGCACGACCGCCGCGCTGACGGTGACCGCGGCGCTGAGCGAGCCGACGACGGCGTTGCGCCGCGGGCCCTCGTAGTAGTCGCCCGCGAGCGTCAGCGCGAGCGAGGCGAGGATCGAGCCCCCGACACAGCCCTGGACCACCCGGAGGGCCAGGAGAGCACGGAACGAGCCGACCAGCCCCGCGGCGACGCCGGCCAGCCCGAACAGCACGAGTGCGGGCACGAGCGTCCGGCGACGGCCCGCCCGGTCGGCGAGTAGACCGATCAGGGGGGCGGCGACCAGCCCCGGGACGGCGTAGGCGGTGATCACCAGCCCGGCGCGGCTGCTCGCCAGCCCGAAGGCGTCGGCCACCGCCGGCAGCGCCGGCCCCACGAGCACCACGTCGAGCGGGGCGAGCACCGCCGTCGCCGTCAGGAGCACGAGCCGGCGCGAGCGCGGCGAGAGCCCCTCGTCCACGCCGCCCTCCGGGGTCGGACGTCCCTTGAACGGTCCGGTCCAGGCGCGACCCGCGCGACGGGGATTCATGTGCGCGGGCCCCCGAGGGTACGCCATGACCACCCGCGCCGGCCGGAACCGGCTCGGCGACGAGGCGAGCCCGTACCTCCGCCAGCACGCCGACAACCCCGTCCACTGGCAGCCCTGGGACGAGAGCGCCCTCGCCGAGGCCCGCGAGCGTGACGTGCCGATCTTCCTCTCGATCGGCTACTCGGCCTGTCACTGGTGTCACGTGATGGAGGAGGAGAGCTTCGCCGACGAGTCGGTCGCGGCCGTCCTCAACGAGTCGTACGTCCCGATCAAGGTCGACCGCGAGGAGCGCCCCGACCTCGACAGCGTCTACATGGAGATCTGTCAGCTCGTCACCGGCCGGGGTGGCTGGCCGCTCTCGGCCTGGCTCACCCCCGACGGCCGGCCCTTCTTCGTCGGCACCTACTTTCCGCCCGAGGCGACGGAGACGACGCCGGGCTTTCGCGACCTGCTCGAGCGGCTGGCGTCGGACTGGGAGCGCGACCGCGCGGAGCTAGAGAGCCGCGCCGACGAGTGGACCGCGGCGCTGCGCGACCGCCTGGAGTCGACCGATCCGCCGGGCGATGCGCCGGGGGCCGAGAGCCTGACCGCCGCGGCCGACGCCGTGCTCCGGAGCGCCGACCGCGAGCACGGCGGCTTCGGTCGCTCGGGGCCGAAGTTCCCCCAGCCCGCCCGGATCGACCTCCTGTTGTGGACGGCCGCGGTCACCGACCGGCCCGAGGCCCGCGAGGTTGCGATCGAGACGCTGGACGCGATGGCCTCGGGCGGGATGTACGACCAGATCGGCGGCGGCTTCCACCGCTACGCCACCGACCGGACGTGGACGGTGCCACACTTCGAGAAGATGCTGTACGACAACGCCGAGCTCGCGCGGGTCTACCTCCGGGCCCACCAGGCGACGGGCGCGCCCCGCTACGCCCGGATCGCCCAGGAGACGCTCGGCTTTCTCGACCGGGAGTTCGCCAGCCCCGAGGGCGGGCTCTACAGCACGCTCGACGCCCGGAGCGAGCCTCCGGCCGGGCGCGCGGGCGGCCCCGAGGAGGGGGCGTTCTACGTCTGGACGCCCGGGGAGGTCGACGCGGCGGTCGCGGACGACCGGACCGCGGCGCTGGCGCGCGACCGCTACGGCGTGACCGAGGCGGGCAACTTCGAGGCCGGGGCGACCGTGCCGACGATCGCCGCGAGCCACGCCGACCTCGCCGCGAGCCACGGTCTCGACGAGGCGACGGTGCGCGAGCGTCTGCTCGCGGCCCGTGCGGACCTGTTCGACGCCCGCGAGCGCCGGCCCCGGCCCGCCCGCGACGAGAAGGTGCTGGCGGGCTGGAACGGGCTCGCGGTCTCGGCGTTCGCGCTCGGCGGGCGGGTGCTCGACCCCGCGCTCGCCGACCGGGCGGTCGCGGCGCTGGCGTTCGTCCGGGAGCGCCACTGGGTCGACGGCCGGCTCCACCGCCGCTCGCGCGACGACGCGGTCGGCGTGCCTGGCTACCTCGAGGACTACGCCTTCCTCGGCCGCGGGGCGTTCGACGCCTACCAGGCGACCGGCGACGTCGAGCACCTCTCGTTCGCGCTCGACCTGGCGCGGGCGCTGGTCGAGCGCTTCTACGACGAGGCGGCGGGGACGCTCTACTTCACGCCCGCCGACGCGCCGGATCTGGTCACCCGCCCTCAGGAGTTTCGCGACCAGTCGACGCCCTCCAGCCTGGGGGTGGCGACCCGGCTCCTGGCCGATCTGTCGGCGTTCGCCCCCGACGCGGGCTTCGAGGCGGTCGTCGACCGGCTGCTCGCCACCCACGCCGACCGGGTGCGCGCGAGCCCGACCGAGCACGTCTCGCTCGCGCTCGCGGCCGACCGGCGGGCCCGCGGCGGGATCGAACTGACCGTCGCCGCCGACGCCCTCCCGGCACCGTGGCGCGAGACGCTCGCCGACCGGTACCTGCCGGCGGCGACGCTCTCGCTCCGGCCCCCGACCGACGACGGGCTGGCGGGCTGGCTCGACCGGCTCGGACTCGACGAGACCCCCCCGATCTGGCGGGGCCGGTCGGCCCGCGACGGCGCCCCGACGGTCTACGCCTGCCGGGGCCGGACCTGCTCGCCGCCGGCGACGGAGCTGGACGCGGCGCTCGACTGGCTGGACGGGTAGCGTCGAACCGCCCGCGGGACGCGGGCGGGGTACGTCGTGCCGTGGGCCGTCCGTGTCTCCCCCCACGTCACGCGACGACGGCCCGAGGGGAGGATCGGACCGACGGCTCGTAAAGCTGTCCCATGCGCGACGGCCCGGCTCAGGCGTCGTCCGTGGCCGCCGACAGGCGGTCCGCGAGGACGGCCGCGATCGGGCGGCCGTCGGCCTCGCCCTCGACGAAGCGGGCCAGTTCGGTCCCGTCACGCTCGACCACCACCGTCGGGACGAACTCGATCCCGTGGCGCTCGACGCCGGGGCCGACCTTGCCCCCGTCGGGGCCGCGCTCGACCGCGCTGATCTCGATCCGGTCCGCGGGCACGCCGGCGGCGTCGAGCGCCGCCGCGAACGCCGGCAGGGCTCGCCGGCAGTCCGGACACCAGTCGCCACCCCACACGCGGAAGACGAGGCCGGGCGCGCCAAGCGCGGCCACCGTGTCCGCGTGGGCGTCGGGGTCGAACGCCGGGTCGGGGGTCATCGTCTCGAGGGTCACGCCGGTCCGACGGCCGCGGGCGTCATCAACCCCGCGGCCCGGCCCGGCGTCGGCGGTGGCGGCGGTCGGGGCCGGGGTCGTCAACGCCTTACCCGCCGCCGGCGTAGCCCGCCGGCATGGACGACGGCGTACTCGAGACGATCGGCTCGCCGCTGGTCCGGGTGGACTCGCCCGCGGGGACGACCGTGGCCGCGAAGGTCGAGTCCCGGAATCCGGGCGGGAGCGCGAAGGACCGCCCCGCGCTCGCGATGGTCGAGGCGGCGGAGGCGGCCGGCGAGCTCGAGCCGGGCGACGGGATCGTCGAGCCGACGAGTGGCAACACCGGCATCGGGCTGGCGATGGTCGGCGCGGTGAAAGGCTACGACGTGACCCTCGTGATGCCGGCCTCGAAGTCGCCAGAGCGCCGCGCGGTCATGCGGGCCTACGGCGCGACGGTCGAGCTCGTCGAGGGCGACATCTCGGCCGCGCGGGCGCGCGCAGACGAGCTGGAGGCCGAGGGGCGGTTCCAGCCCCGGCAGTTCGAGAACCCCGCCAACCCCGAGGCCCACTACCGGACGACCGGCGCGGAGATACTCGACCAGGTGGGCGACCGGACGATCGACGCCCTCGTCGCGGGCGTCGGCACCGGCGGCACGCTGACCGGGACGGGCCGGCGGCTGCGCGAGGCCCACCCGGAGGTCGAGGTGGTGGCGGTCGAGCCCGCCGAGAACGCGGTGCTGTCGACCGGCGAGGCCGGGGCCGACGAGTTCCAGGGCATGGGGCCGGGCTTCGTCAGCGAGAACCTGGACGTCGACCTGCTCGACGACGTCGAGACGGTCGCGCTCCCCGAGGCCGAGGCCGAGTGTCGCCGCCTCGCCCGCGAGGAGGGCCTGCTGGTCGGCCAGTCCTCGGGGGCGTCGAACCTCGCGGCGGGGCGGGTGGCCCGCCGGCTGACCGACACGGTCGCGGAGCCGCTGGTGGTGACGGTCTTCTGGGACAGCGGCGAGCGCTACGTCTCGACCGGGCTGTTCGACGACTGAGCGGGGTCAGCTGAACTCCGATTCGGTCACCCGGACCGTCACCGTCCGCTCGACGGGCCGGAGGTCGTAGGCCGGGCGGTCGTCGCCGTCGCCGGTCCGTACGACGTACATCGGCTCGACCAGCGCGCCGTCGGCGACGCCGTAGACGGTGAGATAGCGGTCGGTGGCCGCGGGCTCGACGTGGCCGTCCCGCACCGCGGTCGCCAGCCCGCGCGAGAGCCACTCCTCGGTGCTGAGGCTCGGCTCGCGGACCCAGGCGGCGTCGGCAAAGCGGGCGAGATACCAGTCGAGGTCGTTACAGAGCGCGACCGCGGCCCCGAGCGAGACGGTCTCGACCGCGACCGTGTTCTCGAACGGCCGGGCGAGCTCGTAGGTGGCGAGCGCCCGCCGCGCGGTCTCGCGCGAGAGCAGCTCGTAGCGGAGGTCGATGTCCTCGCTCCCGACCAGACAGACCCGCGTCACGGTCGTGCTCGACGCCCGCGCCCGATAGGCGTTGTGTCGTGGCCGCGCTCAGTCGCGGGCGGGGGCGTCCCGCCGGCGTCGGCCGGGGCGGTCGTCCGCGGCCGTCGCGGCGGACTCGGCCGCCGCGGTCCCGAGCGCCCGGGCGCGGGCGAGCAGGTCGTCGGGTTCGGCGCGCTCGACGGCCGCGCGGTCGGCGGCGGTCTCGGGGTGGGCCGGCGCCACCCGCTCACAGCCCGCCGGCACGGTGGCGTCGTCGAAGCTGCCGAGCGCGCGCGCGGTGGCGACGATCTCAGCCTTGTCGCGGGCGAGCAGCGGCCGGTGGACGGGCAGATCGACCGCGGCGTCGGTGACCGCGAGGTTCGGCCCGGTCTGGCTCGACTTCTGGCCCAGCGCCTCGCCGGTGACGAGCGCGTCGGCGCCGACCGCCTCGGCGACGCCGGCGGCGGCGGCGAGCATCGCCCGCCTGAGCGAGAGCGTCCGGGTGGGCCCGACCGACTCGACCAGCTCCGCGACGAGATCGCCCGCCTCGACGACCCGGAGGCCCAGATCCTCGTCGGGTGCCCGGCGGGCCAGCGCCGCGACGGTCGCCTCCGCCCTGGCCCGGTGGTCGGCGCCGCCGTAATCGCCCAGATCGACGTAGACGGGGACCGGCACCGCGCCCCGTCGCATCAGCGCCCACGCGGCGACGGGCGAGTCGATGCCGCCCGAGACGAGCGCGACCACCCGGCCGCCGGTGCCGACCGGCAGCCCGCCCGGCCCCTCGGTCTCGGCGGTCGAGACGAACGCCTCGTCGCCGCGCACCTCGATCCGGACCGTCGTCTCGGGGGCGTCGAGGTCGACGGCCGCGCCGGTCGCGCGCTCGATCGCCGCGCCGGCCGCCCGCTCCAGCTCCCGGGCGCCGAACGGGTGGCGTTCGGGCGGGCCCGTCCGGCGCGCGCGGACCGCGAACCGGCCGGGGCCGGCCCGGTCGGCCGCGGCGACGGCGGTCGCGACGACCGCCGTGCGCTCGGCGGGGACGACCGTCGCGGGTCGCGCCCAGACGAGTCCGGCCACGTCGCCCGCGGCCGCGGCGCCTGCCCCGGGGGCCGGCGTGTGGACGACCAGCCGCGACCAGCGCCGCTCGACGGTGCCGGGGATCGAGCGGTCGGCGAGCACGGCGGCGAGGTTCGCGCGGAGGCGCCCGGTCAGACGCCGGCGGACGGGCGCGCTCTTGGTCCCGATCTCGCCGTAGCCCGCGAGCACGACCCGGTCGCGATCGGGGTCGGGGTCGGCCACGGTCAGAACGTCGCCAGCTCGCCGGCGACCGCGCGACGGGTGATCCCGGTGACGTCGCCGAGCTCGCGGTCGACGATCGCCCGGATCTCGGGGGCGAGCGCGGCCAGCTCGACAGCCGGCTCGGGGACGGCGTGGACGTCCGCGACCTGGGGCCGGTCGATCGGGCTGCCGATCTGGGAGAGCAGGCGCACCCGCAGGTCGCGGATGCCGGCCACCTCGTCGACGACGGCGTGGGCGATGTGGGTCGACAGCAGGTTGTAGATCTTCCCGATGTGGTTGACGGGGTTCTTCCCGCTGGTGGCCTCCATGCTCATCGGCCGGTTGGGGGTGATCAGCCCGTTTGCCCGGTTGCCCCGGCCGACGCTCCCGTCGTCGCCCTGCTCGGCGCTCGTGCCGGTGGTGGTCAGATAGACCGACTCCGACTCGTAGTCGTCGGCGGTGTTGACCTCGACGGTCACCTCGCGGTCGGTGTACTCGGCCGCGAGGTCGGCGACGAACCCGCGGATCCCCGCGATCGCGTCGCGGTAGGCCGCCACGTCGGCCACGTGGCGGTCGATCAGCGCCGCCGCGACGGTGACCGAGATCCGGTCGTCCTCGCGCTTGCCCATGATTTTCACGTCCGGGCCGAGCTCGGGGTGGTCCGGGGCGTAGGACTCGCGCAGCCGGACCTCGGCGTCGCGGACGATCCGCTCGGTCTCGGTCAGCGGGGCGTGGCCGACGCCGAAGCTGGTGTCGTTGGCCATCGGCACCGCGGCCCCGTCGTCCTCGCCGAAGACGACCTGAAGGTCGCCGCTGCCCTCGCCCAGCCGGGTGTCGACCACCACGTCCGTGCCCACGTCGAGCTCGGGGACGTGCGCGTCGAGGTAGTCCCGGGCGGCCTCGAGCGCGACGGCGTCGACGGGGAAGGTGTGGCCCTCGTGGCGGCGGGTGGCGCGCCCGACGATCAGCACGTGGATGGGCTCTAACAGCTCGCCGCCGCCGAACGCCGGCGCCGCCGTGCCCGCCGCCAGCTGTGTCTCGTCGGTGTTGAAGTGTAGCACCCGCCCGACGCGGTCGATGTAGAGCCGCGAGAGCCGCCGGGCGACGGCCTCGGCGATGCCGTCACAGATCGAGTCCGGGTGGCCGATTCCCTTTCGCTCGACGATCTCGACGGCCTGGTCCTCGACCGCGGGCCGCTGGGCGGCCTCCACGCGGACGTTCCGGTCGGTCATTGGAGACCCTTCCGCCGGCCGCGTGCTATAACTTGCGGAAAGCGTTCGCCGCCGGAGTATTACTCTCGGGCATCCAACAGCAGGCCGAGGTAGGAGGTCGTGATCCCCTCGCCCGGGTCGAGCCCGAGTTCGCGCAGGCGCTCGCGCGTCGCCTCGTGGGCGGTCTCGACGCGCTCCTCGGGGGCCTCGCGCTCGATCTCGACGAACTCGCCCAGACCGGTCACCGCGTCGAGGGCGACCGTCTCCTCGCCCCAGCGCCAGACCTCGCGCTCTTTCTCGACCGTCGCCGCCGGCTCGAAGCCGAGCCCCTCGAGGACGGCGGCGGCGGCGTCGCCGTCGCCCACCGCGGTCTCGTGCTCCGGTCGGCTCTTGCCCGCGCCCTCGACGCGCGCGCCCTTGTAGGTCAACACGACCGTCTCGCCCCCCTCGGCCGACTCGTGGCGGATCCGCAACGCCTCGTCCGTCGCGGCGAACTCGCGGTGGGGCGCGTCGTAGTAGACGTCGCGCTGGGTGACCCGGCCCTCGCGGGTTGCGTCGGTCGCGGCCAGGCGCTCGCGGACCGTCCCGTGGGCCGCCCGGAGCTTGATTTCGACCTCGTACACGGCCGATCGAGACCGTGGCGTGGCATAAGCCCACCGTCCCCGAAACGTGATTCTTAAGGGTGGACCGCGGGATAGCCCCTCCATGAACGACGACGAGACGGCCGGGGCCGAGACCGGGGCCGACGCCGAGCCCGA
>CAZMLQ010000002.1:15506-31034 GCA_964567195.1 uncultured Haloferacaceae archaeon | reverse complement strand
CGAGCCCGACACCGCGGTCGCCGGCGACAGCGAGGAGTCCGAGCCCGAGGCCGACGACGGCCTCGCGAACGGCGACTTCGTCCGGGTCGAGTACACGGTCCGGACCGTCGAGAGTGACCGCGTCGTCGACACGACCTCCGAGGAGGTGGCCGAGGAGGCCGGGATCGACGACGAGGACCACGAGTTCTCGCCCCGGACGATCGTGGTCGGCGCGGGCCACGTCTTCGAGGCGGTCGACCGGGCGCTGGAGGGGAGCCACGTGGGCGACGCGGCCTCGGTCCGGGTGCCGGCGGCCGAGGCGTTCGGCGAGGTCGATCCCGACGAGGTGCGGACGGTCAGCGCCGAGAAGATCCCCGAGGACGACCGCTACCCGGGCGCGCAGGTCCGGATCGACGGCGACCAGGGCCACGTCGAGACGATCATCGGCGGGCGCGCGCGGGTCGATTTCAACCACCCGCTCGCGGGCGAGGCGCTCGACTACGAGTACGAGATCGTCGAGGCCGTCACCGACCGTGTCGAGAAGGCCCGCGGTCTCCTCGGGATGTATCTCCAGCAGGCCCCCGAGGTCAGCATCGAGACCGAGGAGATCGAGGAGGAGGTCGAGGACGACGGCGACGGCGAGGGCGAGCCCGCGACCGAGACCCGGACGGTCGAGCGCGAGACGCTCTACATCGAGGCGACCCCCGGGATGACGATGAACCAGCAGTGGCTCTTCCAGAAGGGCCAGATCGCCAACCAGCTGATGGCCCGCCTCGACGTCGACCGGGTCGTCGTCCAGGAGACGTTCGACGGCGGCGGCATGGGCATGGGCATGGGCGGCATGATGGGCGGCGCGGGCGGCGGTGGCGCCGACGACGTCGAGGCCGCGCTCGAGGACGTCGACGTCGACGCCGACGAACTCGTCGACGAGCTGGGCGAGGAGTGAGCCCCGCGGCGTGAGCGCCGCGCCCGCGCTGGAGGACGTGCGCGACGACCTGGTCGTCGCCGGCGTCGCCGCCGCCGCGACGGTCGCGCTCACGCTCGCGACCGAGCTCGTACTCGCCGTCGAGGTCGGCCCGGTCCGGCGGATGGCGCCGCTCGGGATCTACCTGTGTTACCTGGTTTTTGGCCGGGGCGAGACCGGGAGTCCGGTCGAGCGGCCGCTGCTCTGGGCCGGGCTCGCCGTCCTCGTCGCGGCGGCCGTGGTCGCGCTCGCGCTCTAAGGCCGGCTACGCGATGTCCCGGCTGGTGTCGATCGCCACGTCCTCGGTCAGCCGGAGCTTGATCGTCTCCTCCAGCGCGCTCCCGCCCCGGAACTTCGGCACGGCGAGGCGGTTCTCGATCTCCGAGCCCTCGACCGCGGTCCGGAGGTCGAACACCACGTCGGCCATGTGGGCGCTGAGGTCGCGGTTCTCGGGCACCGCGGTCCCGTCGAGGGCGTGCAACACCGCCAGCCCGCGGGTGTTGATCATGTGGGTCTGGAGCTCGTTGAGAAAGCCCCGGTAGCGCGAGGGATCCTGGCGTTCGAGCGGGTCGAGCGCGTCGATGATCAGGTTCGCCCCCTCGGGCAGATCGCGGATCAGACGGTTGGCCCCGTCGAGGGGGGCGTCGCCGCCGATGTCCCGGACCGTCGGGCTGCCGACCCGGCCGGGCACGCGGTCGACCGCGTCCTTGACCGCCTGGTCGGACCGGATCGTCGTCAGATAGAGCGTCCCCCGGGTGGCGGTCAGCTCGTAGAGGAACAGCTCCGACTGGCTGGCCGGCCGCGCGGACAGGAGGACGATGCTGCCGGCCGGGATCCCGCCGTCGAGCTGCCGGTCGAGCACCGTGATTCCGGTCCGGAGCCGGTCGACCATGCGCTCGCGTTCGGGGGCCAGTCACTATACCTCTTCGCCCGTCGCGAGCGCCGCCGCAAGCCGCTCGTACGCCACGCGCACGATGTCCCGGCGGAGCACCGGCGGCTCGGCCTCCGGAACGGTCGCGAGCACCGGACAGCCGAGCAGGTCGGCCACCCCGTCGGGCGCGGTCGCGGTCCGGACGAGCACCGCACCCGCCACGGGGGCCGAGAGCGCCCGGGCGGTGGCGACGGTCTTGGCGGCGTCGCGCAGCGCCGGGCGACAGGCCGAGGCCACCACCAGGACGCGGTCGGCGGCCCGGAGCGGGGCGACCGCGTCGGGGCCCGCCCCGCCGGGGCAGTCGACGACCGCCGGCGGGTCGGCCGCCCGCAGGCGGGCGAGCGCCGCCGCCGTCGCCCCCGCGGTCGGCCCGCCGGCCGGTCGACCGGCTCGTGGCGCCGGGAGCACCGAGACCCCGTCGACGCCGGGCGCGGGCTGGGCGAGTGCGCCGGGCGGGCGGTCGTCCAGGTCGGCCAGGGTCGGCTCGCGGTCGACGCCCGCCATCGCGTGCAGGTCCGGCATGTCGCCGTCGGCGTCGGCCACGAGCGCCGGCCCGTCGAGGGCGCCGGCCAGCCCCAGCGCGGTCGTCGTCTTCCCGGTCCCACCCTTGCCGCCGGCGATCGCGAGCACGGGCCGTCTGGTCGCGCTCCGGTACAAGAGCCCTCGCCCGCGCCGGTCGGCCCGGCGAAACGTTCAGGCCGGCCGGACCCCGAGCGCCGGCCGTGGTGGCCCCGACCGAGACGGCGTTCGCCCGCGCGGTCCGACGGCTTGGCACCGAGGAGTTCCGCTCGCTGGTGGCCGGGACCCACGCCGCCCGCCCGGACGCGACCGGGGTCCGCCACGAGGGCGCGGTCGTGGTCGTCGCGGGGGCCGACGAGCGCCTCCTCGTCGCCGCCGGCGGCCGGCTCCCGTGGCGCGAGCCACGGCCCGCCGGACCGGTCGCGGGCCGGATCGACGCCGTCGTGGCCCAGCGGCCGGCGCCGGGGCTGGCGGCGCGCCACGACGCCGCCCACCACCCCCCGGCCGCGCTCCGCGATCGCCTCTGCTACGGGCTCGACCGGGCGACCGCGACGCGGATCTGCGAGCGCCACCTCGGGCTCGCCCTCGACGGGAGCGACCCCCCGCACGGGCCGGCGGCCCGCGACCGACGGCGGGCGGCGGGCGTCGTCGCGGCGGTCGCGCTCGCGGTCGTGGCCGCCCTCGCGGCGGTCGTCGCCGGGCCGGCCGGGATCGGGACCGGGCCCGGGGTCGAGGCCACCGACGGGGCGGGGACGGCGAACGTCACCCCGGCCGGGCCGGCGACGCCGATCCCGCCCCCCGGCGTCGAGAGCCCGACGGCGACGGGGGCGAGCTACCCGCCGGGGCTCGGGCCGTCGGGCCTGACCGACGCCCGGGCGCTGGCCCAGGCCCACGGCGAGGTGGCCGCCGGGCGGTCCTACCGGCTGACGATCGTCTCCCGGCGGGCCGACGCCGGCGCGGTCGAGGGCCGCTGGCTCGAGGCCCGGGAGGTCGTGCGGGCCGACGGGCCGACGCGCTACCGCTACCGGGCGAACGGCACCCTGCTCGCCGGCGGGACCGAGCGGGTCCGGTCGTTCACGAGCTACGCCGACGGCGACCACGTCTACCGCCGGCTCACCGGGACGAACGGCAGCCGCTACGTGCGCGAGACGGTCGAGCGCCGGGCGGGCGGCGAGGGACCGTTCGCCGACCGGGCGGAGGGCTACGTCGCGCGCTACCTGGGCGGGACGCGGGGCTCGATCAGCCGGGTGTCGGCCCCGCCGGTCGAAGGCTACCTGCTGACGGCCGAGGGAACCCCGGCGGCGTTCGAGGGATCGGTCGCGGGCTACACCGCGACGGCGCTGGTCACCGACCGGGGCTTCGTGGTCGAACTCGCGGTCACCTACGAGCGGTCGGCCGACGGCACCCGCCGGCGCTCCTCGTTCGCGATGGCGTACGGCCCGCTGTGCGACGCGGTCGAGGAGCCGGACTGGTACGGGACCGCCCGCGAGGCGACCGGCCGGGGCGCGAGCGCGACGGGCACGAACGCCACCACCGCCCGCCCTCACCCGGCCAGGGGGTGATCGCGGACGAACGCGACCACGTCCGCGGCCTCGGCCGGGCCGATCCCGTGGCCGGTCTCGTACTCGCGGTGGTCGACGGCCGCGCCCGCCGCGCGGAGGCGCTCGGCCGCGGTCGCCGCCCGCGCGGCGGGGATCACCTCGTCGGCCAGCCCGGCGGTGACGAGGACGGGCGCGCCGTCGAGCCCGGTCGCCCGGTCTGCGTGTGAGCCGGCGAGGTAGCCGTGGAGTGCGGCGGTCCAGGCCCAGCGGGCGGGCGCCTCGACCAGCAGCGCGAGCGCCGAGACGGCGCCCTGGCTGAACCCCACCAGCCCGATCCGGTCGGGGTCGACGCCGTAGGCGTCGGGCGCGGCGTCGGCCGCGGCACCGATCAGGTCGAGGCTGCGCCGGAAGCCCTCGGCGTCGGGCTGACTCTCGTGGAGCCCACCACCCGAGAGGTCGAGGTCGTACCAGGTGTAGCCGGGCCCGAGGCGGTCGGGGGCCCGCAGGCTCAGGACGTGGTGGGAGTCGGGCAGGCGGCGGGCGACGGGCAGGAGGTCCTCCTCGTCGGCGCCGCGGCCGTGCAAGACGAGGGCGGCCGGCGCGGGCTCGGGCGGGTCGGTCGCGGCCGGCGGGACGTGGACGTGCTCGAGGGGCAGATCGGCCATGCGCCGAGCACGCGGCCGGCGGGCTTGAAGCCGGCGTCGGCCGCGCGACGGACGGTCGCCGGAACGCCGACTTGATACCCGCGGGTCACCAACGGAGGGTAATGAGCCAGCAGGGGACCGAGGACGACGGCCGGACGGCCGGCGACCTCCGTCGAACGGGGCTGTCGCTCCGTCACGACCGGGAGTGGGACTACGAGCTAGAGCGGATCCTCGACGCCGTCGACGAGCACGGCGCCGAGTCGGTCGGCCTCCAGTTCCCCGAGGGGCTGAAACGGCGCGGACCGGCGGTGGTCGACGACCTCCGCGCGCGCACCGACGGGGTCCGCTTCGTCCTCTCGGGCCAGCCCTGCTACGGGGCCTGTGACCTCGACACCGAGCTGATGCGCCGGACGGACCTGTTCGTCCACTTCGGCCACTCGCCGATGAAAGAGTCCGACCGCATCGTCTACGTGCCGCTGTTCTCGAACGTCGACCCCTTCCCGATCATGGAGGAGTCGCTGGCGGAGCTGCCGGCGACCGACGACGCGGCCGACGACGCGGACGGGCCGGCGGTCGGGCTCGTGACGACCGCCCAGCACATGAACCGCTTCGACGAGATGTGTGCGTGGCTGGAGGAGCGGGGCTACGTCGTCCACACCCGCCGTGGCGACGAGCGCCTGACCCACGAGGGACAGGTGCTCGGCTGTAACTACGCCAGCGCCGAGGTGCCCGCCGACCACGTGCTCTACGTCGGCGGGGGCAAGTTCCACCCCCTCGGGCTGGCGATGGAACACCCCGAGAAGACGGTGGTGATCGCCGACCCGGTCAACAACGTGGTGACGGTCGCGGACACGGAGAAGTTCATGCGCCAGCGCTACGGTGCGGTCCACCGGGCGATGGACGCCGAGAAGTGGGGCGTGATCTTCTGTACGAAGATCGGCCAGGGCCGGTGGGAGACCGCCCAGGAGATCCTCGCGAACAACGACGACGCCTACCTGATCACGATGGACGAGGTGACGCCCGACCGTCTGCGCAACTTCGACGTCGACGCCTTCGTCAACACCGGCTGTCCCCGGATCACGACCGACGACGGCCCGCAGTTCCACGTCCCGATGCTCACCCCCGGCGAGTACGAGTGTGCGGTCGGCCAGCGCCCGCTCGAGGAGCTGGAGTTCGACACCTTCCACGGCACCTGGTGAGCGGCGGGGCGGCTACCGCTCGACCGCCCGTTCGACGTGCTCGACGGCCGCCAGCGGGCGCTCGCAGGCCCGGACCCACGGCAGGTCGAAGCTGTCGAGCGCGGCGACCGGCCGCCCCGCGGCCCCCGCCAGCCCGAGCTCCGAGCAGGTGCCCGGCCCGCCGGCGACGGCGATCACGCCGTCGCCGTTCAGCACGACCAGCGCGTTCCGGGCGTCGCCGAGCCCGGTCGCGACCGGCACGGAGACGTGGGGGTTGGCGGCCGCCGGGTCCTCGCCGGGCAGGATGCCGACGGTCCGCCCGTCCGCCTCCCGCGCCCCCCGACAGGCCGCGGCCATCACGCCGCCGAGCCCGCCACAGTAGAGCTCGTGGCCGCGCTCGCCGAGCAGCCGTCCCACCCGCCGGGCGACGGCCGCCGTCTCCTCGCCCACGCGACTCCCGCCGACGACGCTGACGCGCACGGTCGGCCTTTGGCCCGCTCCGGCTTACGTCTACCCCCACCCCCTCCACAACGCTCAACCCCCGGCCGACCCCAGCCCGAGCCATGACACACGCGCTCGGGACGAGCGACTGGGGCGACTGGCTCCCGCGGGCGATCGAGACGGCCACCCCCCGGACCGTGGCGGTCTGGTATCTGGGCTGTAACGGGCTCGCCCTGAAGGGCCGCGAGGGGACGACCCTCTGGATCGACCCCTACTGTGGCGTGGGCGATCCGCCGCGGCTGATCCGGATGGTGCCGGTCCCGTTCGATCCCGAGGACGTGGCCCGCGCGGACGCGGTGCTCGCCACCCACGAGCACACCGACCACGTCCACGGGCCGACCCAGGGGCCGATGCTCGCGGGCACCGACGCGACCTACGTCGCGCCCGCCGGCTCGCTCGCGCGCGTCGAGCGCGAGGGCTGGACCGACGAGTACGGCCTCTCGGCCGACCACTTTCGCGAGGTCGCGCCCGAGGAGACGCTCTCGGTGGGCGAGTTCGATCTGACGGTCGTGCGGGTGAACGATCCCGACGCCGACGACCCCGTGGGCTACGTGATCGAGCACGAGGCGGGGACGGTGTTTCACGGCGGCGACACGCGGCCGGGCGACGAACTCGCGAGCGTCGGGCGGGCGTTCGACCTCGACCTCGGGGTAATGGCGCTGGGAAGCACGGGCCGGCTGGTCGATCCGGCGACGGGCGGGCCGGCGGAGAAGACGTGGTACGCCGACCCGGACGCGGTCGTGCGGGCGGCGACCCAGCTCAAACTCGACCGGCTCGTGGCGACCCACTGGGACGTCTGGAAGGGCCTGACCGCCGATCCGACGGCGCTGTCGACCCACCGCCGGAGCCACGACTACCCGCGGCGCCTGACACATCTCGAGATCGGCGATCGGACCGAGCTGTAGGCCCGCCGGACGATTTATGCCGTCGGTGACGGAACGACGAGCCATGGCAGACGACCCGGGCCCCGAGGCCGGCCTCGACGACGTGGTGACGGTCACGGAGGGCGATCTGACGGTCGAGAAGCGGTTCTCGGCCGACGAGTTTCCCGTCCCGGCCGTCGAGTTCGTCATCAGATCGACGGCCGACGAGCCGGTCGACGTCCGGCTGACCGACTCGGTCCCCGAGTCGTTCCCGATGGAGGGGATCGGCTTTCACCCCGACTACGACAGCGACGGCTGGACGGCCTATCGTGACCACCGCGTCGAGTACGAGCGCACGCTGGAGCCTGACGCGGAGGTGACGACCGTCTACGGGATCCGCATCGACGATCCGGAGGAGGCCCGCCCGTTCCTGGGCCGGCCCCGGGTCGAGCGGCTGTCGGCCGGCGACGGCGTCGAGTCCCCAGAGGACGTGCTCGGGCGCGACACGACCCGATCGGTCCGGGACGCGCTGGCCGGCGACGAGCCCGCCGGCGCCGAGACCGAGGCCCCCGCCGACGACGTGGCGGCCGCGCTCGAGGACGAGTCCGACCCGATCGAGGAGATCGAGGAGATCGAGGAGGCCGAACCCGACGCCGAGCCCGAGCCGCTGGACGACCTCGACGAGCCGGACGCGGAGCCGCTGGACGACCTCGACGAGCCCGGGACGCCCGCGAACGGGGACGCAAAGCCACGACGCGTCGATCCGGACCTCCGTCCGGCGGTGACCCGGGCGGCCGACGACGGGGCCGACGGGACCGACGACGCGGGGCCGACGCCGGCGGCGACGCCCGGGAGCGTGGCGGCGGCGCTGGCGGCCGAGGTCCGCGCGGGCGAGGTGGCGGCAGGCGACGTCGAGACGCTCCGGGACGCGCTGGCGCCGGCGGCGCCCGAGCCGGAGCCGTCGGTGCCACGCAGCGTCGAGGTGCGGATCGACCGGCTACAGAACCGGACCGAGGACCTCGCGGCCTACACAGACGCGCTCGAGGAGTTCATCGACGAGGAGGGCACCGGCGCGGCGGCGATCGAGGGGGTGCGGTCGGACCTCGACGACGCCCGCGCGGACGTGGCGGCCGTCGAGGAGCGACTCGCGACCGTCGAGGAGACCGACGAGCGCCTGGCCGACCGGCTCGACGACGCCCGCGCCGACCTCGACGCGGCGGCCGAGCGGGTCTCGGCCGTCGAGTCCGACGTGACCGGGCTGGCCGAGCGGGTCGAGGCGACCGAGGGCGATCTGGACGCGCTCCGGACCACCGTCGAGGGGCTGGAGGCGTCGGTGGCCGATCTCGAGGGCGAGACCGACGCCTCGGTCGAGTCGGTCGAGGAGCGCGTCGACGAGCTTCGCGCGGACGTCCACGACCTCGAGTCCGAGCTCGACGAGCTCCGCGCGTTCCGCGAGCGGATGCGCGACGCCTTCGGACCGTGAGGGCGGCGCGGGCGCGACGGCGGAACCGGAACGGGTTTGCGGGCGGGGCGCGCCCGCTCGACCGATGACCGATCAGAGACGGGTCCGGGTGGCGGTGCCGCGCAAGGGCCGCCCGCTCGCGGCGACGCTCGACCGGCTCGCGGGGCGGGCGGTCGCGCCGGATCGCGCCGACGGGATCGTCTCGACGCTCGAGTACGAGAAGGCGGTCACCAAGGGGCGGGCCAGCCCGGAGACGGCCGTCTACGACCGGCTGGCCGAGTACAGCGACCTCGTGGACCCGCACGCCCCGGAGTACACCCTGGTGCGCGACGACCGCGAGGGCTATCCCCGGCGGATCGTCTTCGACCGGATCGTGCTGCCCGCGTCCGGCGAGCCCTTCGAGATCGAACTGATCGGGCGCGAGGAGCCGTTCCGCGCGCTGCGCACCCACGCCTTCGCGCTCGGGTTCGACAGCGCCGACCTCGTGCTCGAGGAGGTCGTCGGCCTGCGCGAGACGGGGCTGGAGTCGCTGGGCGCGATCAACGAGCGGATCGACCCCCACGACACCGACGTGCGGGTGGTGCGGGGGCTGGGCGACACCGTCCATCACACCCTGCTGGCGACGCCCGACCGCCTGCCGGCAGGGGCAGCCCTCGACCGCGACCTGGTCGCCGCCCACGAGGGGCCGCTCTGTATCTCGCCGCGCTACGAGCGGCTGGTGGAGGCGGTGCTCGGCACCCGCGCGGCCGCGGGCTGTGAGTTCGTCTACCCCGACGACGAGCGCGCGGAGGAGGCGGCCATCGCCGACGTGGGTCTGGGCGTCTACCTGACCGTGACGGGCTCGACCGCCCGCGAACACGGCCTGGTCGTGGGCGAGCCCCTCTTTCCCAGCGAGACGGTGCTGATGGAGAACCGGGCGGAGCTCTCGGGGGCGGCCGAGCGGGCGCGGAGCGTGCTCGTCGATCCCGACGTGGAGACCGCGCTGCGGGTCTGAGCCCGTGTCCGAGTCCGCCCCCGACGAGGACCGCCGGCTGGTCGGCTGGACGACCACCCGCGTCGACGCCCCGGTGCCGGCGGGCTACCCCGAGACGGCCGACTACTACGTCGCCGTCACCGTCGCCGAGCCGTCGGCGCCGTTCCTGACCGTCGGGCGACTCCCGCCGCTCGCACGGCTCTGGCGCTGGCTGGCCCGGCACGGCCGGCTCGGCGCGCGGGTGCTGCCCGACGGCCACGTCCCCGCGCCCGAGGCGGTCGAGCGGACGGTGGCCGAGCGGATCCGGGCCGGCCTCGACACCGCGGCCGTCGCGGCCCGCGCCGAGTCCGAGCGCGACCTGATCGTCGCCTCCCGTCACGACGACGAGACGGCCGCGCGCAACCGGGCGGTCCCGGTCGGGCGCTGTCGGGTCGCCCGACGGGCGGACGGCGAGGGGTTCTCGGTCCGGTACGGCTGGTTCGCCCCGTTCCGGTAGCGGCCGCGTCGTGACCCGTGAACGCCTCTCGGAGTAGCTCAGGAGCCTCGCTCCGCCAGGACGCGGTAATGCGCGCCCTCCAGCACCTACCCGGAGCCCCGTCGACGCGGCGCGACGTCTGAGCCACCGCTCGCGCCCGCCGCCCGACGGCCGTCGGATCGCCGCCCGAGCATCCACCCGCCCCCAGCGACGCATGTCACAGCCCCGCGACCCCCGCCAGCACCGCCCGCCGACCGACCCACACGCCCCCCGCCGGAGCGCCCTCGGCATCGCCCTCGCGGCGGCCGTCCCGGTCGTCGCCGTCGCGGCGGCCGCGGCCGGCGCCCTCGGCCCCCCTCGCCCGGAGCGCGCCGCGTCGGCTCTCGGTCTCGGTGCCGGTCGTCGGCCTGCGCGTCGACGTCGAGGTCGGCGTCGAGCCCGCGGGTCGCTAGACCAGGTCGTCGAGCCGGTCGCCGGCCTCGCCCACCACCGCGTCCGTCGCGTCGGGGCCGTCGGCGGCGTCGGCGTCGGCGTCGGCGTCCGCCCCGGCGGTCGGGTCGAGCCGGTCGGGGGCGCCGACGCCGCCGAGGAGGACCGTCGCCACCACCCGGTCGGCGTCGGGGACCGGGCGGTCGCCCGCCCGGACGGCGGCGGCCCCGGTCGTGTCGGCCAGCCACTCCCGGGCGCGTCCGAGACCGGCGCGCGAGAGGTGGGCGGGCGGGCCGGCGACGACGACGAGCGCGCCCGACCGCCGACGCGCCGCCGTCGAGCGTGGCCGCCAGGTCGGCGGCGTCGACGACCGACGCGGGGCCCGGGTCGGTCGTCTCGCCGGCCCCACAGAGCGCGACCAGCCGGCGGGCGACCGTCCGGTTCGTCCGGGTGCGGGCCGTGCCGGCGGACTCACACGCCCCGCCGCCGCCGGTGTCGTCGTCGAACAGGACGAGCCCGTCACGGGCCGCCCGGAGCGCCCGCAGCGAGCGGGCGGCGGTGTGGCAACGGAGCCGGCTCTCCGTCTCCCCGGGCAGGAGGGCAACGGCGTAGACGGGGCGGTCGCGGACGGCCCGGAGCCGGCGGGCGAGCGCGGGAGCGGGCCGGCGCCGTCCCACCGGAGGAGTTCGTCCACGATCCGTCCGCCCGCGCCGCCGACGCCGATCGCGTGGAGTCGCATGGGGACCGCCCGCGGCTTCGGCCGGGCCGGTCAAGTAGCGCCCGAACGGTCAGACGCGGGTTTCAGCCACCGCTCGCGGGCGGTGAGCGACCGACCCGCCGGGGCGCTCCGCGGCGGTCACGGACCCCCCGGCGACACGGGGCGGCCGGTCAGGCGTCGTCGGCGGCATCCTCGGCGGACGCGGACGACGCCACCCCGGGATCGTGTGCCGGGAGGAGGCCACTCACCAGCAGGCGCCGCGCGACGGCGACCAGTCCGTTCCCGTAGCCCCGGCCGAACACCCCCTGCTCCCGGCCGTCGGCGGCCGTGGCGAGCATGATCGCGCTCCGGTCGACCATGAGCAGACACGTGACGGTCGTGCGGTCCGCCGGGTCGGCCGGGGCCAGCCAGCCGAGTTCGGAGGCGAACACCTCGACCTCGGGGAGCGCCTCGGCGGCCACGGCCCGGAGGTCGTCGTTGACGGCCCCGACCGCGACCTTGAGCCCGCGGTCGGCGGCCGCGCCGATCGACTCGACCAGCCCGTCGGTGAGCGCCATCGGGTCGCCCACGACGACGACGACCTCGGCGGTCGCATCGTCGATCAGCGTCCTGGCCCGTCTGTCGACCGCGGTGTGTCCGGTGAGCGCCCAGACCTCGTGTGTCTCCTCGGAGACGTCCTCCGGAGAGACGCCCTCGATCCCGACGAGGGCAGCCTCCAGCGAGTCGATGCGTTCCTCGAAGGTCTCGCCGAGGATCTCGATCGCCTCCTCGACGGTGACCGCGCCGAACTGCTGTGGGCTGGTGTGTTGGACCTCGACCAGCCCCTTCGCCTCGAGGACGCGGACCGCGTCGTAGACCCGGGTGCGGGGCACCTCCGAAACCTCGCCGATCTCCCGCGCGGTCCCCCGTCTCAGCCGGGCCAGCGCGACGAAACACCGTGCCTCGTACTCCTTCAGCCCGAGCTCCTGTAACAGCTCGACCGCCTGCGCCCGGTTCGACGCTCCGTCCATGCTGATCTGACGCCGGCGGCCCCGACGTCCGCACCCGGGTACCGGTCCCGGACTCTAATCAGTTCCGGACGTTCCAGACGTTCGTAACCGAACCAGATACGGATTACCCGTGGAGAAGTCCCTCATCGGCCCTGCTACGGCGCTACGAACAGTTCGTTACACCGACTGTACCTCCGAGAAGTACGGATCGGCGCCCGTGGACGGGTGGTCTCGCCGGGGCGGCGCGGCTGTCACTCGCGTGTTCACAAAAAATATATGCTGTTCGGTCCGGTAGTACGGTCGAACGAGACCGGCCGGACCGCTCCTACGTCGGGTGACGCGTCGGCCGTCACGAGCCATGTCGGAACGAGAGGACGATCCCAGGTCGGTCGCGGTCGATCAGCTTCGGGCGCTGGGACTGAGTGCGTACGCCGCGCGGACCTACGTCGGGCTCGTGTGGCTCGGCGAGGGGACCGCCCGGGACGTGAGCGAGCGGGTGGAGGTGCCCCGGACCCGGGTGTACGACGCGGTCGAGGAGCTCCGCGAGCACGGGCTGGTCGACGTCCAGCGCGCCAGCCCCAAGCGGTTCTGCCCCGTCTCGGTCGAGACGACCGGCCGTCACTTCGAGCGGACGTACGCGACCAGGGTGAACCGCCTGCGCGAGGCGCTGGAGGATATCGACCACCAGCCCGGATCGGACGAGCAACGCGGCGTCTGGACCGTCACCGGTCGGACGGCCGTGGCCGAGCGGGTGCTCGAGTTTCTCGCCGCCGCCGAACGCGAGGTGATCTACATGACCGTCGAGGAGCTTCTGACCGACGAGGTCGTCGACGGGCTCCGGGCGGCCGACGACCGCGGCGTCCGGGTCGGGCTGGCCCCCACCGACGACGCGGTCCGCCGGCGGATCCGGACGGCCGTCGGGGCGGTCGAGACGGTCGATACCTCCTGGGACCCCACCGAGACCCCCGCTGGCCGGGTGTTGCTCGTCGACCGCGAGCGGACGCTCGCGAGCGTCCTCGTCGAGGACGGGAACGGAGGCCGCGAGGAGACGGCGATCTGGGGCTCGGGCGAGACGAACAGCCTCGTCGTCGTCCTCCGGGCGACGTTCGCCCCCGGGCTGGACGTGATCGGGGACTGAGAAGCTGTCACCCGTATCGTCACGACAGGATTATGCTCCGCCGTCACCGACGGGCAGACCGAGAGCGATCGACCGGCGGCGGTCAGGTCGCTCCCGAGCCATGGGATCCGAGCCACACGGGCGGCAGAGCGGAATCGTCAGGACGGACTGGACGGAGTACGAGAGTCCGAGCCACGGGATCGTCGAGTCGATCGCCGCGGTGACCGACCGGCCGGTCGAGTCGCTGGTGCCACTCGCCGAGAGCGTCGATCCGGAGGCGATCGACGACCTGCTCGCCGGGGGCGACCGCGAGACCACCACCTCGTTCGTCCACGACGGCGTCCGGGTGACCGCCGCCGGCGACGGGCGGGTCGAGATCGATCCCGACCGCGACGGGGCCGGGCCGCCCCGGAGTCGGGCCGCACTCGAGGACCGCCTCGCGTCCCTGTTCGACGCCGCCCGACGCGAGGGCGTCCGGGTCCGGGGTGGCCTGCGTGTCCGGACCCCGCCGGGCCAGGACGGCATGGACGTCCACGTCACGCGGCTCAGGTCCGAGGAGTAGCCCGCGGAGTCGTCGAGAGCGCCGCCAGCGGCCGCGCCGGATCGTGACCGGACTGGACCGCGTTTCGTATCGCGCCATGTGGTTTATCGGCCGTCCACCAGCCGGTAGACGTTCGCCTCGTAGACCTCCCGCACCCGGTCGCCCCAGGAGTGGGTGTAGGTGTCGATGACGTCGTCGGCCACGTCGCCGCGGAGATACTTCACGATCCCGCGGTCGCCGGTCCGGTCGCGCAGGTGCGTGGTGAAAAAGTGCCGGAAGTAGTGTGGCGTCACGTTGGTCTCGCTGCCGCCGTCGGCGCGGTACCAGCCCCGGTCGGCGGCGTGGTCGGTCACCACGCCCCGGACCATCCGGGGGGTGACGCGCTCGCCCCAGCCCCGCGCGGTGCCGGGAAAGAGCGGCTCGGCGTCGGAGGGGCTGTCGGGCCGGACCCCCAGCCAGCGCCGGAGCGCCCGCGCCAGCTCGTCGTCGACGGGCAGGACCGTCGCGCGCTGGCGCTTGTTCGAGGCCTCTCGCACCTCGCCGTTGTAGGCCACGCCGCGCTCGGGGTCGGGCGGAACGAACAGCGACCGGGGCTGGCCGTCGAGCGCGGGGCGACGGTCGACGCCGAAGGCGTCCCGAACGAGTCCGTCACCCAGCCGGAGGTCGCGCAGATCGAGGTTGCAGAGCTCTCCCACCCGGATGCCGGTCTTGAGCATCGTCAGCACCGTCGCGCGGTCGAACGGGTGGGCGAGGTCGGCGACGAACGCCCGCATCTCGGAGAGGCCCACGTCGCGCCGGACCGGATCGCGGTCGACGGACTCGTCCATCTCCTCGACGACCAGCGCCATCGGATCGTGGTCGAACTCGCCGACCCGGTTCATGTAGGCGTAGAACCGGTGGACGTAGGCGGTGTAGGTCGCGACCGTCGAGGCCGAGAGCTCCTCGCGCAGCGAGTCGACGAACGCCAGACAGTGCCGGCGGGTCGCGTCCTCGACCCCGTCGGGCCCGTCGAAGCCGTCGAGAAACGCCTCGAACCGGCGCAACACCTGCTCGTGGTAGCGCCGGGTGCGCTCGGTCTTGCCGTGCATCTCCAGGTCGCGCAGAAAGTACGCCACCGGATCGCTCATCGGTCGGCGGGGACGTAACCGCCCGCGCGGCCGCTGTAGCGCAGGCGGTCCTCGGCCTGGAGGCGCTCGAGCGTCTCGTCGAGGCGGTCCTCGAGGTCGCCGGTCACCGTCGCGACCAGCGTGTCCCAGTCGGCCGCGCCCGTCTCCTCGACGTGAGCGAGGACCGTCTCCTCCAGACGCTCACCCCCGGGATCGTCGTCCGGGGAGTCGGCTCCACCGGCCTCCTCGGCGGCCGGCGGGTCGGGCATCTCGAAGCCCCGGCGGCCGGCCTGGGTCATCGTCCGGACGAACTCGCTGAGGCTCATGTCGAGCCGGTCGGCGTGCTCGCGCCAGTTCTCGCGCTGGTAGGCGGGCACGTAGGTCTTGACCGTCACGCGCTCTCCCGTCACGGGCGGGCCCACGCGCTCGGGCCACCTAAAGGTCCGTCAGACGTCGATTAGGGCCACAATCTCGCTCGCTGGGCCCGCCAGGGCGGCCGTCGGGAGAGACGTATCGACGCTCGTGGTCCCGTCGTCGTCTACCGTAGTCCTGCCAGCGACGATCTTCGAACGGGCCCGATCGGCGGGGTTCGGACGCC
>CAZMLQ010000002.1:0-15406 GCA_964567195.1 uncultured Haloferacaceae archaeon | reverse complement strand
GTAGTCCTGCCAGCGACGATCTTCGAACGGGCCCGATCGGCGGGGTTCGGACGCCGCCCGCCACCGCCAGAAGGTGGAGCCCCGCGGGAGGTCCCCGCCAGCGGTGCCGGGGGCCTGCGCCGTCCGGCGATCAGATCGGCTCGACCAGCCCGGGTGCGTCGTTGGAGACGTCGTTCACGGCCGTCGAGACGGGGTGGGCGGTCATCTCGTCGTCGGGGTAGGGCTCCAGCAGGGTGCGGGCCTCCTGGGGCGGGGCCTCCAGCCAGCGCCGCTCCTCCGCGGGGTCGAGCACGACCGCCATCCGGTGGTGGAGCTCCCCGATCAGGTCGTTGGGCTCGGTGGTGATCACCGCGAACGTCTCCCGGGGTTCGGGCGCGGGCCCGCCGTCGGCCCCGAAGTCGCCCAGCCCCGACTGGGCCGTCTCGGGGGTGAACCGCGACCAGAGCCCCGCCATCGCGAACACCCGGTCGTCGTCGAACGCGACGCGGTGGGGGCGCTTCTCGCCGTCGCGCTCGGCCCACTCGTAGAAGCCGTCACAGGGCACCAGACAGCGCCGCGTCTCGAAGGCGTCGGCGAACCAGCGCTTCTCGGCCACCGTCTCGCCGCGGGCGTTGATCGAGGCGCGGGCGTCGTCGTCGGCCCACTCGGGGACGAAACCCCACTCCATGCCCGTCAGGCGGTCGCGCCGGTCGCCGGCGATCACCGGCAGCGACTGGCCCGGCGCGCAGTTGTACCGCGGCCCGAGGTCGTCGGGAACGCGCACGCCGAAGCGGTCGGCCAGCCGGTCGGCCGGCGTGAACAGGGTGTAGCGTCCACACACGATCACGGTCTGGTGGTCGCGGCGTATAGACGCTGCGCCCCGGCGGTTCTAAACCGTATGTCGCGATACAAAACGTCGCCCGGCGGGTGACCGGACGCCGGGCTCGGCACCAGACGGTCGGCGCTCGGTCCTCGCCGACCGGCGCGTCGGCCTCGCGCGACGCGACCGCGAGCTCCCGTGCTTCGAAGAGGTTCGCGACCCCGCGTCTGATCCGCTGTGAGGTCGCCGTGTCGGAGACGCCCAGTTCGCGCGCGAGGTCGCCGAGCGTCATCCGCCGTGGCACCTCGAAGTAGCTCCCCGCCACCGCGCGCGCGATCGTCTCGTGTTGCTTGGACGTGAGCCGATCGGTCGCGGTCGAGCGAGACTCCTCCGGGGAGAGCCGGTGGACGGTGAGCGGATGTTCGGCGTCGTCGTAGCCCTCGTCGAGTCGGGCCGCGTCGTCCCGGTCGGGAAACCGGAGTCCGAGCGTCCAGGTGTCGTCCCAGAGCGCGCCCGAGAGGACCGTGCCGTCGTGTTCCTCGATACTCCGGAGCAGGACCGGCCGGTTCGGCCCCCACCGCAGTCGGACGACCGTTCGGTCACCGTCGTCGGTGAGGACGTCGAGGTCACCCCGGTCCCGGAGCGAGCGGACGACCGCCGCGGCCCCGTCGCCGGCGACGACGAACGTCGGCGCCTCGCCCCCGGCCGCCGACACGGTCCGTTCGAACTCGACTGTCGTCTCCGGCGGGAGCGAGCCGTCGACGAGCCCCAGCGTCCCGACCGGGACGGAGACGCGCATCGACACGACGGGGGTCCCCGTTCGTGCTCGGTCGGGTCGTACCCGTCCTCGTCGAGGTGAGGGTCGCTCGCGGGCCGGGCGGCGGCCGCGGCCCCCTCGTCGGTCGTCGAACGCGCTCCGCTGTCGATCGGTGTCGTCGGGATGCTGGCTGGTACGTATCGTGGCTCCGTGTTCGGGCGCGACGCGGGGTCGCGCGAACGGACGACCGAACGAGCCCTCGGGGTAAGTGGCTGTCGTCAGCTCAGATCATCACAACGCGAGATCCCGGGGGCGTCGTGACGCCGGGGACCGCCGGATCTCGCGCGGACGCCGGAGCGACCGGGCACACGGCAAGAGCTTTTGTGCCACGTTGTACAGTGACGAGCATGAGCGTCGGACCACCGATCGACGAGTTACACTTCGACGACGCGCCGAAGCTACGCACGGAGATCCCCGGCCCGGAGTCGGCCGACCTGCTGGAGCGCCAGCGGGCGGTCGACTCCAACGCGGTCGCGTACCCCCGCGACGTGCCGATCGCGATGGACGCCGCCAAGGGCGCGACCGTCCGGGACGCCGACGGCAACCTCTTTCTGGACTTTTTCGCCGGCATCGGGGTGATGAACGTCGGCCACTCGAACCCGTACGTCCTCGAGGGGGTCAGAGAGCAGACCGAGAAGCTGACCCACTCGATCGACTTCCCGACCGAGGCCCGGGTCGAGTTCATCGAGCGGATGGACGAGATCGCGCCCCCGGGGCTGCGCGGGAACTCGAAGATGGTCTTTGGCGGCCCCAGCGGGAGCGACGCGATCGAGGGCTCGATCAAGCTGGCGAAACACGTCACCGGCCGGGACGCGATGCTCGCGTTCGAGGGCTCGTACCACGGCGGCACGACGGGCGCGCTGTCGCTCACGGCCGGCTACAAGTACAAGGAGGAGTACACGCCGCTCCTGCCCGACGTCGTCCACGTCCCCTACCCGTACCCGCTCCACGACGGCGCGGCGGGGGCCGATCCCACCCGGCTCTGCTCTCGCCCGGCCGAGGACTGCTGTGGGCAGGTCTCGTGTGCCCGGGCGCTCGAGGCGGTCCAGCGCAAGTTCGAGGATCCCTACGGCGGCGGTCAGCCCCCGGCCGCGATCTGGGTCGAGCCGATCCAGGGCGAGGGCGGGGTCGTCGTCCCGCCCGAGGGCTTCCTGAAGGGGCTGCGCGACATCGCCCACGACAACGACGCCTTGCTGATCTGTGACGAGATCCAGGCCGGCTTCGGCCGCACCGGCGAGTGGTGGGGCTGTGAGCACTACGGCGTCACCCCCGACGCGATGACGATGGCGAAAGGGATCGGCGGCGCGGGGCTCCCGCTGGGCGCGATGCTCTACCACGAGAAACACGACACCTGGGGCCCCGGCGGCCACCTCGGCACCTTCCGGGGGAACGCGCCCGCGATGGTCGGCGGGCTTCGCGCGATCGAGTACGTCGAGGCCCACGACCTGCTCGATCACGCGACCGAACTCGGCGAGTACGTCCGCGACCGGCTGCGCGAGGCCGACTCGCCGATGCTCGCGGAGGTGCGCGGCGAGGGGCTGTTGATCGGTGCCGAGTTCCGCCACCGCGACGGGAGCTCCGCCAAGGAGGTCGTGAACGAGATCCAGACCCGGTGTTACGAGCGTGGCGTGCTCGTCTGGACAGCCGGGCGCCGCGGGAGCGTGCTCCGGCTCCTCCCGCCGCTGGTGATGACCCGCGAGATGGCCGCGACCGGGCTCGACGTGATCGTCGACGCCGTCGAGAACGCGACCCGGCGGGCCGCCGCGGCCGACGACTGAGCGGGGCCTACTCGAAGGCCGGGATCCCCGTCAGCTCCTGGCCGAGGATGAGCGTGTGGATGTCGTGGGTGCCCTCGTAGGTGTAGACGGTCTCGATGTTCTGCATGTGTCGCATCGGCGGGTAGTCGGTGGTGATGCCGTTGCCGCCGAACATCTCGCGGGCGGTGGCACAGACCTCGCGGGCCATGGCGACGTTGTTGCGCTTGGCCATCGACACCTGTGCGGGGGTGAGCCGGCCGTCAGCTTTGAGCTCGGCCAGACGGTGGGCCAGCAGCTGTCCGAGCGTGATCCGGGTGGCCATCTGTGCGAGCTTGCGCTGCTGGAGCTGGAACCGGGCGATCGGGCCGCCGAACTGGTCGCGCTCGGTGGCGTACTCGCGGGCGGCCTCAAAGGCGTCGCGGGCGGCCCCGACCGCGCCCCACGCGATGCCGTAGCGGGCCTGGGTCAGACAGGAGAGCGGGCCCTTCATCCCCTCGACGCCGGGGAGGACGGCCTCCTCGGGCACGTGGACGTCGTTCAGGCCGATGTCGCCCGTGATCGAGGCGCGCATCGAGAGCTTGTCGTCGATCTCGTTCGCGCTGAAGCCGTCGCGGTCGGTCTCGACCAGGAAGCCCCGGACCGGCCGCTCCTCGGCCGAGCGGTCGCGGGCCCAGACCAGCGCCACGTCCGCGATCGGCGAGTTGGTGATCCAGGTCTTCGAGCCGTTGAGCACGTAGCCGTCGCCGTCGCGCTCGGCGTGGGTCTCCATCGCGCTCGGGTTCGAGCCGTGTTCGGGCTCGGTCAGGCCGAAACAGCCCACCTGCTCGCCCGACGCGAGATCCTGGAGGTAGCGCTCCTTCTGGGCCTCGCTCCCGTAGGCGTTGATCGGGTACATCACCAGCGCGCCCTGGACGCTCGCCATCGACCTGACCCCCGAGTCGCCGGCCTCGAGTTCCTGCATCAACAGGCCGTAGGCCGTCTCGCTCACGCCCGGCAGGTCGTAATCGTCGATGTTGGGCGCGTAAAAGCCCAGATCGCCCATGGCGCCGATCAGCTCGGTCGGGAACGTGCCCGCCTCGTAGTGGGCCCCGATGTCGGGTTTGACCTCCTCCTCGACGAACTCCCGGGCGGTGTCCCGGATCATCCGCTCCTCGGCGGTGAGGTCGGACTCCAGATCGACGAAATCGAGCATACGTCCTCTGTGGACCACGAACCCATAACTCTGTGGTCCCGGGTCCGCGGGCGGGGCCGACTACTCGACGTAGCGGTCGAAGGCCGTCTCGTGATCGACCGGGATCGCCCCGCCGCCGGCCAGCGCGCGCTCGTGGTAGGCCCGTAGCTCGGGCCGGAACGAGGGGTCCGCCACCTCGATCAGCGCCCGGGCGCGCTCGCGCCCGCCCAGCCCCCGGAGGTCCGCCACGCCGTGGTCGGTCACCACCACGGAGAAGTCGTGGGCGGTGTGGTCGACGTGGGGCGCGTGGGGGACGATCCGGGAGACGTCGCCGCCGGCGGCGGTCGAGCCCAGCGCGACCACGCCCAGCGCGCTCGGGCGGAGGAAGTCCCCGCCCCCGCCGATCCCGCTCACCACGTCCGTCCCGCGCAGGTGGGTGGCGTTGGCGTGGCCCGAGAGGTCGACCTCGAGGGCGCTGTTGACCGCGACCACCCCGAAGCGATCGATCAGCTCGGCCGCGTTCGAGACGTCGGCGCTCCGGACCACCAGCCGGTCGGCGTAGCGCGCCGGATCCTCGTAGAGTCGCTCGCGACCGGCCCGCGACAGCGCCAGCGAGGTGGCGCTGGCGGCGGTCAGCGCGCCCGCGTCGAGCATGTCGAGCAGGCCGTCCTGGATCACCTCGCCGAAGTACGCCACCGGTCGGCCGAGGTCGACGTCGCGGAACGCGCCCATCAGCGCGTTGCCGAGGCTCCCGACCCCGAACTGGAGGCGGAGACGGTCGGCGAAGACCGGATTGCGCTCGACCTCGTCGGCGAGAAAATCCGCGAGGTTCGCCGCCACCGCCTCGTCGGTCGCGGTCGGGTCGCGGAACTCGTAGGGGTCGTCCGGCCGGTCGGTCCGGACGACGGCCGCCAGCTTCTCCGGCGGGAACGCGACGCGTGGCCCGCCGACCCGGTCGCCCGGCGTCTCGACCGGCAACGGCCCGCGCTCGGGCGGGAGCGCCCGCGTGTGGGTGTCGTGGAGGGCCGCCAGCGCGAGCGGGTGGGCCTCGTTCACCTCGACCACGAGCCGGTCGGCCGCGCGGACGAACGCCGGGGTCGCCCCGACCGACGCGGTCGGGATCAGCCAGCCCTCGCCGGCCGCGACCGCCTCGATCACCGCCACGTCGGGGTGGCCGTACGCGCCCGTCGCCGCGTCGTCGGCCACGTCCGAGACGTGGGCGTCGTGGAAGGCCACCCGGCCGTCGTCGATCGCCTCGCGCACGGGCCCCGCGGCGACGAACGGGTGTCGACGCGCCAGCCGGCCGGCCGCGACCAGGTCGCCGTCGATCTCGTCGCCCACGCTCCCGCCGCTGACGACCGTCAGCGAGCACTCGCGCTCGGCCGACGCCAGCGCCGCCGGGGTCGCCTTCGGGTAGCCCGCGCGGCCAAAGCCCGAGACCAGCACCGTCGCCCGCTCGGGCACCTCGCGGGCCGCCGTCGCCGCGTCCACGACCGGGAGATCACCCGAGAGCCGGCGGTCTGGCACCCGGGCCGTCGGATCGTTCACACCCGCCCGCCGGGCCCGCCGACCCATAGTTCCGGGGGCTCGCGCGCGGCGTCGCGTCCGGCGCTCACCCGTCGCCGCCGGGCCGGACCGGGACGAACTTCGTCGCGTAGCGCACGACCCCCTCCTCGGCGTAGAGCCGGCGGACCGTCGCGCGCACCCGGTCGCCCCGCGCCACGGCCCCGGGCTCGCAGTCCGTACAGGTCGCGGGCAGACGGACCCGCTCGTCGGGCGCCCCCCGGACCGGCACCGAGACGAGCGCCGCGGCGTAGCCGCCCGCCCGCCGCTCCAGGCCGGCGAACTCCGGGGGTGCGCCGCCCCGGCCGATCGTCGTCACCGCCTCGATCCGGCCCTCGCGCGCCAGCGGGACCCGCTCGTAGGCCACCCGGGCGTGACAGCCGGGACAGGCGCCGCGGGCGGGAAAGGTCACCCGGCCACAGTCGGGACACCGCCCCGCGCCCCGGAGGTAGCGCCCGTCGAGACTCCGGCGCCACGCCGGCAGGCTGACGTGACTCCCCCCACCCGGGACCGACGCCTCGCCGAGGTGGCCCCGGAGTCTGAGCGAGCGGTCGTAGCCGACCGGCTCGCCGCCCGCCAGCGCCGCCTCGACGCCGGTCGTCACCGGCTCGTCCACCCGAACCGCGAGCGCGCTCGCGCGTGCGCCGCCGCCGAACGGGACCGCGAGCGCCCGGTCGCCGGGGTCGAGCGACGCCAGCCCCGCCAGCAGGCCGAGCGGGACCGTCGCCGCGCCCGCGTCGCCGGTCCGCCCGACGACGGTGCCCGCCGCGACCGCACCCTCGGCGAGCGGACGGTCGAGCGCCCCCGCGATCCGGCCGGGCGTCCGGGGGTCGGGCTGGTACAGCGCCGCGGCCTCGAACGGGGCCCGGCCGTCGGCCGCGTCGTCGAGGGCCGCGACCGCGGCGGCGCTCAGCCGGCGGGCGGCGTCGCGCCGGTAGCCCGTCGCGCCCGGGCGCTCGACCGTCCCCGAGTCGGGCGCGCGGCTCCTGACGCCCGGCGTCTCGTCGCCCGCGTGGCCGCGACCGGAAAGCGCGACGGGCCCGTCGGCGGCGAGGACGAGCGCCGCCGCCCCGGCGCCGAAGCCGGCGTCGGCCGGCGGCTCGGCCGCGGGCGCGTCGGCCGCGACCGCGACCGCCGGCCCGTCGGTCCCGGCGGCCGCGAGGACGGCGTCGGCCGCGCCCGCGGGACTCTGTGTGTGGGTGCTCGCGCGGAGGTCGCCCGCCAGCCCGAGCGCCCGCGCCAGCCGGGGGACGAGTTCGCCCTCCGCGACCGGCGGGGTGGTGCTCGCGAGCGCCACGCCCGCGACCGCGTCGGCGTCGAGCCCGGCGGCGGCGAGCGCGCGCCGGGTCGCCGCGACAGCCATCGTCAGCGCGTCCTCGTCGGCCGCGGGGACGGTCCGGCGCTCGATTCCCGGCCCGTCGTCCCACGCCTCGCGCACGGCCGCGGCCGGGAGCCGGTAGCGGGGCAGGTGGATCCCGGTCCCGGCGATCCGGGCCTCGCTCACGCGCCCACCTCCGTCCGCTCGAACAGGTGGACCGTCGCACCGCCGCCGCTCCCCCCGACGTTGTGGGTCAGCGCCACCCGCGGGGCCGCGGTCTGGACGTGTGCCTCGCCCCGAAGCTGTGCGAACGCCTCGACGGCCTGGCCGGTCCCCGTCGCGCCGATGGGGTGGCCCTTCGACTTCAGTCCGCCCGAGGTGTTGACCGGCAGCCGGCCGTCCGGCCCGGTCGCCCCCTCGCGCAGCAGCCGGGGGGCCTCGCCGCGGTCACAGAAGCCCAGATCCTCGTAGGCCAGCAGTTCGGCGATAGCGAAGCAGTCGTGGACCTCGGCGGTGTCGACGTCGGCGGGGTCGAGCCCCGCGTCGGCGTAGGCGCGCTCGCCCGCCCGTTCGGCCGCCGGCACGCGGGTCAGCGACTCGCGCTCGAAGAGTCCGAGGCGCCCGCTCGCCGCGCCCGTCCCCGCCACCCGGACGGCCGGGCCGGGCAGACCGGCCGCCACCTCGGCGCTCCCCACGAGCACCGCGCTCGCCCCGTCGGTGGTCGGACAGCAGTGATACAGCGTCAGCGGCGCCGCCACCTCGGTCGCGTCGGTCGCGTCGGCCAGCGAGCACTCGAAGTCGAGGTGGGCGTCGGGGTTTCGCGCCCCGTTGGCGTGGTTTTTCACCGCCACCCGCGAGAGGTCCTCGACCGTCGCGTCGTGGGTCGCGAGGTAGGCGTCGGCCATCTGGGCGTACACCCCCGCGAACGTGGTGCCCGAGAGACGCTCCCACTCGGTCTCGCCGCTCACCCCCAGCCACCAGCGGGTCCGGTCGGCCGCGGTGTCGGTCATCACCTCGTAGCCGCCCGCGAGCGCGAGGTCGACGTCGCCCGCCCGCACCGCCCGGATCGCGCTCCGCAGCGCGTAGCCACTCGCCGCGCAGGCGTTCTCGACCCGCGTCGTCGGCACGCCGTGGAGCCCGACGTGCTCGGTCGCAGCCGGCGCGCTCAGCCCGATCTGTCGCCCGCCGACCCCGAGCGTGCCGAGCCAGGCCTCGCCGATCCGGCCCTCGTCGATCCGGTCCTCGCCGCCGGCGCTCGCCAGCGCCCGCTCGTAGGCCTCGCGAAACAGCGACCGGTACGAGCGATCGAACGATCCGAACGGTGACTGCCCCGCGCCGACGACGTACGCCTCGCCCATGGACACCCGCCACGGGGGGACCACGTAAATCCGGGCGTCGCGGCGGTCCGGGGGTCACGCGCCGTCGCCGTCGTCGCCGCGGTCGGCCGCCCACGTCGGCTCGCGGCCCTCGAGCAGCGCGTCGATCCCCTCGTCCTTGTCCGGGTGGGCGAACGCGCCGACGAACAGTTCGGCCTCGAGGTCGATCCCCTCGCCCAGCCCGGTCCGCTCGCTCGCCCGGATCGCCGCGACCGCCCGCTCCAGCGCGACGGGGCTGTTCGCGGCCACGCTCGCCGCCAGGTCGGCCGCCCGGTCGGCGAGCTCGTCCGGCGGGTGGACCTCGTCGACCAGGCCCATCTCGGCGGCCGTCTCGGCGTCGACGGGCTCGCCGGTGAGGATCAGCTTCGCGGCCGCGCCCTTGCCGACCAGCCGGGGGAGACGCTGGGTCGCGCCCCCGCCCGGCGGGAAGCCAAGCCCCACCTCCGGCTGGCCGAGGCTGGCGTCGGCGGCCGCGAGCCGGAGGTCACAGGCCTGTGCGAGCTCGCAGCCCCCCCCGAGCGCGTGGCCGTTGATCGCCGCGATCGTCGGCCAGCGCAGATCGGCCACGCGCTCGTAGACCCGGGGGCGGGCGCTCGCGCGGCGCTGGGCCTCGGGACCGCGTTCGCGGAGCTCGCGCACGTCCGCGCCGGCGACGAACGCGTTGCTCCCGGCGCCGCCGGTCAACACGACCACGCGCGCGCCGCTTGCGTCGCTCTCGAGCGCGTCGAGGACCGCGGCCAGCTCCTCGCGCGCGGTCGCGTTCAGGGCGTTGCGCGCCTCGGGCCGGTCGACGGTCACGGTCGCCACGCCGCCATCGAGCCCGACCCGGACCGTCTCGTGGTCGGCGGCGAGCGCGTCCGTCACCGCCGGCCTCCGTCTCCGTTTCCGTCCCCGTCCCCGCTCGCGTCGCTCGGGCGGACCGGCTCGCCGTCGACCCAGACGTAGAATCCCTCGCCGGTCTTGCGCCCGAGCTTGCCGGCCCGGACCTTCCGGCGCAGGAGCGTCGGCGGGCGAAAGCGCTCGCCCAGCTCCTCGCGCAGATGTTCGAGCACGTCGAGTCGGACGTCGAGCCCGACCACGTCGGTCAGTTCGAGCGGGCCCATCGGGTGGTTGTAGCCGAGCTCCATCGCCGCGTCCACGTCTGGCGCGCTCGCGACGCCGGACTCGACCATCCGGATCGCCTCGGCGCCCAGCGCCACGCCCAGCCGCGAGGTGGCAAAGCCCGGCGAGTCGTCGACGACGATCGGCTCGCGGTCCAGCCCCTCGACGAACGCGACCGCCCGGCGCTCGGTCTCGGGGGTGGTGCGCTCGCCCCGGACCACCTCGACCAGCCCCATCAGGTGGACGGGGTTGAAAAAGTGCAGGCCCAGAAAGCGCGACGGCTCGGCGAGCGCGCCCGCGACGGCGGTGATCGACAGCGACGAGGTGTTGCTCGCCAGGATCGCGCCGTCGGGCGCCGCGGCCTCGGCGTCGGCGTGGACCTCCCGCTTGAGGTCGAGGTCCTCGGGCACGGCCTCGATCACCAGGTCGGCGTCCCCGACGGCGGCCGCGAGGTCGGTCTCGGTCCGGATCCGGTCGAGGGTGGCCCGGCGCTCCCCGGCGGTCAGCTTCTCGCGCTCGACCCCCCCGGCGAGCGTCTCCGCGATCCGGTCGTAGCCGGCCGCCACGACCTCGCGGTCCACGTCCCGGAGGGCGACGGCGTGGCCGGCCCGGGCCGACACCTGCGCGATCCCGGCGCCCATCGTCCCGGCGCCGAGCACTGAAACGTGCATACCGCCCCCGTGCGCCCCCGGGGCCTGAAACTTTCCCACGCGGGCCGGTGACGGAGCCGGGACCGGGGGAACGCCTTTGCCCCGTGGGGCGAACGGGCGGACGTGGACGCCGACGCCGACGCCGCCGGCGCGACCGACGCCGGCGACCGGACGCCGTTGACCTGTCACGCCTGCGGGACGCGGGCGACCCTCGCCGACGGGCCGCGCTGTGGCTGTGGCGAGACCCGGTGGGTCGAGACCGACGCGGCCGGCTTCGCGTGGCCGGGCGGGCCGGAGCGGTCGCTCTGGCGCTACGCCGACCTGCTGCCGGCCGCGCCGCCGACGGGGCTGGCCGCCGGGGCCGGCGGCACGCCGCTCGTCCGGACGCCGCGGCTGGACGACGACGCCGGCGCGCGAATCCACCTCAAGTACGAGGGCTCGAACCCGACGGGCTCGTTCAAGGATCGCGGCAGCGCGGTCGGGGTGGCCGCCGCGACGGCCCGGGGGGCAGGCGCCGTCGCCACCGTCTCGCACGGCAACATGGCGCGGTCGATGGCCGCCCACGCCGCGAGCGCCGGGCTCGACTGTCTGGTGTTCGTCCCCGCGGACATCCCGGCCGAGCGGCTGACGCTCATCGCCCGCCACGAGCCGACGATCCTGCGCGTCGCGGGCGAGTACGGCCGGCTCTATCGCGCGGCCGAGCGCCTCGGCCGCGCGGCGGGGCGCGATCTGGCCGTCGTCAGCTCCGACGCGCCGCTGCGGGTGGCCGGCCAGAAGACGACCGGGCTCGAACTGCTGGAGTCGTTCGCGCCCGGAGCCCCCGACGCCGTCGTGATGCCGGTCTCCAGCGGCGGCCACGCGAGCGGGGTCTGGAAGGCCGTCCGCGAGGCGCGCGCGGCGGGGCTGGTCGAGACGCCGCCGCGGCTCTACTTCGTCCAGGCGGCGGCGTGTGCGCCGATCGCCGAGGCGTTCGAGCGCGGCGACGAGACGGTCGCGCCCGTCGAGGCCGGCGAGACGGTGGCGTACTCCATCGCCAACGCCGATCCGCCCAGCGGGGCGCGCACCCTCGCGGCCGCCCGGGCGACCGGGGGTGCGGTGCTCGCGGTCGACGACGAGGCGATCCTCGACGCGCGGGCGGCGCTGGACGCGCGGGCCGGCCTCCACGTCGAGACGGCCTGTGCCACCTCGCTCGCCGGCGCGCGCGCGCTCGCCGACCGGGACGAGATCGGCCCCGACGACGACGTGGTCCTCGTGGCGACGGGGACGGGCTACACCGAGCGCGACGTCGAGGCGGTGGCGGTCGAGGCGCCGACCGTCGCCCTCGACGACCTCGACGCCGCGGTGGCCGACCGGCTCGGACCATTGATGTAGCGCCGGCCCGCAGGAGGGGCGTGCGCATCGAACAGAGCTTCATCCCCGTGCGCGGCGTCGGGGAGTCGACCGAGCGCGACCTCTGGGCCGCGGGGGTGACCTCGTGGGACGAGTTCGCCGGCCAGCCCGGCCCCGTCGGCCCGACGCTCGCCGAGCGGATCGAGGCGTTCGTCGACGAGGCGAGCGCCCGGCTGGCGGCGGGCGATGCCGACTACTTCGGCCGGCGCTTTCCCGACGGCGAGGCCTGGCGCCTCTACGAGAACTTCCGGGACGACGCCTGCTTTTTCGACATCGAGACGACCGGCCTGGATCGGGACCGCGACCGGGTCACGACCGTCAGCGCCCACCGCGGCGGCGAGACGACCACGCTCGTCCGCGGCGAGGACCTGACCGTCGACGCGCTCGCCGACCTGCTCGGCGACGCCCCGCTGTTGGTCACGTTCAACGGCGCGCGCTTCGACGTCCCCTTCCTGGAGTCGTCGTTCGGGGTCGACCTCGACCGGCCACACCTCGACCTGCTCTACCCCTGTCGCCGGCTGGACCTGACCGGCGGGCTCAAGCCCGTCGAGCGGTCGCTGGGGATCGAGCGCGACCGCCCCGACATCTCGGGCCGAGACGCCGTCCGGCTCTGGCGGGCCCACGAGCGCGGCGACGCCGACGCGCTCGAGACGCTCGTCTCGTACAACCGCGAGGACGCGGTCAACCTCCGGCCGCTGGCCGACCGGGTCTGTGAGCGTCTCCACCGCGTCGCCGTCCCCGACGGCGGGCCGACCGCCCCGGGACGCTTTTGAGCCGGGGCGTCGAGTCCCGGGGTATGAGTGCGGGGGACGCGGGCGAGAGGCGGCGCCGGGCGGAGAGCGGGACGGCCGAGAGCGACCCCGAGGCCGTCGACGGCGACCCGACGGCCGAGGACGGCGACGCCGGCGGAGAGACGGTCGCCGACGGGCGCGCGCCCGCCGAGAGCGACGCGCCACCCGGGTCCGGGCCCGGGTCCGGCGACGAGACCGTGCCCCGGGTCGAGATGGGGCTCTACCAGCTCTCGGTCGCGGTGAGCGGGCGATCGGACGACGACCTGGAGGCGGTCGAGGGGGCCGCCAGGCGGCTGATGGACTACCTCGTCGAGCGCTCCGAGACCTTGGAGGAGCGCCCGGCCGACCGGGGGCGGGGCTGACGGTCGGGACGGGCCCGACTCAGGCCAGGATGTCGCCGATCCGCCGGGGCTCGCCCGTCGGGCTCGGGTCGTCGGCCACGAGTTGCAACACCTCGTGGTCGGTGACGTCGGGGTAGGACTTCCGGGTCGCCTCCTCGATGAGGCCCTTCTCCATCCGGAACTCGATGCCGTCGTACACCACGTCGACGCCGTGGTCGTCGAAGGAGAGCGCCGTCATGAATCGGTGTACGCGCGCCGTGGTTATAGCCGTCACGGGCCGACGGCGGGCGTCAGACGCCCGTCGGACGCGCCGGGCGGTTTAATGTCCGCCGGCGACCACTCACCCGCCGTGTCCGTCTCCGTGCCCGTCTCGCTCGGCTCCGATCCACTCGACGCCCTCGAGATCCCCGACGGGACGACCGTCGAGGAGCACGATCTGGTCACCGAGGGCGACGTGGTGGTCGGCGGCCAGTCGACCGTGGAGTTCGGCGTCCGCGGGCGGAACGTGATCGCGGGCGAGCGGGTGCGCTTTGGCGGCGACATCGAGGCCGCGGGCGACTGCCGGCTCGACGTCTGGAACGACGTGGCGGGGAACGTGCTCGTCGGTGGCGACGCCTACCTCGGCGAGCGGGTCCACGTCGGCGGGCGCCTCATGGTCAGTGGCGACCTCGACATCGGCGACGACGTCGAGGTCGAGGAGGGGTTCGAGGCCAACGGCTGGATCGTCATCCGTAACCCCATGCCGACGCTGGTCTTCTACTTCGTCGTGCTCTCACAGCTGTTGCGACTGGGCGACCAGGAGGCGGCCGCGGAGCTCGCGGGCGCGCTCGCCGACGACGGCGACGGCGACGAGGACCAGCCCGCGCCGCTGGTCGTCCCTCGCGGCGGCACGGTCTCGGACGACGCCTGGCAGGTCTCGACGCCCGCCCGCGTCGGGGATCGCTGTCGGATCCACGGCAACGTCCGCGCCGAGTCGATCGTCGTCGGCGAGCAGAGCAACGTCTTCGGCAGCCTGCGCGCCCGTGGCGACGTGACCGTCGGCGAGGGCACCCGGGTCCACGGCGACGTCACCACCCGGAGCGGCAGCGTCCGGGTCGCCCCCGGCGCGACGGTGCTTGGCGACGTCTCCTGTGCCGACCTCGACCTCCACGCCCGGAGCGAGGTGGACGGCACGATCCGCTCGCGCGGCGAGATGCGCATCCGCCGCCCCGACGCCGGCCGCGAGATCGAGTGACCGGCCGCCCGTCCCGCCGTCGCGGCCGCCGGCCACGGCCACGGTCAGGGCCGTCCCCGTCGGGACCGAGACACCGGCGGCCGCGACACGGATCCGCTCAGTCGCGGCGCTCGTCGCGGACGAGCCGTTCGATCCCGCGGCGGAGGCTGCGGGAGGCCTCGACGTCGGAGCAGTCGGCGCGCTCCGCGACGGCCGCGAGCGAGGTCTCGCGTGGCACCGCGAAGTAGCCCGCCTCGACCGCCCGCACCACGAGATCGACGTCGGTCGGTCCGTCCTCCTCACCACCGTCGGCCCCACCGCTTCCCTCGGGATCGACCACGTGTCAGCCGACGAGAAACAGGGTCATAAAACCAGGTGTCGCCCCGGCCGAGCCAGAGTGATACGTCTCGCGCCACGCCCTCGACCGTGTTCGTCCGGACCGCGGCCGACGGTGGCATCGCCGGGAGCGTGCTCGCGGAGTTCGTCGCGGGGGTCGTCGGCGCGCTCCCGCGGCTCCTCTCGGGGCTGGTCTTTCTCACGCTGGCGTATCTCGCGATCCGGGCGGCGCGGACGGCGCTGCGGTCCGTGCTCGGGCGCCTCTACGGCGACGGGCGCGAGGCCATCGTCGACCTCGGCGTCACGGTGGTCGGGCTCTTTCTCTGGTTCGGGGCCGGGCTGGCGCTGCTGAAGATCGTCGGGATGGCCGAGGTCGCCGCCAGCGTCGGGACCGCGAGTGGCTTCGTCGGTCTCGGGGTCGCGTTCGCGCTCAAGGAGATGATCGCCGACACCGTCGCCGGGGTCTATCTCATCCAGGACGGGGACTTCGACGAGGGCGATCTGGTGACGACGGCGTCGACGACCGGCCGGATCGTCGACGTCGACCTCCGCAAGACCCGGATCCGGACCGCCGAGGACGACCTCGTCGTCGTGGCGAACCGCGAGGTCGAGAAGCGCTGGGTCCGCGAGGCCGAGGCGGCTCGCCCCGGAGCGAGCGAGGACTGAGCCGTCCCGACCCCCCGCCCCGAGACCGAAGCGATCGCTTGGGTCTTCACAAGGCGTTCACGGCCCCCCGTCGAACGGACGGCCGTGAGACGGACACGACGGATCGTCGCCGCGGTGA
>CAZMLQ010000001.1:37308-53288 GCA_964567195.1 uncultured Haloferacaceae archaeon | reverse complement strand
GGCGTTCATCAGCGTCGTCTTGCCGACGCCGGTCGGGCCCGAGAACAGCACCACCCCGCGGTGCTCGTAACAGAGCCACAGCAGGGTGACGAGGTCGGCCGAGAGCGCGTCGCGCTCGATCAGCTCGACGGGCGTCATCACGTCGGCGGCCTGCTTGCGCACCGAGACGTGTGGCCCGCCCTCGCTCACGACGGGCAGGGCGACCGCACACCGGATCGTCTCGTCGACGCCCGGCGGGTCGAGGTTGACCTTCGCGCTCGGGGTCGAGGCGTTCAGCTCGGTGCCGTCGGCGGCCGCCAGCTGGGTGACGACGTTGACGAACGCCGTCTCGTCCTCGAAGGTGAGGTTGGTCGGCACCCGGCCGACCGGCATCTCGTCGGCGCGGGGGATCACCTTCACCCGCTCGCCCACCCGGTTGGCCTCGACGTCCTCGAGGTGGGGATCGCGCAGCGGCACCGTCAGCGGCCCGTAACCGACGTAGTCCCGGAGCACGTAGTAGACCAGGTCGTCGAGGCGGTCCTCGGCGAACCGGGAGTCGACCGGCGGCACCGCGAGGCCGTACGCCGCGAGCGCACTCCGGAGGCGGTAGCTCGTCGCGTCGAGCCAGGCACGGGTGTTGCGCGCGGTGAGTCGGCGCGAGAGGAACTCCCGGGCGCGCTCGCGGACGAAGGCGCGGTGGTCCTCGACCACGTCCGAGACGTTCGCCTCCCAGACCCGATCCTTGCACTCCGCGATCAGCGCCTCGTCGCCCGGCAGCAGGTCCGGCTCGAGCACCGCGTACTTCGTGGCGAACTGGTCGCTGCCCAGGAGGTGCTCGCGGTAGGCGACGACCGGGATCTCGAAGCCGGCGAACGGGACCGTGTACGAGCGGATCCGCTCGCCCGCAACCCGTTCGATCCGGTCGGCGTCGCCGTCGAAGCTGGTGACGGCGGGCGCGTAGTCGGTCGTGTGGACGACCACGCGATCGTCGTCGCCCCGGCCCACGTCGACCACCTCGACCCGGTCGTCGAGCGCGAGCGGCGTCACCGGGCCGAGCAGGCGCAGGTCACGCAGGGCGTGGTAGTCGATCCGGCGCCGCGCCGACGGCCCCGCGTCGAGCAGGCGGTCGATCGCCCGGCGGTACTTGGGCTCGAAGCCCGCCCGCGCCCGCTCGTCGGTCCCCTCGCGGGTCAGGGGCCGTCGGCGGCTCTCGGTCGAGAAGTGTCCGCGGATCCGCGCCAGCGCCGCCTCGTCGGCCGGCCCGAGCGGCGGCTCGCGCACCTCGTAGGCGAAGGCCTCGGCCGTCTCCCGGATCGTCACCACCACGCCCGGATGGACCTCGTACTGTGCGCGGACGGCGGGCGCGTACCACGCCTCGGGGTCGCCCGGCGGTCGCGGCGCCGGCACCCGGCCCTCGTCGCGCCGGTCGCGCCCCCCGCCGATCTCCAGGCGCGGGCCGTCATCCTCGCTCACGCCGCCACCCCCGGTCCCGTCGCTCGGTCATCGACGGAGGTGAGTCGCCGTCACCTCTAAACGTTCGGCCCGTGGTTCTCGCCGACCATAACCGGAGACGCCCGACCGGATGATACGTGATCTAGGTGCCTAAGGTGTTGGTACGTGTAAGAGCCAAGGATTTATTATCGAACCCATTCCGCGCTGACGTGTACCATGTCAGTTCTCGGCATGCCGACCACGATGTTCCTGGTGTTCGTGGCGACGCTGGTCGCCGGCTCGCTGGGGGCGGCACACTACGTCCTGGTCCACGTCGTGATGGGGAGACCGGTCGACGAGTACATCCGCGACAACACGGAGGTGGAGGAGAGTGTTTAGCGGGGCCGTCCCGCTCCAGTCGAGTCCGGGCGTCGGCGAGGTGAACCCGGTGTATCTGGGCGTGTTCGTCGTCTACCTGGTGGCCGTACTCGCGATCGGCGGGTGGGCCTACCTCCGGACGAACGACGTGAACGACTACTGGGTGTACGGGAAGGAGCTGGGTCCGACGCTGGCGACGTGGTCGTACATCGCCAACTTCGTCAGCGCCGTGAGCGTGATCGGGTTCGTCGGCGCGGTCTACGGCGGCGGCTACTCGATCCTCACCGGCATCGTCTTCGGGCTGATGCTCGGGATCAGCGGGCTCTACTTCGTCGTCCACAAGGTCCGCGAGCTCGATCACATCACCTTCCCGGACATCATCGCCGAGGTGACCGGCCGCGAGATCGCGCGCCCGATCACCGGCGGGGTGTTGCTCGCGAACGCGTGGCTCTACCTGATCATCCAGCTCGTCGGCGCGGGCCTGCTCGTGACGACGATCACCGGCGTCGAGTACCGGTTCATGATCTGGGTGATCGGCGGGGTGTTCATCCTCTACACCGTGCTGGGCGGGCTGGTCAGCGTCGCCTGGACCGACCTCGCACAGGGGACGGTGATGGTTGCGACCGTCGCGGTCGCGCTTGGCTACATGGTGTTCGACATCGGCGGGCTGACGACGATGAACCAGCAGTTCGCGACGCTGGACGCCGCCAACGTCGCGCCCCTCGGCGACGGCGCCTACACCGCCATCGGCGTCGTCGCCTCGATCGTCGCCTTCTTTGGCACCATCTTCACCTCACAGGCGACGATCGTCCGGATCAACGCGACCGACAGCATCCGGACGGCCAAGCTCCACCTCGCGGCGGCCGGGGTCATCCTCTCGGTGTTCTACGCGATGCTGGTGATGCTCGGCGCCGGCACGACCGTCGCGCTCAACGGGTCGGGGCTGGCCGCCGGGATCGAGAACGTCGACCGCGCGTTCCCGGTGCTCATCATGGAGTACGTGCCCACGGCCGTCGGGACGGTGATCATCCTCGCGATCATGAGCGGGATCCTCTCGACGACCGACACCCGCCTGCACGCCTGTGGGGTCACCACGGCCCACGACCTCTACGACTACTTCACCGCGGGCGAGAGCGACGACGATCGGCTGTTGCTCGTCTCGCGGGCCTCGACCGTCGTGCTCGGCATCGGCGCGACCGCGGCGGCGGTCGATCCGCCCGGGACGATCATCGCGCTGTACAACTGGCGGGCGATCCTGCTGACCAGCGCGCTGTTGATCCCGGTCTACGTGGCGCTCTACTACCGCGACACGTCCGGCAAGGCGGTGCTGACGTCGATCGTCGGCGGCGCGGTCTGTGGCCCCGGCTGGAACGCGCTCGGCGAGCCCCTCGGGATGCCGGCGACGTTCGTCGGCGTCGGCGTCGCGATCCTCGGGCTGTTCGCCGGCCGGCTCGTCTGGGAGGGCGGCGAGACCGTCGCCCCCGGCGCGGCGCCCAGCGACGACTGACGACCGCGGCCACCGTTCTCTATCACCCCCGTCGACAGGACCGCTCAGCCGTCCGGCGACCGGAGACGGGCGAGGGCGCGGTCGAACGGCTCGCCGTAGACGAGACCCGCCCCGAGCCACGGCGTGCCGACCCAGCCACCGAGCCCGGGCGCGGCCGGGACCGGGGCCGGAGCCGTCCCGGCCACGACCCGCCGGAGCCCGTCGCCGGCGACGCCCCCGGCGAGGGCGACGGCGGCGAACGCGAGGTGGTGGGACAGACGACCCGTCTGGCTGGCCCGACGGAGAGAGACGAGGAGCCAGAGCGCGACGAGTCCGAGCGCCACGGGCCGGGTGCGACCGACGTATCCCCGCCACCGTTTAGCCTCTCGGAGGTCGTCCCGGGGTATGGACAGTTCGCGACGGCGGTGGCTCCGCGGGCTCGCCGGGGCCGGGGCGGTCGGTCTCGCCGGCTGTACCCGCCTGCGGGCCGACGGGGCCGACGACGGCGAACCGGGCGCGGGCACGGACCCGGGCGGGACGGCGACCGACGGCGGGGCGGGCGGCACCCGACCGTCGGGGACGGGCGGGCCGGGCGTCGCGGTGGTCGCCGTCGACGACCCGCCCGACCTGCCGGTCCGGCCGGCCGTCGCGGTCGTCCGCGAGGCCGCCACGCCCGAGCACCCGCCGCGCCTCCGGACGGCCGTCGAGAACGCGGGCGACGAGCGCGTGACCGTCGGCGAGGGGCGGGCGGTCCACTTCGAGTACGTCCCCGACGGGACCGGCTCGCTCGTCCTCCTGCCCGCCGACGGCGAGTACCCCGCGGAGCCGGACTGCTGGCGGCTCACGGAGGCCATCGCCGTCACCCAGGAGTACCGGACGGTCGACGTCGAGGCCGGCGCGACGAGCGAGCGTCTCGTCGACCTCTACGCGACGCCGGGCGGCGACGGCTGTCTGCCGGTCGGGGAGTTCCGGTTCGAGACGACCCTCTCGGTCGTCACGGAGACGGCGGAGCCGGCGGCCTCGGCCGAGTGGGGCTTCTCGGTCGTGCTGGAGTGAGACCGTCTCGGGCCCCGAGCCACCCGTCGTCGCCGGTCTCGTGGCCGTCGTGCCGACGGAACGTCCGGGCGCGTCGCCGGACCGCCCGCGACGCGGGCGCGGCGACGAGGGAAACACGTACCACCGCGGGCGCCCGTCGGGCGACCGTGAGACGCGACGTGACGCGAGCCGGGACGGTGGCGTCGTGAGCGACGACGGTCCCGTGACCCTGCTCGACGTGACCCTCCGCGAGGGTGAACAGCGCCCCGGGGTGCGCTACTCGGTCGCACAGAAGACCGAGGCGGTGCGGGCGCTCGACGCGCTCGGCGTCGAGTACGTCCAGGTGGGCTTTCCGATCGCGGACGACCGGACGCGGCGGGTCTGCGAGGCGGTCGCGGTCGACGCCGCGCTGACCGGGCTCGCGCGGGCGATGCCCGGCGACGTCGAGGCGGCCGTCGCGGCCGGGGTCGACGCCGTGGAGGTGTTCGTCCCGGCGAGCGACCGGGCGATCGAGGCGGTGCTCGGGACGACGCGGGCCGAGGCGGTCGAGCGCGCGGCCGCGGCGGCGGCGGTCGCGGCCGACGCCCCGGCCGACGTCGAGGTACACCTGACAGCGATGGACGGCTTCCGGGCGGCACCGGCCGACGTGGCCGCGCTGTTCGACGCCGTGCCGGCGCGGTGGTACACCGTCGCCGACACGGTCGGGGCGCGCACGCCGACCGGCGTGTGCGAGTTCCTGTCGGCGCTGGCGGCCGAGCCGGGCCCGCCGCTCGACCGGGTGGGCGCACACGTCCACGACGACCTGGGGGTCGCGACGGCGAACGCGCTCGCGGCCGCCCGCGCCGGCGCCGGCAGGGTCGACGTGGCGGTCGGCGGGCTGGGCGAGCGCGCCGGCAACGTGGCGCTGGCGGCGTTCGTCGCCGCCGCGGCGGTCGGCGACGAGGGGATCGCCACCGGGGTCGACAAGTCGCGTCTCGTCCCTGTCGCCGAGCGGGTGCTCGACGGTCTCGGGGAGTCGGTCGCGCCGGGGACGCCCGTCGTCGGCGCGGACGCCTTCGCCCACGAGTCGGGGCTCCACACGGCGGTGATGCTCGACGAGCCGTCGGTGTTCGAGCCGTTCGATCCCGCGCGCTTGGGCGGGACGCGCGATCTGCTGTTCGGCCCCGACACCGGCCGCGGGGCGGCCAGGCGGCTCCTGCGCCGGGCCGACCGGGAGCCGACCGACGGGCGCGTCGCGGCGCTGCTCGACCGGCTCGCGGCCGCCGAGGGCCGGCTCGGCGTCGAGGCGGCCGTCGCGCTGGCGGCCGCGGTCGAGGCCGGAGACGGGGACGAGGGCTCCACCGACTGAGCGCCGCGGGCCGGCGGACGGGGGGTGACGCGATCGGCCGGGCCGGGACCGTCTGACTGAGGTTTATGCGCCCGAGCGCCGAACGGACGCGTATGGCCCCTAATCCAGCCGAGGAGGAGCCGACCGCGGGCGCACCGACCGACGAGAGCGAGGCCGACGACGCGACCGCCGCGGCCGACCCCGAGACGGTCGCGGACGCGGCGGCCGAGATCGCCGACCGGGTCGTCGGCGGCCGACGCTCCGGGGAGGACACCGGCGCGGGCGAGCCGTCGGCCGGCGGGGACGGCGCGGACGCCGGCGCGAACGTCACGATCGACGCCGACGGGCCGGAGCCACTGACCATCTCGCTGCCCGACGGGAGCGAGAGCGTCGCCGCGGCGATCCGCTCGAACCGCGAGATGCTCGCGGCGCCCGCCGAGAACGGCCTCGCCCCGGCCGAGGCGGTGACGGAGCTGCGCGAGACGGTCGATCGCCTCGCCGAGGACCGCCCCGACGACCTGACGAGCGAGCTCGCGGGCCTGGAGACCGCGACCGAGCGCCTGGCCGACCGGGTGGCGCGCCAGGACCGCGAGATCCGCGAGCTTCGCGAGGTGGTGCGCTCGCTCGCCGAGATCCTCGGCGCGTCGATCGAGTTCCACGAGCCGGCGACCGACGGCGACGACGCGGCCGCCGGCGAGAGCGAGAGCGACGCGTAGCCCGGCGGCCGGTCACCGGACGACGGTCACGGGGACGGGCGAGCGCTCGACGACGGTCCGGGCGACGTTGCCGACGAACAGCCGGTCGGCGACCGTCCCGCCGTGGCTCCCGACCACCACGAGATCGAACGCCCCGGCCCGGTCGGCGATTGCGCGCGCCGGCCGTCCCCACCGGACCTCGGTGTCGATCGTCACGTCGTGGTCGGCCGCGACGGCGCGCGCCCGGTCGAGCACGTCCGCGGCCGCCTCCTCGGCCGCCGTGACGACGTCGTCGGCGAGCGCCAGCCGGGCCGCCTCGCCCATCGACGGCGACGGCTCGCCGACGACACACAGCACCGTGACGGCGGCCTCGGGGTGTGCGTCGAGGGCGTACCGCAGCGCCTCGACGGCCATCTCCGAGTCGTCCATCGCGACGAGAACGCGATCGAGCATGTCCCGGCGAGGGGCGCGGGGGTGATAAGCTCGCCCCGCCCGCGGCGGGGGCTTATGCCGCCGTCGCCCCTACCGCGGTCGATGACCACGCGAGCGGGCGAGACGGCCGCCGAGCCCCCGGCGCTGGCGGTCGAGGGGCTGCGAAAGCGGTTCGGGAGCGGGTCGGACGCGGTGACGGCGGTCGACGGCGTGAGCTTCGCCGTCGAGCGGGGCTCGGTCGTCGGGCTGCTCGGGCCCAACGGCGCGGGCAAGACGACGCTGCTCAAGTCGATCCTCGGGCTGGTCGCGCCCGACGAGGGGACGATCCGGATCGCCGGGATCGACGCCCGCGAGTCGCCGCGGGCGGCCTACGCCCGGGTCGACGCCACGCTCGAGGGCGCGCGCAACGACTACTGGCGGCTGACCGTCCGGGAGAACCTGCGCTACTTCGCCACGATCGGCGGGGTCGACCCCGACGCGGTCGCCGATCGCCACGAGCGCCTGCTCGATCGCCTCGACCTGACCGCGAAGGCCGACACCCCGGTCCGGGAGCTCTCGCGGGGGATGAAGGCGAAGGTGTCGCTCGCGTCGGCGCTGGCCGGCGGCGCCGAGGTCGTCCTGCTCGACGAGCCGACGCTCGGGTTAGATGTCGAGAGCGCCCGCACCTTCCGGGCCGAGATCCGCCGGCTGGCCGCCGAACGGGGGCTGACCGTCCTGCTCTCCAGTCACGCCACGGACGTGGTCGAGGCGGTCTGTGACCGGGTCGTCGTCGTCGCGGACGGCCGGATCGTCGCCGACGACACGGTCGCGGCGCTTCTGGGGACCGACGACACCCACGTGCTCCGGGTGACAAGCCCCGACCTCGCTCCCGACGGCGACCGGCTGGCCGCGCTGTGTGAGCGCTTCGACGTGACCGGCGTCGAGCCCCGCAAGCGGGGCGCCCGCGTCGAGGTCCGGGTCGACGGTGACGGCGTGTACGGGCTCTGTGCCCACCTCCGCGCGGCGGGCGTTGGCCTCTCGCGTCTGCGGACCGTCGAGCCGAGCCTCGAGGACGTGCTCGTCGACCTGACCGGGGGGCGCGAGGACGAGCGCGAGCGCGGGATCGGTGACGAGGACGACGACCGGAGCGCGGGGCCGGACGCGGGGGCGGCGTGAGCGACCCCGGCGACGGCCCCCGGGTCGGGGCGAGGACCGACGACGACGGGATCGCCCGCGCGACCTACCGCGACCTCGCGCGGGCGGTGCTGTACCGCGAGTACCTGGTGTTCGTGCGCTATCCGGCCGACGCGGCCGGGGCGGTGGTGGTCGCGTTGCTCCTGTTCGGGCTGTTGTTTGTCGGCGGGCGGGCGGTCGCCGGGCGGGCGCTGACCGACTCGCTGGAGGGGCTGGTCGTGGGCTACGTGCTCTGGACGCTCGCGGCCGGCGCCTACTCCGCGGTGGCCAACGACCTCGGCCGCGAGGCCCAGTGGGGGACCCTCGAGCGCCACGTCACCACCCCGTTCGGCTTCGCCCCCGTCGCGCTGTTGAAAGGGGTAGCGGGGCTCGCCCGCACCGCGATCACCTCGGGGGTGGTGCTCGCTGTCATCCTGGTCGCGACGGGGACGAGCCTCCGACTCGACCTGCTCACCGTCGTCCCCATCGCGGCGCTCGCGGTCACCTCGGTGCTGGGCGTGGGGCTCGCGGCCGGCGGGCTGACCGTCCTGTACAAGCGGGTCGGGAGCTGGCTCAACCTCCTGCAGTTTGGCTTCGTCGGGCTGGTCTCCGCGCCCGCGTTCGACCTCGGCTGGGCGCGCTACCTCCCCCTGGCCCACGGTAGCGCGCTCCTCCAGCGTGCGATGGTCCGGGGCGTGGGGATCACGGCCGTCCCGCCGGCCGACCTCGCGCTGCTGGTCGCGGTGGCCGCGGGCTATCTCGCGCTCGGCTTCGCCGTCTTCCGGTGGGCCACCCGGCGGGCCCGGCGCCTGGGCGTGCTCGGCGACTACTGACCGGGGGCGGTGCCGTGACCGACCGGCGCTCGCGTCCGGAGGGCCGGACGCCGGCTGACCGACGCGCCGGTCACCCGTGCCCGCGGCGGCGGCACCGACCGGGACGGACCGGCTCCCGGCGTCGCCGGTCGCGGTCCGGTGGGTCGCGTCGGGCCCCCACGGGGCGCGGGGGCGGCCCGCCACGGGAGTCAGGTCGCGTCGGGCCCCCACGGGACGCGAGAGCCGGCCAGCCGCGGGATTCAGGTCGCTCGGGCGCCACCGGTCCCCGTGGACCCGAGAGACACCATGCGGGCCTGGGAGGCGGTGGCCGAGACGTACGCCGAGCGACGCGACCCGGACGGGGCCGACGCCGACCTGATCGACGACCTGGTCGCGACGCTGCCGGCCGAGCCGGTCGTCCTGGACGTCGGCTGTGGCGACGGGGCGCGGACGCTGGCGAACCTGCCGGCGGGGGCCGTCGGCCTTGACTTCTCCGCGACGGGGCTGGCGCTGGCCCGCGAGCGCGTCCCGGACGCGTCGCTGGTGCGAGGCGACATGCGCTCGCTCCCGCTGGCCGACGCGAGCGTGGACGCGATCACCGCCTACCACGCCGTCTTCCACGTCCCCCGGACCGACCAGCCGGGGGTCTACCGGGAGTTCGCGCGCGTGCTCCGGCCGGGCGGCCGACTGCTGATGACCCTGCCCGGCGGCCGGTTCGAGACCGTCCGCCGGGGCTGGATGGGCGGCGAGATGTTCTTCTCCGCGCCGGGGCGGGCGGCAACGCTCGACCAGCTCGTCGGCGCCGGCTTCGACTCGCCGACCACCCGTACGGTCGGGGATCCGCTGGGAAGCGACGCCGAGTTCGCCCTCGCGACGCTCGGCTGAAGTCCTCAGGCGGCCGCGGAGACGGCGTCGAGGACCGCGTCGTAGTCGGGCTCGGTCGTCGGATCGTCCGCCACCCAGCGGTACCTGACCACGCCCTCCGCGTCGAGGACGAAGACGGCGCGGTTGGCGGCGCCGTACAGCCCCAGATCGGGGAGATCCATCGACAGGTCGTAGGCGGCGATCGCGTCGCCGTCCATGTCGCTGACGAGGTCGAACTCGATCCCGTGGGCGTCGCGGAAGGCCCCCTGGGAGAACGGCGAGTCGGCGCTGACCCCGAGCAGGGTCGCGCCGGCCGCCTCGAACTCCGCTAGCCGGTCCTGGAGTGCGACCATCTCGTTCTCGCAGGGTGGGGTGAACGCGCCGGGGAAGAACGCGAGCACCACCGGCCCGTCGCCGAGGTGGTCGGCCAGGTCGAACGGCTCGTGTGCGCTCGTCCCACGGGTCGCGGTGAACGTCGGGGCGGGCTCTCCGGTCTCGGGCATCTGTCGTGGGGAGGGTCGCCACCGACATAAGTCCGGGCGCGAACGCCGGGGCGGGGCTCGGGTCCGCGACGGATCAACCACTCGCCGTCTGTCACGTCCCAGCGATCGCCCACGGAAGCTATTCGCCCGCCGGGCGCGTAGAGGGCGAATGAACGCGGAACGAGCGAGCGCGAGGGCGGGCGCGTGGACCGACGACGGCGGCCGACCGGGCGGGTCGCGGAGCCCGGCGACACCGTCGCGCGACCGGCCGGAGGCAGTCCCCCGATGACGACCGACGGCCGCCTCGCGACGGCGCTCGCGCTCGCGCTCGTCGCGGCGCTCGTCCTCGCCGCGGTGCCACTCCCCGCGGCCGCCGACGAGGCGATCGTCGTCGGTCGGCCGGAGCTGTCGCTGTCGGTCCCCGACGCCCGCGTCGTCCCCGGCGAGAACGCCACCGTCGACGTGTTCGTCGTCAACGACGCCGTGATCGTCCAGGGCGGGCCCCAGAGCTACGTCGACCGGGTGACCACCGCCCGGGCGACGACGATCGAGATCGACGCGGTGCCGGGGATCGACGTGGTGACGCGCGAGATCCCGCTCGGGCGGGTGGCCGAGGGGCTCAACGGGCCCGTGCCGGTCGCGGTGACGGTCCCCGAGACGGTGCCGCCCGGCCGGTACCGGCTCCCGGTCGAGATCACCTACACCCACTCGGTCACGATCCAGTACGACGTGAACAGCCCGACCGAGGACCCGGAGTTCAACGACGCGACCCGGACCGTACGGACCGCGATCCCGGTCGTCGTCGAGGAGCGCGCGCGCTTCCGGATCGACGGCGTGCGCACCGACGCCCAGATCGGTGGCTCGGGCGCCGCGACGGTCACCGTCGCCAACGTCGGGAGCGAGCGCGCACGCGACGCGAGCCTGACGCTCGGCTCGCCCAGCGACGACCTCGCGCTCGCGGGCGGCCGGGAGGCGGCCTCGTTCCTCGGGACGGTCGAGCCGGGCGAGCGCCGGCAGATCGAGGTCCCCGTGGCGGTCGCGGCCGACGCCGAGCGCCGCAACTACACGCTCGTCGGCCGGATCGACTACACCGACCCCGACGGCATCGCGCGGGTCTCGGAGGAGCTCCGGGGCGGACTCAGACCGATCGCCGAGCAGTCGTTCTCGCTCGCCGGCGTCGAGTCGACGCTCCGGGTCGACCACGAGGGCCGGGTGCGGGGCGTCCTGACCAACGACGGCCCGCTGTCGGTCGTCGACGCGGTCGTCGTCTTCGAGCCCGCGAGCCCGACATTCGACGCCGGCGAGACCGAGTTCGCGGTGCCGGACCTCGCGCCCGGCGCGAGCGCGCCGTTTGCCTTCGATGTCGAGGTGTCGAGCGCCGCCGACCCCGGCGCCCGACAGCTCCGCTTTGTCGTCGCCTACGAGACCGAGCGCGGCGACGAGCGCCGGAGCGATCCGCTGTTCGCCCGGATCGAGGTGGGGCCCGAGCGCGACCCGTTCGCGCTCGAGCGCCGGACGGCGACGGTCCGGGCGGGCGGGAGCGACCGGCTCGTGCTCGTGGTCACGAACGTCGACGACGAGCGCCTGACCGACGTGTCGGCGAAGCTGTTCGTCGACGACCCGATCGCGACCGGCGACGACGAGGCCTTCGTCGGCGCGCTCGCGCCCGGCGAGTCCGCCGAGATCGGCTTCGAGGTGAGCGCCGCGGGCGGCGCCTTCCCGAAGGCCTACCCCGTCTCGGTCGACTTCGAGTACGACCGCCCCGACGGCCGGACGGAGCTCTCGGACACCTACCGGCTGCCCGTCGAGGTGACCGAGCGCCGCGGCGGCGGGTTCGCGGGCGGGCTCGCGATCGGGCCGGCGCTGCTGGTCGCGGCCGGCGCCGCGCTGGCGCTCGGGGCGGTGGCCGTCCTCGGCAGGCGGGACTGAGCCGTGGCGGGGCTCGACCACCGGCGGCTGGTCGCCGCGGCCGACCGCCTGATCGTCGACCGGCCGGCGACGGTCGTGCTCGGCTTCCTGCTCGTGACCGCGGGCTTCGCGGCCGGCCTGCCCGGCGTCTCGACCGAGTCGGGCACCGAGGGCTTCTCCGAGGACGTGCCGGCCGAGCGGGCGCTCCAGGACGTCGACGAGAAGTTCACCGACCCGTTCGGCGCCGACGAGGGCTCGACACAGCTGATTCAGCGCGGCGAGAACGTCCTCTCGAAGCCCGGCCTGCTCCGAATGTTGAGGCTGCAGCGCCACGTGACCGAGGACCCCGGTATGCGGGTGATCGGGACCGAGAGCGCCGCCCGGCTGGTCGCGCGCGAACTCGATCCCGACGCGACGACGCTCGCGGCCGAGATCGACGCGGTCGAGCGCGCCACCCCGACCGAGATCCGGTCGGCGGTCGGTCGACTGGCCGGCGAGCCGGGCTTTTCGGTCCTGCTGAGCGACGACTTCAACCCCCGGGCCGGTCGCGCCTCGGCGACGGTCGGGATCGTCCGCCACGAGGTGCCGGCGGGGATCGACGGCGGAACCGGACAGGGCACGGCGAGCCCGCTCGAGTCGATCCAGACCGAGACCGTCCGCGTGGCCGACGCCGCCGGCGGCGACGTGATCGTCTTCGGCTCGGGCGTGATCGCCGCCGAGTTCGGCACCGTCGTCGGCGACTCGCTGCTGATCGTCGTGCCCGCGGCGGTCGTCCTGATCCTGCTCTTTCTGCTCGTGGCCTACCGCGACCTCGTCGACCTGCTGCTCGGGGTGGTCGCGCTCGGGCTCACGATCGTCTGGACGTTCGGCTTCATGGGCTTTGCGGGGATCGCCTTCTCGCAGATCCTGATCGCGGTGCCGCCGCTCCTTCTCGCGGTGGGGATCGACTTCGGCATCCACGCGATCAACCGCTACCGCGAGGAGCGCGTCGAGACCGCCGATCCGCGGACGGCGATGCGGACGACGACCGACCAGCTGCTGGTCGCGTTCTTCATCGTCACGGCCACGACGGCGATCGGCTTCTCCTCGAACCTGGCGAGCGGGCTTGCGCCCATCCGCGAGTTCGGGCTGGTCGCCGCCGTGGGCATCGGCTTCACCTTCCTCGTCTTCGGCGTCTTCCTCCCGGCCTTGAAGCTGTGGACCGACGGCCTCCGCGAGCGCTACCCGATCCCCACGCTCTCGCAGGCGCCGATCGGCGCGGCCGGCGGCGCGCTCGCGCGCCTGCTCTCGGTCGGGGTGGTCCTCGCCCGGCACGCCCCGGTCGCCGTGCTCGTCGTCGCGCTGGTCGGCGCGACCGGGGCCGGCGTCTACGCGGCCGGCATCGACACCACCTTCTCGCAGGAGCAGTTCCTCCCGCCCGAGGAGATCCCCGAGGCCTACGACGCCCTGCCCGAGCCGTTCCGGCCGGGCGAGTACACCATCACCGCGACCATCGCGTTCCTCGAGGAGCGCTTCGAGACGAGCGAGGACGAGGAGACGGTGGTGTTCGTCACCGGCCCGATGGAGCGCGACAGCGCCCTGGAGTCGCTCTGGCGCGCCGGCGAGGCGCCGCCCGACACCTTCGTCCGGGGGGTCGACGGCCGCCACGCCCGCGAGACCAGCGTCGTAACCGTGATCCTCGCCTACCAGGAACGCGACCCCGCGTTCGACGCGCTGGTCGCGCGCAACGACCGCAACGCGAACGGGATCCCCGACCGCAACCTCGACCGGATCTACGACTACCTGTTCGCCTCGCCCGCCCGCGAGCGGACCCTGGAGTATCTGACCGAGGACCGGCGCAACGCCCGCGTGGTCTACGCCGTCGAGGCCGACGCGAGCGACGCGGCCGTCACCGACGACACCCGCCAGGTGGCCGAGCGCTACCGGACCGAGGCGGTCGCGACCGGGAGCATCGTCGTGTTCAAGGCCATCTCCGACGTGATCTTCGAGTCCGCCGTCGTCAGCCTCGGGCTCGCGATCGCGGGCACCGCCCTCTTCTTGCTCGTCGTCTACCGGCTCGTCGAGGGCCGGGCGTCGCTCGGGCTCGCCAACCTCGTCCCCGTCGTCGTCACCGTCGCGCTCGTCGGTGGCTCGATGCGCGCGCTCGGCTTCTCGCTCAACGCCTTCACCGCCACCGTCCTCGCGATGACGATCGGGCTGGGGATCGACTACTCCGTCCACCTCACCCACCGCTACGCCGACGAGCGCCGGCTCCGCCCGACCGTCCGGGCCGCGCTCGCCCGGAGCGTCGCCGGCACCGGCGGCGCGCTGCTGGGCAGCGTCCTCACCACCGTCTTCGGCATCGGCGTGCTCGTGCTCTCGCTGTTCCCGGCCATCGGCGATTTCGGCCTGCTCACCGCGCTCTCGGTCGTCTACGCCTTCCTCGCCTCGCTGCTCGTCCTGCCCGCCGCGCTCGTCGTCTGGGAGCGCGTCTTCGGCGCCGGCGGCGTCGACGCCGCCACCCCGGGCGCCGGGGGCGGCGACGACGCGACCGCCCCGCCCGCGGCCGACGGCGCCTGAGCCCGGCCCGCGCCGCGCGAGACGCCGGGACCGCCGACGGTTTCTCCACCGGCCCACAGGGTCGACCGTGGCGACGACGCGCGGGGCGACGGCAGGGCGGGCGAGCCGACCGCGGGGCGGGGTGGCGGTCGTCGTCGCCGTCGTCTTTCTCGACCTGCTCGGGTTCGGGATCGTCGTCCCGATCCTGCCGTTCTACGTCCGGTCGCTCGGGGTGAGCGACGTGTTCGTCGGGCTGGCGGCCGCCGCCTACTCGTTCGCGGGCTTTCTCGCCGCGCCCACGCTCGGCCGGCTCGCCGACGAGCGGGGCCGACGGCCGGTGCTGGTCGGGAGCGTCGGGGTCGCCGGCCTCGCGTGGCTCGCGTTCGGCCTCGCCGGCGAGGTGGACGCCGCCGCCGGCCCGACCGCGGCGCTCGCCGTCCTGCTCGGCTCGCGGGCGCTGGCCGGCGCGGCCGGGGGCAACGTCGCCGCGGCGCAGGCCTACCTCGCGGACGTGACCCCGCCCGAGCGCCGGGCCGACGCGCTCGGGCTGCTCGGGGCCGCCTTCTCGCTGGGGTTCGTCTTCGGCCCGGCGCTGGGCGGGCTCCTGGCCGGCGACGCCGCCCTCGCCGCGGCCCGGGCGCTGCTCCCCGCGGCGGTCCCGGTGACGACGTTCTCGCTGCCGAGCTTCGCCGCCGCCGCGCTCTCGTTCGCCGCCTGCGCGACCGGCGCGCTGGTGCTTCGCGAGCCCGAACGCGAGCCCGAACGCGAGGCCGACCGGGCCGGCGCGCTCGCGGCCCTCCGGCTCGCGCTCGCCGACGACCGGCTCCGCCCGCTCGTCGTCGCCTTCCTGCTCGCGTCGTTCGCGTTCGCCGGCGTCCAGGTGATGTTCGTCCCATTCGTCGCCGACGCCTTCGGCTACGGCGCCCCCGAGGCCGCACTCCTGCTCACCTACGTCGGAGTCCTCGGGACGCTGAACCAGGGGGTGCTCGTCGGGCGGGCGGTCCGCCGGCTCGGGGCGCGCCGGGTGAGCCGCGCCGGCGCGCTCGTGCTCGTCGCCGCGCTCGTACTCCTGCCCGTCACCGCCGCGCTCCCGGCGGCGGCGGTCGGGGGCCCGCCGTGGCTCACCGGCGGGCTGGTCGGGCTGCTCGCGTTCGGCGCGCTCGCCGCGGTCGGCAACGGCGCGCTCACCGTCGGGCTGACGACGCTGGTCTCGACCGCCGGGCCGGAGCGCGCACGGGGACGGGCGTTCGGCGTGACACAGGGCGCCGCCAGCCTCGGCCGCGCGGTCGGCCCGCCGCTGGCCGCCGCCGGCTACGTCGTCGCGGTCCCGCTGCCCTTCCTCGCCGGCGCGCTCGTGCTCGTACCCGTCGTGGTCCTGCTCGGGGCCCGGCGGTGAGACGACGACGCGGTCGGTCGCGCGTCTCGTCGGCCGTCGCCGCGATCGGGGGGCGGAGGTGGGTG
>CAZMLQ010000001.1:25655-37208 GCA_964567195.1 uncultured Haloferacaceae archaeon | reverse complement strand
GAGGTGGGTGGCGCGTCCGAGTCTCGCGTCCGGGGCCCCGAGGCCACCCCCGGTCGGCGGCCTGCCGGCGGAGGGGCCGGCGGTAGGTTGATAGCCGACCGTGTGGATCGAGAGCACGTGACACGAGAGCTCGCGTTCGAGTCTGCGACGGCGCTCGCGGGCCGGATCCGGCGGGGCGACCTGCGCGCGACCGACCTCGTCGAGGCGACGCTGGACCGGATCGCGGCCCGGGACGACGAGATCAACGCCTTCGTCCACGTCGCGCGCGAGCGGGCGCGCGAGGCGGCGCGGGCGGCCGACGAGGCGGTCGCGGCGGGCGAGCCGGTCGGCCCGCTCCACGGCGTGCCCGTCGCGATCAAGGACCTCAACGACGTGGCGGGGCTGCCGACGACCGACGGCTCGGTGGCGCTGGCCGAGAACGTCGCCGCGACGAACGATCCGCTGGTCGACCGGCTGGAGGCGGCCGGCGCCGTCGTGGTGGGCAAGACCAACACCCCCGAGTTCGGCCACAAGGGGACGACCGACAACCGGCTGTTCGGACCGACATCGACCCCGTTCGCGCCCGGGCGCAACGCCGGCGGCTCGTCGGGCGGGAGCGCCGCGGCCGTCGCGGCCGGGATGGTGCCGCTGGCACAGGGCACCGACGGCGGGGGCTCGATCCGGATCCCCTCGGCGTGGTCGGGCTGTTACGGGATCAAACCGACCTGGCGGCGGGTCCCCCGGCGCTACCGCCCCGACGGCGTCTCGCACACGCCGTTCTCGGACGCCGGACCCCACGCCCGGACGGTCGCCGACGCCGCGCTCGCGCTCGAGGTGCTGGCCGGACCCGATCCGGTCGATCCGATGGTCGCGCCCGACGACGGGACCGACTTCGTGGGCGCGACCCGCGAGCCGGTCGACGACCTCTCGGTCGCGTACAGCCCCGACCTCGGGGTCTTCCCCGTCGACGAGCGGGTTGCGACGGTCGTCGAGCGGGCGGCCCACGCGCTGGCGGAGGCCGGGTGCGAGGTGGTCGAGCCCGACTTCTCGCTCCCCCGTGACCGCGAGACGATCCGCGACGCCTGGGTCACCGGCTTCGAGGTGAACTTCGCGGCGCTGGCGACGAGCCTCGCCGAGGCCGGGACGGCCGACTTCCGCGGCGCGGACCGCGCCGACGCCTGCCCCGCGTTCGTCGATCTGATCGACGCGGGCGACGGCTACGACGCGGTCGCGTACAAGCGCGCCGACGTCGTCCGGACCGAGGTGTTCGACGCGATCCAGGACCTGCTCGCCGACCACGACCTCCTGGTGGCGCCGACGCTCGCGGTCCCGCCGGTCGAGAACGCCCCCGGCGACGAGGGCGGCACCGTCGGTCCGAGCGAGGTGGCGGGCGAGCCGGTCGATCCGCTGATCGGCTGGTGTCTCACCTACCCGATCAACATGACCGGCCATCCCGCGGCCTCGGTGCCCGCGGGCGTCACCGACGGCGGCCTGCCGGTCGGGATGCAGATCGTCGGCCGCCGGTTCGACGAGCGGACCGTGCTCGCGGCCAGCGCCGCCTTCGAGCGGGTGCGGCCGTGGCACGACGCCTACCCGCCGGCTCAGACGTAGAGCGCGACCACCTCGTCCTCGACGGTCACCTCGTAGGTGTCGACCGGCGGCTCGTCGCCCGCGAGCGCGGCGCCGTAGGCCGACTCCTCGGCGGTCTCGGCGGTCTCGGCGGTCCGCTCCGGGCCGGCGGTCTCGGCGGCCGCGGGGGGCTCGGCCGTCACGTCGAAGCGTCGGGTCCGGAGGTGGGGGTTGAACACCGACTCGCCGGTGGTGACGTCGAACTCCCAGCCGTGCCACGGACACCGGACGATCTCGCCGTCGCGCTCCCAGCCGTACTCGCCGGGGCCCTCCGCGACGCTCAGCCCCGTGAGCAGCCCCTCACAGAGGGGGGCGAGCTGGTGGGGACAGACGTTCGCCAGCGCGTGGAACTCGCCGTCGACGTTGAACACGCCGATCGAGAGCCCCTCGACGTCGACGAGCAGGCGCTCGCCGGGGGGCAGGTCGGCCACCCGGCAGACCTCGTGACGGCCCATCAGCCCGGGAGCTCGTAGAGGTCGGCCGCGTTGCCCGACAGCACCCGCCGTTCGGTCGACTCCGGCATCGACGGCAGCGCCACCCGGGGATCGTCGTTGTCCCAGTGGGGGTAGTCCGACGAGAACAGGAGCGTCCGGTCGGCGTGGGCCATCGAGAGCATCTGGCGGAACTGTTCGGGCGTCTCGGGCTCGGGGACCGGCTGGGTGGTGTAGTAGGTCTGTTCGAGCACGTACTCGCTGGGGGGGCGTTCGAGCCACGGCACCTGCGCGCGCAGGCCCTTCCAGTCCTTGTCGACCCGCCAGAGAAAGCCCGGCAGCCAGGTGAACCCACACTCGACGAACACGACCCGGAGGTCGGGGAGGGCGGCGAACACCCCCTCGCTCAGCAGACTGTTCAGCTGACCCATGTGGAGCATGGGCATCGCGTTGTGGCGCGCGAAGTAGTTCGACGGGTAGCCGACCGCGTTCGGCGGCTCGCTCATGCCCGCCCCCTGGTTCGAGGGGTGAAGCGCCACGGGCAGGCCCACCTCGACGGCCGCCTCGAAGATCGGCCGGTAGCGCGGCTCGCCGTACCCCCCTCGGCTGACGCTGTTCATCAGCACCTGGACCATCCGGTCCTCGGTACCGTACTCGTGGATCAGCTCCGCCGCGCGCTCGGGATGCTGTGGCGCGACCAGCACCGAGCCGAGCAGGCGCTCGTCGGCCGGGAGCCACTTCTCGAGCACCAGCTCGTTGTACGCACGCGCGAGCTCGGCGGCGTAGTCGCGGTTCGGGAGCACCGACAGGCTGAGCATGTCGCCGGTCAGGACGGCGTAGTCCACGTCGAACGCCTCGAGCAGGTTCGTCCGGAGGTTCTCCGGGGTCGAGCCGGCCGGCCCCCCCTCTGCGGTTCGGGCGTCCCGGCGCAGCACGCTCCCGGGGTTGTTGTACATCCGACCCGGCAGCTCGAGCCCGGTCGTCGCGTACCGGGGCGGCAGGTGGCGCTCGATCTCGTCGTCCGAGGCCCGCGTCTGGTGGACGTCCGCGTCGACCACCAGCCCGTCGCCCCGGCGCTCCGTCCCCGCGGTCGCGTCCTGGTGAGACATACCACACCCTCGCGCCGAGGCCGATATACACCTGTCGCCCGTTCTCCCGCCGCAACGACGCGAGCCGATCCGGGAAGCTCGACCGCTGTCGGGCGATCTCACGCGTCGAGGGACCGGACCTCCGGGAGAAAATACGAAATTTAACACTAGAAATAAACTTATCAGCGGGAGGCCGGTACTGAGACGTTGACATGCCACGTGAACGACTCACCCGGCGAGACGCGGTGCGCTACGGCGGCGCCGCGACGGTCGCGGCGCTGGCCGGCTGTGCGGGCGGGGGCGGCGGCGGTGGCGGCGGGACCGAGACCGACGCCGGAACCGAGACCGACGCGGCCGCCGGGTCGGGCGGGACCACGACCGGCTCGTCGTCGAGTCGGCCGTTCGCGGGCGAGACACTGACGGTCAACGGCTACGGCGGCACGTGGAAGGAGATCTTCCGCGAGGTGGTCGCGGCGCCGTTCGAGGAGGCGACGGGCGCGACGGTCGAACTCGACCCGACGGGATCGGCCTCGGAGACCTACGCCAAGATCAAGGCCTCGGGCGGCGATCCGGGCTTCGACGCCGCCGTCCTGACCGGGGCGGAGATCCTCCTCGGCCGCGCGGACGGCAATCTCGCCCGGATCCCCGACCGGTTCGAGAACGCCCACGGCCTCGTCGAGAGCTACGGCGAGATCACTCTCCCCTACGGCGTCGTCCACGGGGTCCAGTTCCTCTCGCTTTTCACACACGAGAGCAAGAACCAGGGCCCCGCGGACTCGTGGGAGGCGCTGTGGAACGAGGGGAACGCGGGCCACGTCATCCTGATCCACCCCTCGAACCTCGCCGGCGTCTTCCTCGTGATCCAGGCCGCCCGGATGGAGGGTGGCGGGATCGAGTCGATCGACCCCGGCTTCGCCAGGACCGCACAGCTCTGTCCCGACCAGATCCTGACGACGATCAAGTCCTCGTCGGAGATATTCAACTACACCAACACCGAGGAGGTGTGGGCGACGCCGTTCTGGAGCGGGCGGGCGCTCATCTCGATCAAAGAGCGCGGCGAGCCGTACAACATGGCGGTGCCGAGCGAGGGCGCGCCCCACCTGGTCAACTGTCTCGGCGTGCCGACCGGCTCGACGAACGAGGAGATGGCGTTCGCGTTCCTCGATCACTGGGTCAGCCCGGCGATCAACGCCGAGTGGGCGATGAGCTACAACGTCGGCCCGAGCCACCCCGGCGCGGTCGAGAACCTGACCGCGGAGTTTCGCGAACTCGTCCCCAACCCCGAGATGCCGAACTTCGACCAGCTCTACTACCCGGATCCGGGCACCATCTCGGCCCAGCGCCAGACCTGGACCGAGCGGTGGGTGCGAGAGATCGGCACCAAGTGCTGAGCTGATCTAGCCGTCCTCGGCCCGCTCGATCCGTTCGTTCGCCCCCGAGAGGTCGGCCAGCGACTCGCCGGCCTCGATGCGCCCGACGATCTCGCGCTCGCGCTCGCGCTTCTCGGCGGCGTACTCGGCCGCGGCCTCGATCTCGGCCGCGGGGACGAACAGCACACCCTCCTCGTTGCCAAGCGCCACGTCGCCCGGCTCGACGACGGCGCCCCCGGCCGAGACGGCCACGCCCACGTCGCCGCCGATCCCGAGCCCTCGTGCGGTCCTGGTGCTTCGCGCCCGGGCGAAGACGGGGAAATCGAGCGCGGCCACGTCGGCGGTGTCGGTGACGGCGCCGTCGATCACGGCCGCCACGACGCCGTTCTCGATCGCCGCCCGGGTGGTCACGTCGCCCCAGGGCGCGTTGGTCGTGTGCCCGCCGGCGTCGATCACCAACACGTCGCCGGGCCGGGCGAGCTCGACCGCCTTGTGGACCATCGTGCCGTCCTCCGGGGGGATCCGGACGGGCAGCGCCGGCCCGACGACCGAGGCGGACGCGGCGGTCTCCATGTACCGGATCGCGGGCGAGGAGTGGCCGAAGTGACGCTCGTGGCCGAGGTCGTTCGGGTTGACACCGCACAGCAGGTCGATCCGCTCGGGGGCCGGCCGGTCGAACTCGTCGACGATCATCGGGATCGACTCACGCCCGGCCGACATGAGCGTGTGGCCTGACGCTCAGAAGATCTCGGTCACGTCGGTCACGAGGTTGACCAGCCCGATGACGGCGAAGACGACGAGCATCTGGATCACCGCGATGGCGGCGAGATCGGGCGTGAAGCCGTACTCGAGGTTCTGGAAGATCCGCATCGGCAGCGTCGTCCCCCCGCCCGGCCGGATGAGAAAGAGCGAGACGGGGACGTTGTTGTACGAGACGATGAACGCGAAGACGCCGCCGGCGAAGACGCCGGCCTTGATCAGCGGCAGGGTGACGTAGCGAAACGTCTGGTAGCGGTCGGCGCCGAGGTCGCGGGCGCTGGCCTCGAGGCGGCGGTCGAACTCGTTGAGACTGATCGAGACGAAGATGATGACGAACGGCACCCCGATGACGGTGTGGCCGACGATCAGCGCCGGCTCGCCGCGAGGGAGGCCGAGCTGGTAGAAGAAGATCAACAGCGCGAGCCCGATCACGATCTGTGGGACGGTCAGCGGGGCGCTGAACGCGCCCTGGAGCGTGCTGAGGAACCGGGGGCGGCGACGCACCAGGGCGTAGGCCGCCATCGTCCCGAGGACGGTCGCGAGCAGGCCGGCGACGACGGCGATCCGGAGGCTGAACAGGAGCGGCTGGACGTACTCGGCGAACTGCGCGAGCGCCGCGCCGTACCACTTCAGCGTGATCCCGCTCGGGGGAAACTCGAGGTGACGGCTCGGCCCGAGTGCCATGACGAAGACGATCAGGATCGGGAGGATCGAGAAGCCGTAGACGGCCGCGAGGACGGCGCGGTAGAGGGCCGATCCGATCCGGTCGACGGTCCGGTCGACGGCCATCAGACCGCCCCCCGCCGGCCGCCGCCGAGGTGGTTCGAGACGACGATCACGACGATCGCGACGGCCATCAACACGATCGCGAGCGCGGCGGCCAGGTTGAAGTTCGTCAGGTAGCCGACGTAGGTGTAGATGGCCGTCGCCATCACCTCGGTCGTGCCGCCGAGGATCGAGGGGGTGGTGAACGAGCTGATGGTCAGCGCGAACACGAGCAGGAAGCCACCGAGCAGGCCCTTCCGGCTCAGCGGCAGGAGAACGTGCCGGAGCACCCCCAGCCGAGACGCGCCCAGGTCGCGCGCCGCCCGCTCCAGCGACGGATCGATCTTGCCGAGCGAGGTCATCAGGCTGATCACCGCCACCGGCAGGAAGACGTGGACGAGCCCGATGTAGATGCCGTACTCGTTGTTGACCAGCTCGACCCCCTCCTCGGTCAGCCCCGTCCAGCGCAGCGCGACGTTGAGAAAGCCGTTCTGGAGCAGGATCATCAGCCAGCCGAACGTCCGGACGACGACGCTCGTGAGGTACGGCACCATCACGAGCAGGAGGAAGAAGGCCCGCCGACGGGGGCTCTCGAGCCGGGTGACGTGGTAGGCGACCGGGTAGCCGATCAGCAACGCGGTGGCCGCGACGGCGACGCCCATCCCGAGCGTCCGGCCGAGCGTCGCGACGAAGTAGGCGTCCCCGAAGATCGCGGCGTAGTTCGCGAGCGTCAGACCGCTGACGGTCCCGGGGGCGAACTCGGTCTGGAAGCTGATGCCGACCAGGACGAGGATGGGGAGAAAGAAAAACGCGACCAGCAGCGCCAGCCCGGGGCCGAGGATCGGGACGACCCCGAGCGCGGAGAGGCGGTCGAGCAGCCTCTTCAGGTAGCGCTCGTAGAGGCCGGGGTGGACGAGGCGCCCGATGGCGAGAAGCGCGAGCACGGGCTCACACCCCTCCGGGCGCGGGGATCAGCTTCACGTGCTCGGGGGCACACTCGACGACGACGCGCGCGTCGCGATCGAAGCCCGCGGCCGGGCCGAGGTTCTTGTCCTCGACGACGAACTCCTCCCGACCCTGGTCGCCGGTGACCGACTCCGTGACCGACAGCCTGTACTGGACCATCGCGCCGAGCAGAAAGCGGTGCTCGACCGTCGCGGGCAGGCGGTTCGGGCCCGCGCCGTCGGTTGCCGCGTCGGCCCGGAGCGTACACTTCTCCGGGCGAAGACAGATCGCGACCTCCTCGCCGACCCCGACATCGCCGCCGCTTGGGGTCCCCTCGAACCGGCGGCCCGCGTCGGCCGACTCGGCGACGTAGCCGGCGTCGGTCTCGGCGACGATCCGGCCCTCGAGCAGGTTCGACTTCCCGATGAAGTTGGCGACGAAGCGGTTCGTGGGCGACTCGTAGATCTCGCCCGGCGGGCCTTCCTGGAGCTTCGTGCCGTCGTTCATCACGATCACCTTGTCCGAGAGGATCATCGCCTCCTCCTGATCGTGGGTGACGTGGACGGTCGTGATCCCGAGTCGCTCCTGGAGCTTCCGGAGCTCGATCTGGAGCTGCTCGCGCAGCTTCAGATCCAGCGCCGAGAACGGCTCGTCGAGCAGGAGGACGGCCGGCTCTTTCACCAGCGCCCGGGCGGTGGCGACGCGCTGGCGCTGGCCGCCCGACAGCTCGTCGACCGCCCGGTCGGCCAGCCCCTCGAGTTCGACCATCCGGAGCGCCTCGGCGATGCGCGTCTCGCGCTCGTCGGCCGACACGCCCTCCATCTCGAGACCGAAGCCGACGTTGCGGCCGACGGTCATGTGTGGAAAGAGCGCGTACTCCTGGAACACCTTCACCGTGTCCCGGTGCTCCGGCGGGAGGTCGGTGACGTCCCGGCCGTCGATCCGCACCTCGCCCCGGTCGGGCTCGGTCAGGCCCGCGATCACGTCGAGGGTCGTCGTCTTCCCACAGCCGGACGGACCCAGCAGGGTGAGGAGGTCACCTTCCTCGAGCTCGAACGAGACGTCGTCGACGGCGGTGACGCTCCCGTACGTCTTCCGGATCCCACTCACCTCCAGGTACGACATGTGGTCTCGTAGCCCGACCCCGCTGATAAATACCTAGCACGGATTATCAGTAAGATCAACCTCCTATTTTCACGAAATATCTGTTATGCGACCGTTTACCCACCGAACCTGGCGAATCGGGTTGAGGGCCGCCCGCGTAGCGGGACGCATGGACGCCAGCCTCGGTCGGGCGTTGGGATCGTACGACGACCTCTCGGTCGGAACCTTCGTCGCGTCGGGATCGCCCCGGCTGGTCGAGGCGCTCGGGACCACGCCGCTGGCGTTTCTCGTGCTCGACCGCCAGCACGCCGCCCCGTCGCTCGATCGGGTCGAGGCGATGCTCCGGGCGGCCGACCTCGCGGGGCTGGCGGCGGTCGTCAGGCTCTCGGGACACGACCCGGGACACGTCGGCCACTACCTCGACGCCGGGGCGGCGGGGCTGGTGGTGCCGGGCGTCGAGCGGCCGGCCCACGTCAGACGGATCCTCGAGCGCGCCCGGTACGACCGGCGCCGGAGCCTCGCGCTCGGCACCCGTGCCGGCGGCTTCGGGGCGCGGTCGCGGGCCGACCACATCGCCCGCGCCGACGCCGTGGCGGTGGTGCCACAGGTCGAGACGGCGGCGGGCGTGGCGGCGGTCGACCGGATCCTCGCCGTCGAGGGCGTCGACGCGCTCCTCGTCGGCCCCGGGGATCTGGCGTTCTCGCTGGGCGTCGCACCCGGCGTCGACGCGGTCGAGACTGCCGTCGACCGGACGCTCCGGGCCGCCCGCGAGGCCGGGGCCGGGGCGGGGCTGTGGGTCCCGTCCGCGGACCGGCTCGAGCGCCAGCGCGGGCGGGCCTCGTTCGCCACGTGGGGGTCGGATCTCGGCGTCCTCGCCGGCGCCTTCGACGACGGGCTCTGACGGGGTCGTTCGCCGTCGTGGTGCGGGACGCGATCCACCGCCGACGCGGCCCGAGGACGGGGCGTGAGAGACGAACGGACGCGGACCACGGCGCCCCGGTCCGACGGCGAGCCGGAGTGGGAGGCGTTCGCCCGCCGATCGGCCGACGCCGCGCTCGAACACGTCGGAAGCGTCACCGCGCCGACGGCGGCGGCGGCCCACGAGGCTCTCGCCCCGCTGGTCCCGGACGCGGCCGCGGTCTGGCTCTGTCCGGCCGACGAGGTGGCGCGGTTCGACGACCGGACGCTGGCGACGGAGGAGCGGCCGTGATCTCGGTGAGCAAGCTCCTCTGTGGGGCGAGCGCGGCCGGCGACGGCCTGCGCTACGACGACCCCGCCGGGGACGGGACCGAGAGCGTCCGCGAGCGCCGCCAGCGCCGGCCGGTTGTCGTCTGGAACGCCACGAGGCGCTGTAACCTGCGCTGTCGGCACTGCTACGCCGCGGCGGGGTGTGAGCCGACGGCGGGGGAACTCGACACCGCCGAGGCGAAGGGGCTGCTCGACGATCTCGCGGCGTACGGCGTGCCCGTCGTGCTGTTCTCGGGGGGCGAGCCCCTGCTGCGCGAGGACCTCGCGGAGCTGGTCGCCCACGCCGCCGACGCCGGCCTGCGGCCGGTGCTCTCGACCAACGGGACGATCCTGACCCGCGAGCGGGCGCGTCGCCTGCGCGACGCCGGGCTGGCCTACGCCGGCGTCTCGGTGGACGGCCTGCCCGAGCGCAACGACGACTTCCGCGGGCGGGAGGGGGCCTTCGAGGCCGCGGTCGCGGGGATCGAGGCCGCCCGGGACGCCGGCCTGAGGACCGGTCTGCGCTACACGGTCACCGAGGAGACCGTCGCCGACCTGCCGGGCGTGGTCGATCTGCTCACCGACCGAGGGGTCGACCGGTTCTGCGTCTACCACCTCGACTACGGCGGTCGCGGGGACGAGATCGTCGACCTCGACCTCTCGCCCGCCGGGTGGCGACGGACGGTCCGACGGCTCTGTGAGCTCACCCGCGAGCACCACGACGACGGCCACGAGATCGAGACGCTGCTGGTCGGCAACTACGCCGACGCCGCCTTCCTCGTCGAGTACGCCCGCCGGGAGATCGGCCCCGACCACGCCGAGCGGGTGCGCCGGTATCTCGCGGTCAACGGCGGCGATCCGGCGGGCGAGCGGGTGGCCGACGTCGACCCCCAGGGAAACGTTCACCCGACCCAGTTCTGGCAGGGCTACTCGCTCGGCAACGTTCGCGACCGCCCGTTCGGCGCGATCTGGGAGGACGAGCGAAACCCCGTGCTCCGGGCGCTGCGCGACCGCCCCGAGAGCCTCCGGGGCGCGTGTGCGGACTGTCGGTACCGCGATCTCTGTCGCGGGGGATCGCGTCTGCGCGCGCTCACCGTCCACGGCGACCTCCGGGCGCCCGATCCGGGGTGTTATCTCACGCCCGCCGAGCGGGCGGGTGCGGAGCCGGCCCGACCCGAGGCCGGGGACGGGAACGGAAGGGCCTGAACCCCCCCACGGCTGCGGGGAGGGACGGAGGGACGCGCCGCCCGTAGCGAGCGCGTGTCCGACACGAGCGCGACCCGCGCGGGCGCGACGGACGACCTCCCGGCGATCGTGGGGGTCCGGACCCGCGCCCGGATCGAGGGCCGGGACGCGGTGGTGGTGCGGTTCGAGAACGGGGCTCGCCTGCGCTACGTCGACCGCGAGGGCGGCGTGCGCGAGGGCTGGCTCCCGCCGGACGGCGACGAGCCGGCCCGGACGAACGACCGGGCGACCGACGGCGACGAGCCGGCCGCGACGCTCGCGCTCCGGGCGGTCGGCGCGTACCTCTCGTTCGACGGCCGGGCGCGGGCGGCGTTCGTCTGGGGCGAGCGAAACGTCGCCACCCTGCTCGGCGAAACCGACGGTTCGGCGTAACGTTCACAACGGCGACGGCCGGCGACCGATCGGGAGCGGCGTTCTGGTGTCTCCGATCGTCTCTCGGACCGGTCGAGACGTATCGGTTCGATCGCACCCGGGACAGCTCTGTACATTCACCACACAAGTATTATGTCGCTCCGGGCCCGAGGTGGGGTCGTCATGGACGAGTCGATCGAGGAGATCCGCGAACGCAGACGGCGCGAGCTCGCCGCGCGGGCCGACGGGTCGGCGGCCGACGACGGGAGCGAGGACGGGACGCCGACCGAGCCGGTCCACGTCGAGTCGGCCGACCACCTCGGCGAGCTGACCGCCGGCGACGGACCGGTGCTGGTCGACTTCTACGCGGACTGGTGTGGGCCGTGCAAGCAGCTCGAGCCGATCGTCGAACAGGTGGCGGCCGAGACGCCGGCGACGGTGGCGAAGGTCGACATCGACGCCCACCAGGGGCTGGCGACCGACCACGGGGTTCGGGGCGTCCCCACGCTGGTGCTGTTCGCCGGGGGCGAGCCGGTCGAGCGGGTGGTCGGCGTCCGGAGCGCCGACCGCCTCGCCGGGCTGGTCGAGCGCCACGCCTGAGGCGTCGGCTCAGTCGCGCTCGGTCTCGGGCTCGCGGTCCGGCCCGGCCCCGGGCTCGCG
>CAZMLQ010000001.1:0-25555 GCA_964567195.1 uncultured Haloferacaceae archaeon | reverse complement strand
CGGGCTCGCGGTCCGGCCCGGCCCCGGGCTCGCGCTCGCGCGCCCGGTGGGCGCCGTCCTCGCGGGCTGTCGCGATGTCTTCGGTCCGCAGGAGCGTCTCGACGCGCTCCTCGAAGGTCGCCTCGTCGATCTCGTCGCGGGCGTAGCGCTCGCGCAGGGCCGCGAGCGCCCGATCGGTCTCGTCGGCGGGCTCGTCGGCCGGCCGGTCGGCGCGCGACTCGTACCACCGGGCCAGCCCGACGGCGAGTGGCATCAGCCCGCCGAACCCGACGGGAAAGGCCACCCAGAAGAACGACTCGCCGAGCGCGAGGAGCCCGAACCCGACCGCGAGCGTCAGCGCGGTGACCGCGCCGGCGGCGGCGGTCACCAGCGGCGAGTTCGACCCCTCGTCCGGGTCCGTCACCGACACGGCCCGGGGTCGGGCCGCCGGGGTCGAAAAGCTACCGTCGCCGCTCAGGCGTCGTCCTCGTCGCCCCAGTAGCCGACAGTCTCGTCGCGACGGTGGTAGCCGCGGACGTCTCGCTCGCCGGTCCCGCCGGGGGGCGCGCCGGCGAAGACCCCGATCGTCCCGCGGTCGGGGTAGACCGTCACGTCCGGCTCGACCATCGTCGAGAGCGCGAGATAGACCAGCGCCTCGTCGCCGTCGTTGAACACCCGGTGGGCGCCGCGCTCGTCGGCCGGAAGCGCGACGTAGTCGCCCGCCACGAGGGCCGTCTCGCCGGCCTCGGTCCGGAGGCCGCCGCTCCCAGAGAGCACGTAGAGCGCCTCCTCGTTGGCGGTGTGGTAGTGGTACGGCCACGAGCGACCGCCGGGGGGCAGCCGATAGTGGCTACAGCCCAGCGCCGTGGCGCCGGCGGCGTCGGCGAGACGACGGCGCTCGAAGCGCGCGTCGCCGCGATCGGCTCGTTCGGGCTCGACGTCGGCCTCGTTGATCGGATCCACGGCCCGGCGGGCGGGCGCCAGAGACCTAACCCCGGGTGGTCGGTCCCTGGTGGCGAGATCCGGACGGGCCAACCGTTACCAGGCTCGGGGCCGACAGGGACCGTATGGACGACACACGCGGGACGGACGGCGATCGACCGTCGGGAGCGGGCGAGCTGTCGGCCGTCGGGGGCGCGGTCGGGAGCGTCCTCGGCGCGCGACGCGGGGTCGCGGGCGCGGTCGTCGGCGGGCTCGTCGGCGGGACGGCGGGCTACCTGGTCGGCGCGCTGGCGGGCGGGCGCGACGGGGCGCCCCGGCGCCCCGACGAGCCGGTGACGATCGAGGTGACCCAGCCCGAGCGGCGCGATCCGGACGCGGACGCCGACGCCGGGTAGACGCGGCCTCAGTCCTCGTCCGCGTCCGAGCGACGGCGGAGCGCGATGACGACCATTGCGACGACGGCGACGACGGCGATGAGCTTCGAGCGACTCACGCCGGCCCGGTCGTGGCCGGGGGACTAAACTCCTCGCCCGCGCGGCGATCGGGCTACCGGACCGGCTGCTCGGCGCCGGTGATCTCGAAGCGCGCGCCGCCGGTCTCGGACTCGCGGGCGACGATCCGCCAGCCGTGGGCCTCGACGATCTCGGTGACGATCGCCAGGCCGAAGCCGGTCCCCTCGTCGGCGGTCGTGTAGCCCGACTCGAACACCCGCTCGCGGTCGGCTGGGGGGATCCCGGGGCCGTCGTCGGCGACGTAGAAGCCGTCCGGGAGGTCGCCCACCACGACCGTCACCGGATCCTCGGCGGGACGCCCCTCAGCCGGGACGCCGTGCTCGACGGCGTTGCGGTAGAGGTTCTCGAAGACGCTGAGCACCCGTCCGCGGTCGGCGGTGATCTCGCCCGTCGCCCGCACCTCGAGGGCCGCCCCGCCGGTCGCGACGTTCGACCACGCCTCCCGGGCGGCCGCGGGCAGGTCGAACGGCGCGGTCGACTCGACGGTCCGGCCCTGCCGGGCGAGCGCGAGGAGGTCGGTCAGCAGGTCGGCCATACGGTCGAGCGCCCGGCCGGCGGTCTCGAGCGACCCCTCGACCGCCGCCGGATCGTCGGCCGAGCGCGCGAGCTCGATCCGGCCCTGCGCGACGTTGAGCGGGTTGCGCAGGTCGTGCGAGACGACGCTCGCGAACGCGTCGAGGCGCTCTCGCTCGCGTCTGAGCGCCCAGTCGCGCTCCTCGTCGCGGTCGGCGATTGCGGCCCCGACGACCGCCGGCGTGGCGTCGACCGTCGCGCCGTCGGCGATCAGCTCGACCGCGACGCGGTCGTCGTCCGGGCCCGTCGTCTCGTAGAGGGTCGAGGCCGGGCCGTCGCGGTCGCGCTCCAGCCGGCACAGCCACTCGGCCAGGTCGTCGTGGTCGGTCGCGCCGACCAGTTCGGGTAGGGACGCGCCCACGAGCGCGTCGGCGACCGGCTCGCGTCCGAACAGCCCGGCGAAGGCGGCGTCGTGCGCGAGCAGCGTCCCCCCGCGGGCGGCGAACAGGCCGACGGGGCTGGCCGCGACGAGAGGGGCGGTGTGGGCCCCGTTTCGGTCGGTGACGGTCGCCCGGACGCGCTCGACGAGACGGTCGGGGCCGTCGCCGACCGGGACGTAGGCGGTCGCGCCGGCGTCGAGCGCGTCGGCCGCCGTCCGCTCGTCGCCGTCGGCGTAGAGCACGACCGGCCGTTCGTCGCGGGCCCGGACCGCCCGGAGTACGGCGAGGCCGTCCCGGTCGGGTCCGTGGCCGACGACCAGACAGGCGGGGTCGGCGGTCCCGAGCGCGTCGAGCGCCGCCGCGGCGTCGGACGCGACCCGGACGCTCAGGTCGGGGGCGGCCCGGAGCACGTCGAGCGCGCCGGTCCGGTCGCTCGCGTCGGGGGCGTCGACGTACACGACCGTGGTCGTCTCCGCCACGAGAGACGCTCCGCGAGGCCGGAACTAATCGTTTCCCCTCCCGGCGGCCGGTCCGTCGCCGGCGCCGAGCAGCCGGTCGAGGACCAGTTCGGCCGGACAGAGACCGGTGATCGCGCTCTGTGCGAGGTTCGCACCGACGAACGCCGTCACGAGGTACGCGCGCGGATCGACGGCGTAGCCGACGGCGAGCGAGGCGAGAACGAGCGTTCCGGCCAGCAGCCGGACCGCGGACTCGGTTCGCGTCGTCATCGTTCGTGTTTTGTGCTATACACACAAAACTATTCCGTCACGCGGTCAGTTCCCGCCGGCGGCGGCCGCGGCCAGCCCGGTGAGCCCAAGGAGGAGCGCCCCGCCGGAGAGAAGCCCGACCAGCGCGGCGAGCACGGCCGGGCCCGGTGTGGCGACGATCCGGGGAAGCGCGTACGCGGCGCCCGGGGCCAGAAGCGTCGAGGCGACCACGCCGGCGACGACCGTCCAGCCGGGGCCCGTCCCGGCCGGCCCGGCCTCGTCGCTCGACGATCCGTCCCGCGTGTCGGCGGCGTCTGGATCCACGGAGGACCGTGGTGGCCGGGACGGATCGATCCCGGGTCGGCACACGACGACTCCGGTCGGGCCGCGCCGCTCAGGCGGCGTCCGGCGGCCGCTGGGCGTCGGGATCGGTCTCGGGCTCGCTCTCTCCCCCGGCCAGTCCGGGGACGACGACCAGCGCGGCCGGGAGAACGAGGAGCGCGCCGGCGAGCGCGAACCCGATGGCGAGGACGGTGACACGCCCGAAGTTCGCGAGCACCGGGAACCGCGAGACGACGAGGATCCCGAAGCCGAAGATCGTGGTGAGGCTAGAGCCGAGCACGGGGCGGGCGAGCTTCGCCACCGCCGTCGCCGCCGCCACGCGGTCGGGGGCGCCGCGCTCGACCTCGTACTCGAAGCGCTCGAAGACGTGGACGCCGTAGTCCACCCCGACGCCGAGCGCGATCGAGGACATCGTGATCGTCAGCGGGTTCCACGGGATCGAGAACACGTACATCGCCCCCGCGACCGCGAGCGCGGCGGTGCCGGCGACGCTCCCGACCAGCACCGCCGAGACCCGGACCGACCGGAACGCCAGCGCGAGGAAGCTCCCGCCGAGCAGGAACGAGAGCAGCGTCATCGGCGTCAGCCCCGCGGTGACGTTCTCGATCACGGTGCGGTTGAGAACCGGCTTGCCCGTCACCCGGACGTCGACCCCGGGGCCGAGCGCCAGCGCGGCGTTGCCCTCGAACTCCTCGATCAGGGTGCGGACCGCCTCGCCCTCGACGTCGTCGACGGCGACGGTCACCACCAGCCGCGAGGGGTGCCGGTCGGGATCCTCGATCGACAGCGGACCGTCGCCGGTCCGGGCCGCGAGGGCGGTGTCGAGCCCGCTCCGTGTCTCGGGCACGCCGCCGGTCGCGAGCCGGACGGCCGTGACGGCGCTTTCTACCCCGTTCACCCGGTCGTTCTCGAGCATCAGTCGCTGGAACGTGGCGACCTCGCGGAACGTCTCGGGGGTGTACGCGCGGTCGGTCTCGATCAGCACGTAGATTCGCTTGGGACTGTCGACGGTGTCGGAGAGGCGCTCGAGGTCGTTCTTGGCGTCGAGATCCTGTGGCCAGAAGTCGAGCATCTCCTGGCGGGGCTCGACCTGGGGGTAGGCGTAGGCCCCGCCCGAGACCACCAGCAGGGCGAGCGCGAGCGCGAGCACGGGCCGGCCCGCGGTTCCGCGGTCGGTCAGCCGGCCGAAGAACGCCTCGACGCGGTCGCCGTCAGCCCCGGTCTCGCTCCCGTCCGTGTCGCGGGGCGGGCCGGCGTCGAACCGGACGAGCAACGCGGGCAACAGCGTCACCGACAGCGCCATCGCCGACAGCACCGCGATCGCGCTGGTGACGCCGAACTGGCGGACGGGCGGCACCGGCGAGACCAGCAGCGACCCCAGACCGACGACGGTCGTGCCCATCGCGATCAGGAGCGCCCGCCCCGTCGTCCGGGTGGCGAGCCCGGCGGCGTCGACCGGAACGGCCCCGTCCTCGCGGGCCTCCGCGTAGCGGGTCTGGATCTGGAGCCCGTAGTCGATCCCCAGCCCGAGCGCCACGGGCATCACGCCGAGCATGATGGCGTTGAACGAGTAGCCGAGCAGACCCATCGCGCCGGCCATGTAGACGAGCGCGAGCATCGCCACGGCGAGCGAGAGGAGCACCTCGCGTCCGCGGGCGAGGCGCCCGCGCATCACCAGGTAGACCACGAGAAGGACGAGCGCGAACGCGCCCGCGAACAGCGTGATCATCTCGGGCAGCATCAGCCCGAACGCGGCGTTCTCGAACACCGGCTGGCCGGTGATCGTCGCGTCGAGCCCGGGCGGCAGGTCGGCGGCGGCGGTCTCGGCGCGGAGCTCGCCGTAGACGACGTCGGCACCACGGGTCGGGAGGAAGGCCCCGCGGTCGAACCGGTCGACCGTGCCGTACTGCGCGACGACGACGGTCGTGCCGGTCTCGGGGACGACCCGGTCGACCAGCGCCGGGCCGCCCGGCCGGTCGCGCACCCGCTCGATCGCCCGACGGACCCCCGCCTCCGTCTCGGGGATCGAGCCGCCCGCGCCCAGCCGGACCACGTCCGCGAGGCTGGTCACCGCGGTCGTCTCGTCGACGCCGGTGTAGGCCCGGTCGAGGCGGTCGATCGCCCGCACCGTCTCGGGGTCGGAGAGCGTCTCGGACTCGACGACGACGAACACCGCGTTGCCGACGCCGTGGTCCTCCCTGAGCGTCGCCCAGTCGTCGGCCGCCCGGGAGTCGTCGTCGACGTACAGCGTCATCCCCATGCTCATCTGGAGCGAGGTGGCCGCGACCCCGCCGGCGACGACGGCGACGAGCAGGGCGGCGGCGACGACGACCCGCCGGTGGCCGGCCGACCAGCGACCGGCCGCCTCCAGCCGGTCGCGCACGCGCACCGCCATCTCAGAGCCCGAGGACGTCGAGGATCGTCGCGATCACGCCACCCCCGCCGGCGGTCACCCGGATCGCGGTCGACTCGACGTCGGTCACCACCCGGCGGTCGAAGGCGTTGTCGTATTTCACCGTCGTATCGAGCGTGTAACGCTTCGGCGTCGCCGCGCCGTCGACGCTGACGGTGAAGCTGACCGCGGCCGACTCGCCGGGCGCGAGGTCACCGACGTAGGCGGTGTCGTCGTCGGTCTCGAACGGCGAGTCGGCGTTCAGTCGCACGACCGCGTCCCGCATCGGGCCGGGGCCGGTGTTGGTGACGGTGAACGTCACCGTCTCGGTCGCGCCCGCGCGCACGTCCGTGGCCGGACCGGTCCGGATCGTCCGCTCGGGGCCGACGGCGACGGGCACGGTCAGCCGGTCGCTCTCGACCGCCTCGCCGAAGCTGTCGTCGTGGACGACGACCAGCCCGAGCGGGTACGAGCCGGCGAGCGCGCGGTCGGCCACCTCGATCCGGAACCGGGCGGTCGCGGACTCGCCGGGCGCCAGCCGACCGAGACTCGCGCCGTCGGTCAGGGGCGCGAGCGCCCCCGACTCGGCGATCTGTACCCGGGCGTCGGGGGCGGGCGCGTCACCCACGTTCGTCACCGTCAGCCGGACCGCGCCGGTCGAGTCGACGTAGAGCGACTCCGCGGCCGCCGAGAGGTCGAACTCGGGGCCGGGGCCGATCTCGACCCGGCCGGTCCGGGTCGGCGTCTCGCGGACCGCGCCGTTCTCGTCCTCGTAGCGCAGGCTGAACCCGACCGCTCGGTCGACCGTCGACTCGACGTCGCCCACGCCGACCCGGAAGCGGGCGGTCGCGGTCTCGCCCGGGCGCAGATCGCCCAGCCCGGCGTCGTTGGTCCGCGGGATCAGATCGTCGTCGTCGGAGCGCATCCGGAGGACCGCGTTCGTGGCCGTCTCGGTCCCGCTGTTGCGGACCGTCACCGAGAGACGGCCGTCGGAGCGCTCGGTCAGGCCCTCGCCGGTCGTCTCGACGACCGAGAGTCGCGCCCGGGGCTCGACACGCACGGTCACGTGGCGGGTCACCGTCTCCTCGTTGCGGACGACGTGGTGTTCGGTGGCGTCGACGATGATCGTCTCGACGTAGCGGTACTGGACCTCGACCGGCAGGCGGTAGACCCCCGGCGTGGCGTTCTCGTCGACCTCGACCCGGACCGGCACGCGGGCGTCGGCGTCGGCCGCCACCGTCCCGACGCTCTGGCGGCCCGTCCGCACGTCGAGGGGCGCGTCGCCGGCCCGGACCCGTGCGGTCGTCGACAGCGCCGCGCCGGGCTGGATCCCCTGGCTCTCGATCACCGCGGCGAGATCGGAGACGCGACCGTCCCACGAGGTCACCGTCACCCCCGTGTTCCGGAGCCCGACCGTCAGCGTCCGGCTCTCGCCCGGCGCGAACACGTCCGAGCCCTGCACCGTCGTCTCGACCGTCGGATCGCCCAGTTCCTCGTACGTCGCCGCGGCGGCGGGGGCCGAGCCGAGCGCCGAGACCAGCACCAGCGCGGCCGCCACGATCGCCGCCGTCCGTTCTGCCGTCATGGTTGTGAACGTATTATACAATACTCACACTAAAGCCTGCCGACCCGATCGTCCGTTCCACGCGCACAGGCTCGTCGGGGGAACACTCGACCGTCGGTCGTGTGATCGACAAACAGGACCGCCGGCGCGCCTACGGCGCGAGCCGGGCGAGACCGTCGAGGACGAGGAGGTAGTAGCCGATCTGGACGAGACCGGCGCCGGCCAGCGCAACGCCGGCGAGGCGGGTGACCAGCCCGGTCCGGGCGGCGAGGCGCGCGAGCAGTGCCTCCCGGCCGAGCGCCGCGGCGAGGGTGACCGCGACGAGCAGGCTGGCCGTCCCGGCGGCGTAGGCGCCGAGGGTCACGGCTCCCGCGGCCGGACCGCCGGTCAGCGCCACCGAGACGACGGCGACGAACACCGGAGCGGAGCAGCCGGCGGCGGCGGCCGCGTAGACCGCGCCGAACAGGAGATAGCCCGCGACCGAGCGGCGCCGGGCCGGAAGCGCCACCGTCGGGGCGAGGTGGAGCCGCCCCGTCGCCATCCCCGTCCCGAGGCCGACCAGCAGGAGGCCGACGACCGGCTCGAGGACCGCCACGTCGCGTAGCAGACGGGTCCCGAGCGCCAGCGCGACCGCCGCGAGCGCGGCGTAGACGGCGAGCAGCCCCGCACTGGTCGCGGCGCCGACGACGACCGCGCGGCGCAGACGCGCCCCGCGCGACCCGTCGAGGCCGTCGTCGGTTCCGAGAAAGTACGCGAGGTAGCCGGGCAACAGGGGGAACGCACAGGGCGCGAGGAAGGTGGCGGTCCCGAGTGCGAACGCGAAGCCGGGGCCGATCGCCCCCGTCCCGGGGGTCACGCGCGGGCGTCGCGCACCGCCGTCGCGATCCGCTCGGCCGCCGCGAGTCCACCGTCGCGCCAGACCTCGCGGCCGTCGGCGTCGACGACGGCCATCGTCGGCAGCGACGTGACGCCGAAGCGCTCGGCGGTCGCCATCGTCGGGTCGGTGGCGACCGGCCACGTCCCCCCGTGGCGGGTCCAGAACGCCCGCACCGCGCGCGGGCCGTCCTCCCAGCTTATCGAGAGCATGTGGAGCTCGGGAAAGCGCTCGCGAACCGTTCGGAACTCCGACATTTGGGTCTCGCAGGAGGGACACCACGTGGCGAAAAAGTCGAGCAGCGCCACCCCGTCCTCGGGGAGTACGCGTGTCTCGGTGCCGGGCGAGCCGGGGGCCTCGACGGTCTCCAGCCGGATCGGCGCCGCCCGTCCCCGGTCACCCCCACGCCGGCCCAGACAGCCGCCCAGCCCGGTCGCGGCGACGACCGCGCCGGCACACACCAGCGCCCGCCGCGTCGGCCGCGTCACGCCGTCCCCGCTCTGTCGCCGCATCGTCTGAATCGTGGGGCGTCGGGACAAAACCGTTTCGACGGGGTCGAGGGCGTGGGAACGGCCGGCGGGCACGCGGCGCTCGCCGGGCGGGCGGTGAAAAAATCGTGGATCGACCGAGCCGTCGCGTGGCGGGCGCTCAGGCCGCGTCGCCGCCGTCGGTCAGCACCTCGACGTCGGTCTCGCGCTCGTCGTCGAACGCGTCGGGCCGCCAGCGCTCCTCGTCGGCCTCGTCGCGCTCGTCCCCGCGGTCGCGGGTGTGGTAGAAGTGACAGATGGTGCGGTCGCCCGTTCGGGCGTCGAGAAACATAACGATTCTGCCGGTCGCCGGTCACCGGCCGTCGTCAGTCGGCGCGGACCAGCGTGACCGGGCAGGGCGAGCCCAGCAACACGTCCTGGGCGACGCTGCCGAAGACCGCCTTGCCCGCGGGTGAGCGCCGGCGCCCGCCGACGACCACCCGGTCGGCGTCGACCTCCTCGGCCAGCGAGACGACGCCCTCGCCGTAGTCGCCGACGGTGCCCCGGACCTCGTACCCGATCCGGGCGTCGGCGAGGCGGTCGCCGATCTCGCGGGTGGCGGCGTGGCGCGCCGCCACCTCGTCGGTCGAGAGCCCCTCGCCGTCGAGGTTCAGCGCCGCGACCACGTCGCCGTAGCCCGATTCCTCGAAGACGTGGACCAGGACGATCCGCGCGCCGGCCGGGCCGGCGACCGCGACGGCCTCCTCGGCCAGCGCCGCGTCGTCGTCGCCCTTGCCGACCGCGACGACGACCGTCTCGATGCCGCGTCCTGCCGTCCGCTCTCGTGGCTGCTGTGTGGTCTCCATGACGGGTCGATGTTCGTCGAGCGGGCGCTTGAACCCGTCGAAGCTGTCGTCTGTGTGTCAGACTCAGGGATGGTACTTGTACTCGCCCGCCGCTTCGACCTCCTCCTCGTCGGCGCGGTAGCGCACGACAACCCCGACGGCCAGGGCGGCACAGATCCCCTGGACGGCGGTGATCGCGAGCACGTGAGCGGCGACCGAGAGGCCGTGGCTCGCGGTGACCGAGGGCGGGACGAACAGCACGACCGCGTCGACGAGCACGATGGCGACCAGCGCCAGCTTTGCCCGGCGAGGGAGGCTCCCGATGACGCGCACGTCGGTGGCTACGGCCGGACGCTCATAACCCTCGCGCCCTCACAGCTCTCCGGCCGCCTCGCGCCGGCGCAGGTCGGCCACCCGCTCTCTGATCGCGTCCATCTCGCCCGACTCGCGCTTGTCGTCGACGTGGCCGTACATCAGGCTCATCCGGGGGTTGCCCCGCAGGTCGTCCTCGTTACGATCGAGGAAGTCCCAGTAGAGCGCGTTGAACGGACAGGCCCCCTCGCCGATGTCTTTGGTCTTGTAGTAGTGACAGTCGCCACAGTAGTCCGACATCCGGTCGACGTAGTTGGCCGAGGAGACGTAGGGCTTGCTGGCGAAGGCGCCGTGGCCGTACGAGCCCATCTCGATTACGTTTGGCGTAGTCACCCAGTGGTAAGCGTCGACGTAGGTGGCGTGGAACCACTCGTTGAGCTCGCGGGGCTCGACCCCCCAGAGGGTGGCGAAGTTCGCGAGCACCATCAGCCGCTGGATGTGGTGGGAGTAGCCCCGGTCGTGGACGTCGCCGACGGTGCGCCGGAGACACTCCATGCGGGTCTCGCCCGACCAGTAGAGCTCCGGCAGGTCGTGGGGCGCGCCGAGGCGGTTGGCCGTCGCGAGGTCGGGCATCGTGTGGCGGTAGACGTGACGCATGAACTCCCGCCAGCCGAGCAGCTGTCGGATCACCCCCTCGGCGGAGGGCAGGCCCACGTCGTCGCGCTCCTCGTAGGCGGTCTCGATCGCCTCGATCGCCTCGACCGGGTGGAGCAGGCCGACGTTGATCGACGAGCCAAGTAACGCGTGACTCATCGCCCAGTCGTCGGCCCGCATCGCGTCCTGGTAGGGGCCGAACGCGGGCAGGCGCTCGTCGACGAACTGGCGCAGCCACTCGACCGCCCGCCGGCGCGTCACCGGCCACGGGAACTCCTCGAGGTCGGTCGAGCCCCAGACGTCGAACTCCTCGGCCACCCAGGCCGCCGTCTCGCGGGTCAGCTCCCCGTGGTCGGTGGCGGGCAGGGGCGGGGACGACCAGTCGTCGGGGGGAAACTCCCGGTTGCGGTCGTCGTAGTTCCACTCGCCTCCGGCCGGCTCGCCGTCGTCGGTCATCAAGACGCCCGACTCGCGGCGCATCCACCGGTAGAACTGCTCGTGGCGGAACGAGCCCCCGTCGTTGGCCCACTCGTCGAACGCCCGGCGGGTGCTGGCGAACAGCTCGTTCGGGACGGGCCGGAGCCGGCCGCCCGCCTCGGCCGCCAGCTCGGCGAAGCGTTCGGCCGAGCCGTGACTCGGCGAGCGCATCGCCACCAGCGTCGCGTCGGGGTGGCGCTCGAAGACGCGCGCGAGCCCCTCGCCGAACGTCTCGGCCCGGACGTAGGTGACCTCGCGACCGGCCGCCCGGAGCCGGTCGCGGAAGGCCCGCATCGCGGCGAAGACGAGCGTCAGCTTGTGGTGGTGGTAGGGTCGCCGGCGGGCGAAGCCGTGGGCCTCGATCAGCACGACCGGCCGGTCGGCCGGCGCGCGCGCGAGCGGGCCGGCCCGCGTCGTGAGCTGGGTGCCGAGCACCCACGGGAGTTCGTCCGCGGCCAGGTCGTCCGCCGGCGGGTCGCCGACGATCGGACCGATCATACCCGCCCCCAGGGGATCGACGGACATAGACCCCGCGGGCCTCCCCGGGCCCGCGTTCTCTCGCCTGATAACTCGAGGCCAACTCTGAAATTCCCGTCGGGTCACCGTCGTGACGACGCGGCCCGAGCGCCGCGGACACATCATGACGGGAACGGCAACGACGACGAGCGGGCACGACGGGATCGGTGTGACGGGGCGGACGCTGGTCGCGATCGGACGGGCGCCGGCGGCGATCGAGCCGTACCTGCCCGACGCCGTGCGGCGGAACTTCGGGGTGCGGATCTTCCTGCTGGCGGCGCTGGCGATCGTCGCCGGGCCGGCCGTCGCAACCGCCCTGTTCGACCGGGTGCTCCCGGCGGCGGCGTTCATCGCCGCGGTGACGGCGGCGACGGGCTTTCTTGGCTACTGCGAGATGTACCGCGCCCTCCGCCGGATCAACGACCGGGTGCTCCGGGTGGGCGAGGGCGAGTACGACGTCTCGTTCGAGGCCGACCGGATCGACGAGCTCGGCGAGACCCACGACGCCTTCGAGGAGATGGCTGCCTCGCTGGACGAGACGATCGCCGAGGCAGAGCGCGCGCGACGAGGCCGAGGCCGCCCGCGAGCGCGCCGAGACCGAGCGCGAGGAGCTGACGGCGCTGACCGAGGGGCTAGAGGCCCGGGCAGAGGCCTACCGGGAGACGCTGGCGGCGGCGGAGGCGGGCGACCTGACGGCCCGTGTCGAGCCCGGCTCCGAGAGCGAGGCGATGGCGGCGGTCGGACGGGCGATCAACGAGACGCTCGACGGGCTGGAGCGCGCGATCGACGAGAGCCGCCGGGTGGCCGACCGGATCGCGACCGAGAGCGCCGCGGTCGCGGAGGACGGCGCGGCGATCCGCGAGGGAACGAGCGCGGTCACCGACTCCGCCCGCGAGATCTCGGCGGGCAGCGACCGCCAGCGCGAGCGCCTCGCCGAGGCCGCCGCCGAGATGAACGACCTCTCGGCGACCGTCGAGGAGACCACCTCGTCGGTCGCGGAGATCGCGCGCCGCAGCGACCGGGCGGCGACGCGGGGCGAGGCCGCCCGCGACTCCTCGGCCGAGGCCAGCGAGGCGATCGACGCGATCAGCGCACAGACCGAGCGCGCGGTCGCGGCGGTCGAGGCGGTCGACGAGACGGGCGCGGAGATCGCCGAGATCGTCGAGCTGATCGACGACATCGCCGGCGAGACCAACGTGTTGGCGCTCAACGCCTCGGTCGAGGCCGCCCGGGCCGGCGAGGCGGGCGAGGGCTTCGCCGTCGTCGCCGACGAGGTCAAGGAGCTCGCCGAGGAGACCGGCGACGCCACCGCCGAGGTCGAGTCGCTGATCGACGGGATGCAAGAGCGCGTCGCCGCCGCCGCCGAGGAGATCGCGGCCACGCGCGGGGAGGTCGAACGCGGCGGCGCCACCGTCGCCGAGACGATCGAGACGCTCGACGAGGTGGTCGAGTCGACGGTGGCGGTCAACGAGAGCATCCAGGAGATCGACCGCGTCACCGACAGCCAGGCCGAGAGCGCCGAGGAGGTCGTCGGCGTGATCGAGGAGGTCTCGACCATCGCCGACCGGACGGCCGACGAGACCGACGAGCTCGCGACCACCGCCGAGCGCCAGGCCGACACCGTCGCGGACGTGACCGACGCGGTCGCCGCCTTCGACGAGGGCGCGACGACGCTTCGCGAGTCGCTCGACGACTTCGAGACCGACGTGGACCGGAGCGCGGGCGACGCGGGGACACCGGCCGGACGCGGGGCCGGGACCGGTACCGTGACCGGCGGTCGGACGGACGAGCGCGGGGCCGCCGCCGACGGCGGCGCCCCGCGCGACCGGTCGCGACGCGGGTAGGCCCCCGCGGGCGCCGGTGGACTCTTGCCGGCGCCCGCCCTCGGCCGGACGATGACAGACCACGCGGTCCGGGCGGAGTGGGACGCGCTCGATGGGGTGCGCGTCCACACGCCGGGGCTGGAGCTCTGGAGCGGGAGTCTCGACCCCGGACCGAACCTCTTCGAGGACCACGTCCCGCCGGACCGCGCCCGACGCGAGCACGAGCGGATCGTCGCCGCCCTGGAGGGTGCGGGCGTCGACGTCCACCACCTCGCCGACGACCTCGCGGCCGCGGGGGCGCTCGACGGTCTGGTGCGCGCGTCGGTCACCGACCGGTCGGGCGAGGGCGACCGGATCGAGGGCCTGCTCGGGACGTTCGACCGCCACGAGCGACTCCAGGCCGCGCTCGCGCGGGCGACGATCGGGGCCGACGAGGACGACGGCGACGGTGGCGGCCCCTCGCTCCGGATCGACCGGCCGCTCTCGAACACCTACTTCCAGCGCGACACGACGCTGGTGGGCGACCGCGGGCCGGTGCTGTGTGCGATGTCCGAGCCGGTCCGACGGCCGGAGGTGCCGATCGTCCGCGAGGCGTGGGCGGGCGTCGGGGCCGAGATCCACCACGAGGCGGGGCCGGAGCCGATCGAGGGCGGCGAGTTCCTCCCCGGTGGCGAGTTCGCCCTGCTCGGCGTCTCGGCGGTCGTCGACGGCGAGGAGCGGGTGATCCGGACCAGCTACGCCGCCGGCGAGGCGCTGCTCGACGCCGGCGCCGTCGGCTACGACGAGGTGGGGCTGGTGCGGGCGCCGCTCGCGGCCGACCGCCGGCTGCGCGTCGATCGGGGGCTCGGCTCGCGGGTGATGCACCTGCTGGGCTGGTGTAACTTCGCCGCCGAGGGGCTGGCCGTGCTCGACGCCGACCTCGCGGCCGCCGCGGAGGTCGACGTCTACGCCCGCCGTGGTGACGGCTACGAGTTCGACCGCACGACGACGACGCTCTCGTATCTCGCCGAGGACCGGGGCTTCGACGTGGTCGACGTCGCGCCGGCCGAGCGCTGGCCGACCAACTTCCTCGCCGTCGAGGACGGCCGGATCGTCCCGCTGTACGAGCCCGACGGCGAGGGCGCGTACGATCCGGAGCTGAACCCGACGATCGAGGCGCTGCGGCGCCGGGGCGTCGAGATCCTCCCCGACGGCGAGGGGCTCCCGCGGGCCGCGCTGACCGACGGCGCGGGCGGGATCCACTGTATGACGACGCCGCTGGGGCGCTCTTAGGTCCGGGCGGCCAGACGGAACGGCCCCGGATCGAGCGCCGGCGACGCCGCGGTCGCCAGGTCGGCGAGCAGTTCGCCCACCGCGCTCGCGGTGTGAAAGCCCGAGCCCGAGAAGCCGCCGGTGTAGAGCACGTTCGGATGCTCGGGGTGGCGGTCGACGAGAAAGCCCTCGTCGGGTGTCATCGTGAGCACGCAGGCGCTCCGCCGGGTGACCGGACCCGCACCCGCCGGGAAGTGTGACTCGACCAGCCGCCGGAGCCTGGCCTCGTCGGCCGCGGTCGTCTCGCGGGGCATCGTCTCGGGGTCGACCGTCCGGCGCTCGGCCGGCCGGTCGCCGATCTTGAACCCCGGCACCCGGTGGATCGGCGAGCCGTAGCAGTAGCCCTCGCCGACATCGAGGCTGAAGGTGGGGAACCGGTCGGGGCGGAAGTCGGCGGGCTCGTCGGGCTGGAACCAGCACATCACCCGGCGCTCGGGCACCGAGACGGCGGCGAGGTCGTCGACGAACTCGGCCGCCCACGCCCCGACGGCGAGGACGAGCCGGTCGGCGGCGTGGGTGGTCCGGTCGGTTCGCACCCGGACGCCGTCGCCGTCGGCCGACCAGTCCCGCACCCGCTCGTGGGCCCGGATCTCGGCGCCCCGGTCGGCGGCCGCCCGGGCGGCCGTCGAGATGGCGAGCTCGGGGTCGAGAAAGCCGCTGTCGGGCTGGTAGAGCAGCCGGTGGTCGGGCGGAAGCTCGTAGCCGGGCCAGCGCCCGTTGGCCGCGGCACCGTCCAGCAGCTCGTAGTCGACGCCCCGCTCGTCGAGCGCGGCGCGGGCGTCGGCCGGCCCGCCGCGGTGGCCGTCGCCGTCCTCGGCCGGCCAGCCCCGGACGTGACCGGTCTCGACGAACAGCGTCTCGCCCGTCTCGGCCTCCAGCGCCCGCCAGCGCTCCAGCGCCCGCTCGGCGGCCGCGACGTAGGCCGCCGACCGCCCGCTCGTCAGCGAGTGCAGGCGCGTGATGCCGTGCGAGGAGCCCATCGTGTGCGGGATCCCGTGGCGCTCGATCCCGACGACGTCCAGCCCGCGGGCGGCGAGATGATAGCAGGCCGCCGAGCCGACCGCCCCGACGCCCGCGACGATCACGTCGTGGTGTGTCACGTCACACGCACCCGGCCGGGAGGTCATAACCGTTCGGTCCGCGACGGCCGCCTCCTTTCGGCCCCGTTACGACGACCAGCGCACCTCGACCTCGCCGTCGTCGTACGAGCGCGAGAGCACGATCTCGGCGTCGTTCGCCGCGAGGTCGGCCGGCACCTCGTATGGCAGGACGCCGCCGTGGCGCTCGCCCGGCGCCAGCGCCCGCTCGCGCAGGTAGAGATCGGACAGATCCAGCGCCCGGGGCTCGTAGCTCGGGCCGCCCTCGCGGTCCTCGCGACCGAGTGTCAGCTCCTGGGGGAACGGCGCCGGGCGCTCCCGGTCGGTCGGGTTCTCGACGGCGATCCGGGCGAGTGCCCACCTCGTCTCGCCGTCGGGGGTCGTAGCGGTCGGCGTCGGGGTGGGTGTCGCCGTCGGCGTCGCCGTCGCGTTCGCACCGGCCCCGTCCGTGGCCGCGTCGGTCGGTCGCGTCGCCTCGAAGCGGACGCTCTCGACGGTCGTCCGCAGGCCGACCGGCGAGGTGTAGGTCTGGCCGTACATGAGCGTGAGCGGCAGAACCTCGACCGTCCAGGTCGTCCCGAGCGCGTCGAGACGGTACTCGACGGTCACGAGGTAGCGAAAGCGCCCGGCCGGGCTCTTCCAGGTCCGCACCTCGCCCGCGGGGACGCCGAACTCGATCGGGGGGCCGAGGGGCTCCCACTCGGACTCGTCGCCCCGGCGGGTGCTGATCGTCGAGCGGAACGGGCGATCCGCCCCGGTCCGGTTGCGCACGGAGAAGGCAAAGCCCCACGGCTCGTTGAGCCGCTGGCTCTCGGTCGCCTGGAGCCGCGTCAGCTCGAACGCCTCGGCGACCGGGACCGGCGTGGCGGTCGCGGTGCCGGCCGCGTCGGCCGGGGTGCCCGTGGTGGTCCCGGCGCTTTCGCCCCCGTCGCCGGGGAGCGAGCAGCCGGCCAGCGGGGCGGTCACACCCGTCGTCAGCGCGGCGAGGAGACGGCGTCGACGCACGCCCGAGCCCACCACGGGCACGCTCAAGTATCTCTCGCTCTCCGCGTGCGAGCCGGCGACCGGTCCGATCGGCGAACGGACTTATGACCCTCGACGGCAAAGCGCGGGGCATGTCCAGCCGGGGAGGCCGACCGGCCGGCGGGAGAGATCGCCGGCGGTGGGGCCGCGGGCGCGACGGCGGCGACCGCGACCGCGACCGCGGCCAGTCCCCGGTGGTCGGCGTCGTCCTGCTGATCGGCATCGTGCTCCTCGGGATGGTCGTCGTGGTGGTCGTCGGCGCGAGCGCGCTCGACGATCTGCGCAACTCGATCCAGGTCGAGTCGAGCGAGCAGGGGATGCGCGAGGTCGACGCCCGGCTGAGTCGGGTCTCGTTCAGCGAGAACGACGTCGAGACGATCGACCTGAGCGACTCGCTGGGCCGGCGCTCGACGATCCGGAACGACTCCTCGATGACGATCACGGTCAACGAGAGCGGCCCGTCGCCCTGCCGGGCGACGATAGCGATGGGCTCGATCGTCACCGAGACCGACGACGGCAACACGGTCGCCTACGAGGGCGGGGGCGTCTGGCGAAAGCGCGTCGACGGCGACGGGAGCGCGCTGGTCTCGCCGCCCGACTTCCAGTACTACGGCGGCACCGTCGACTTCCCGGTCGTCGGGGTCGACGGACGGACGGCCGACGCGGGGACCACCCTGCGGGCGAGCAAGAACCTCACCCGGTCGCGGGCCCGGACGCGGAACGTCACCGACGAGTTGAACGACTGTAGCCCGCCGGGCAACGTCACCATCTCGGTCACCAGCGACTACTACGACGCCTGGGGCCGGTACCTGTCGGAGGCGACCGGCCAGCCCGCGAGCTACGCGCCCGCGAACCGGACGGCCTCGGTCCGGCTCTCCCGGATCGGCAACGCCACCGACGCCAGCCTCGTCGGCGCGAACGTCACCGCCTCGACGAGCTACGTGGCCGAGATCCGGGTCAACGGGACGGGCTACAACCTGAACGACTGGCACCTGCCGATCGGCTTTCTCGTCGAGATCGAGGGCGAGGGCACCAAGACGTTCAGCCCGTCACAGGGGCTGGTCGACCGGCCGCTCAACATGAGCGCCGGTCGCGACGACATGAACAACCCGCTGGTCGCCCACGAGCAGGGGGTCTACCCCACCGCGACCGTCACCGTGCCGGCGAACAGATCCCTCTCGGTCCGGGCGGTCTCGTACGCCTGCAACCCCGACGCCGACGATCCGTCCTCGCCCGGCGGGACCGCGATCCGCGGCGGGGAGCTGACCAACAAGCCGTCCTCGGCCTACCTGAACGACACGGGCCCGCCGCTGCCCGACACGGACGGCGACACCGACACCTCGCTGCGGTCGGGAGGCCACAGCGAGCGCTGTGTCGCCCCGAACCTCGGCGACCGCGAGTACCGCAACCTCAGCTCCGCGGCGAGCGGGTCGACTTACATCAAGGTGTACAACAGCAGCCAGAACGCGGTGAGCGTGAGCAACTTCAACGCCGACAGCCCGGGTGACGACCAGCGCTCGCCCGAGGAGGTGCTTCGGGGCAGCGAGATCGCCTACGACGACACCAACGGGACGCTCGATCTCGACTCGAACGAGGCGGTGTTCATCTACGAACTCAACCAGGACATCGCCTCCAACCCCGCGTTCAACGACGCCATCGTCACCGTGACCGTCCGTCAGCAGGGCGCGATCGGGCCGGACGAGGAGTTCGCGCTCAAGATCTCGCTCAGTTCGATCGAGATCTCCGACTGACGTGGCTCAGCGGATCCGGACGGTCACGGTTGTCCGCCGGACGTGGATCCGGTCGGCCGAGCAGACGAACCGTCCGCCCGACCGGCTCCAGCCGTCGGCCTCGGCGAACGACCGGTCGTAGGCGGCCGTCCCGGGGCCCGAAAACGCCAGCGAGACGCTGGCGGCCTCGCCCGCGGTCGCCGAGGCCGTGTGGGGAAAGAGCAGGTCCGCACTCTCCGTCCGGGCCTCGATCACGGCCGAGCCGTCGCCGCCGACGCGCTCGTTCGAGCCGACGTTTTTCATCGTCACCACCGAGACGACCGCGTATCCGGGGCCACACCGGACCGACGGCCGACGGAGCAGTACGGACCGGTCGCCGTCGGTCCGGATCACGCCGCCGGCCTCGAACGCGACGCTCGTCTTCCCGGTCCGGTAGGCCAGCCGGTTCGGATCGAGGCTGTAGGTCACCGTCGACCACGAGGCCGACGGCTCCGGCGTCACCCGGATCGAGACCGTCGTGCCGTCGGTGTACGAGAGCGAGCCGCCGCCGAGACGGATCTCGCTGGCCCGGGCGGGATCGCCCCGCTCCAGCGTCCGGAGGCTCTCGGCGAGCGCCTCGACCGCGAACTCGGCGTTGTCGGCCTGCTCGGCCCGCCCGAGGTCGCCGATCACGCCCGTGCCGGCGGTGTAGACAAGCCCGACCATCAGGATCGTCAGCGAGAACGAGAGGACAAAGCCGATCGTCTCGCTCACGCCGCGGTCGTCGGCCACGAGCCCGCAGCGGGGCGCCCGGCGACGGCGACGGCTCACGGCTCGGCCTCCGCGAGCGAGAGCGCCGTCCCGTCGTAGACGACGGTGATCCGACCGCCCGGGACCGACGAGTCGACGACCGGCGTGTCGGTGGTCAGCGTCACCACGATCCGCACGTCCGGCGTGTCGGCGTCGGTTCGCAACACGAGACAGGGGGCCGTGCCGTCACAGAAGCCGGGATCGGGCGAGAGCCTGACCAGGTAGGTCGTCCCGCCGACGCGTCCGGGGTGGCGGGTGGCAAGCGTCGTGCGCTCGGCCCGGGCCGAGAGCCCGTCGACGCGCGCGAGTTCGCTCGCCAGCCGCTCGCCGACCGTCTCGAGGCTGGTCCGGGCCGCCCGCTCGCGCTGGTCGCCCAGGTAGCCACTCGTCGCCACCAGCAGCCCCCCGACCAGCAGCGCCGTCATCGCGACGGTCAACACCTGGGTCAGCGCGATCGAGGTCCCGCGCTCGTCGGCGGGGAGCCGACGCCGGCGTCCGTGCGGGCTCATCGCTCCTCGCGCCCCCTGATCCGGACGTCGTCGACGAACCAGCGGTCGTTGGTGTTGTCCGAGCTGACCGCGAACCGGATCCGGAACGAGGGCGACCGGGCGGCCGCCTCGTCGACGTAGATCCGGCGGTCGAAGCCGGCCAGACCGTTCTCGACCGGCTCCAGCCGGTCGAGGGTGACCCAGGTGCCGTTGCCCGCGTCGTAGTACTGGAGCACGAGATCCTCGTCCTCGCCGAGGTCCGGGCCGGCGGTGGGGTTGGCCCCCACGTCCGGCACCCGCCCCTCCTGGGCCCAGTACTCGATCACGACCGCGTCGTAGCCGGTCGTGTCGACGGTCGCCGTCCGCTCCAGCGCGCCGGTCGTCGTCACCCCGGTCCCGGTGTAGTACATCGCGTAGCCGCCGGTGTGGACCGCGCCCGTCGCGGTGCCGTTCGCGCCACCCCCGGTCAGCGCCCAGTCGGGCGTCCCCGACGGGCGCTCGAAGTCGTCGTAGGCCAGAAGCGCCCCCGAGCGGGGCGCGATCAGGCTCCGGGAGGCCTCCGCCGACTCGCCGCCCCGGGCGTCGTAGGCAACGGTGGTGCCGTTTCGCCGGACCGTCACGCCCGGCTGGCGGGCGAGGTAGTCGGTGGCGCCGAGGCGGGGGCTCACGAGCGCCGGCACGTCGACCCGGAACGACGAGCGGTAGCTGATCGACGGCGAGACGTACGCGAAATCGAACGACGCCTCGGTGAGCAGGTCGTCGACGTAGGGCTGGTCGCTCGCGGTGTCGCCGAAGTTGGCGTCCTTGGCGTCTGTCAGTCCGATCCGGTAGTCGACGTTCAGCTTGTTGCCCTTCGTCACACGGACGCTGTAGTCCGGGGCCACCCCGTCGGCGAGCGTGATCGGGCAGGTCCGTGTGGCCGTCGAGATCGCCGTCTCGTTGACCGTCACGCTCGCGCCGCTGGCCACGTTACACGTCGTCGCCACGCTCCCGTCGTCGTAGGTGCGGATCGTCGTCTGGGACGGCGGGTTCTTGTACACCTCGAGCGCCCACACCTCGCCCGTCGAGGCGTTCTCGATCTCGAGGCGGACCGGCTGGGACTGGGAGGCCGAGGTCGAGGCGGCGAACGAGAGCTCGAACCGGGTCAGTTCGCCGCCGTCGGTGAGATTCCAGTTCTGCGAGGCCGCCCCACCCTCGGCCCGGAACTGCCCCCCGTCGGACTGCACCAACAGCGGCGCGGTGTCCGAGGCCGTCCGGTTGAGCGAGACGGTCGCCGTCGCGGGCCCGTCGGTCGCGACGGTCTCGCCCAGCCGCCGGCTGTACCGGCTGACGTTCGCCGCCAGCAGGTCGGTGTCGGTCTCGTTGACGTACGGGCGGCCGGCGGCGAACCCGCGGAGCAGGCGCTTGGTGTCCCGGCGGCTCACCTGCTCGTAGGTCGCGGCCTCCTCCGAGGCGGCGGTCGCCTCCTGTGGCGTGACGCTGGTGGTGTAGACGACGGTGTTGAGCACGACGACCGCGCCGAAGACCACGACCGCGACGGCGACGGCCCCGACGAGCAACACCTGCGCGCGCCGGTCCGAGCGACTCACCAGACCACCACCTCGACGGTCACCACGTTGTAGAGCGGCCCCGAGCCGTCGACATCGGGCGCGTAGAACCCCGAGGCGTTGTCGAGGCGTCTGTCGGTGCCGTTCTCGCGGGTGTACATGTCGTCGACCAGCCCGACGGTCAGGCTCGCCGCCACGGCGTTGTCGGTCGGCTGGCCCTGGTAGCGGTAGGCAACCCGGTCGCTCGCGGTGTGGGCCGGCGCCTGCCGGTAGACCAGATAGACGTTGAAGCTGAACCCGCGCTGGCGGAAGCTCTGGTTGAGCAGCCCGTCGAACGCCGGCTGGCGCTCGACGACGTCCGAGGTCTCGTTCCAGCCCAGCGCGACCGCGGTGAGCGTCCCGTTGGCGTGGGCGGCCTGGAGCACGTCCCGGACCTGACCGTCGAGCTCGTCGCGGGACTCGCGGTCGACGGTGCCGGGCGTGGTCGGGGTGACCACGACCGCCTGGAGCGCGATCAGGAAGGCGATCAACACGAGCAACGCGCCGCTCAGCCCCTCGAGGGTGTAGGCCTGTCCGCGATCGCGTCCGCCGTCGCCGTCGCCGGGCCGACGGTCCCCCGACATCACCACACCCGCACGACGATCCGACAGGAGGGCCGACAGAGCCGCCCGCCGTCGGCCACCACCCGCGCCACGGCCGCGACCGACCGGCCCTCGTAGGGCGCACCGATCGTCGGGTCGGTCGCCGTCGCCGTGTCGAGCGTGACGTTGATCTGGAGGCGCTCGCCGGTCCCGTACAGCGCCTGGAGGTCGTCCTCGTCGGTCGGGGCGGCCAACGGCGAGAAGAAGTCGGTCGTCGCGCTGGCGTTCAGCCGGTTGTCGCTGCCCGCGAGGGTCAGCCGTCGCACCGTCTCGTCGGTCAGGCGGGTGGCGGTCGCGGACTGGTCGGCCGTGATGGCGGCGTCGAACGGCGACAGCACCGGCGGCAAGAGCGTGATCGTCGCCGCCACGACCACGACGAACAGGCTGACGCCCGTGGCGAAGTCCTGGAGGGTCTGGCCCCGGCGGTCCGCGCGGAGCCCGCGCGAGCGTCCGTCCCCGCCGTCGTCGCGACGCCCCCGCCCCGGTCCGGCGGCGCTCATCCCACCACCAGCCAGACGGCCAGCGCGATGGTCTGGAGGATCGCGACGAACTTGATCCCCGAGCGGACGTCCGCGGTGCGGATGTAGCCGCTGATCAGCCCCGAGAGGACGGCCTGGATCGTGACCGCGTGGAAAAAGAGCAGCGAGAGCTGGTCGGTGTCGACGTTCGAGCCGAGCCCGCCGCCGGCGACGCCGCCGGTCGAGGAGCCCCCGCCACCGCCGGTCTGGGCGGCCAGCCCCGCCATCACGTCGAGGAACTGGGTCTTGAGGATCGCCATCACCCCGAGCAGGGTGAGGTAGGTCATCAGGATGATCGCGACCTGCATCCGGGTGCGGGACCTGCGCTCGCGCTCGATGTCGTCCTGGTTCTCGCTGGCCTGTGCGGCCGTCGTCAGCACGTCCGTGATCTGAGAGGAGGCCTCCTGGGCCTTGCTGATCAGCTTGATCGTCCGGGCGAGACGTGGCACGTGGTACCTGTTGTTGAACTCGACCAGCGCCTCCCGCAGGCTCATCCCGTAGTTGACCTTCGAGTGGACGATGTCGAACTCCTCGGCCAGCTTCCCCGAGGAGGTGCGGGCGACGCTTTGCATCGACTCCAGCAGGGTCTGGCCGGTGTCGTTCGCGCTCGAGAGCTTCCGGAGGTTCTCCGAGAGCTTCCCCGTCACCGCCGCCCGGCTGCGGACGTTCCACTCGTAGAAGACCGCGAGCGGGATCATCACCACGTAGCTGGGCAGGTAGTAGTAGAGGAAGGTGCCCCAGACCGGCGCCTCGCGCATCGCGGCCCACGAGGTCGGGGCAGCGCCGGTGAGCAGGGCGGCCCCGAGAAGTGCCAGCGCCGCGGGCACGGTCAACAGCAGGGTGAACAGCGGGTTCCGCCGGAAGAAGTGGTGGGGCGCACGCAGGAGCGCGATCGTCTCGTGGGTGCCCTCGCGCCCGCGCATCCGGTCGAACAGCGCCCCCTCGCCGGTGTACTGCTCGATCAGGCCGAGGTGGAACAGCCCCGACGCGGTCGCGCCCTCGAGCCGGTCGGTCTCCTCGTCCGGGCGGAGGTAGCCGTCGCCGGGCTCGTCCTGTTTGACCGTCGAGACGAGCACCAGGAAGCCGACGCCGGTCAGCGGAATCAGCGCGTAGACCGTGCCGTAGAGCAGGCGAGTCTGGGCGTTGCCCAGCATGCTCATGATGACCAGGATGATGATCAACAGGAGCGGGAACAGCGAGAGCGTCATGTACATCTCGCCGAACAGCTCCAGCGTCTCGAGGGTCATCTCCTGTTGCTGCTTGGCGGTGCGCATGTGCTTGTCCTTCTTGTCGTCGAGAAACTGCTGCATGTCCCCGCCCGAGTTGACGATCGAGAGCATGTCCGTCAGAAACTGCGAGAGCTCGTCGCTCGGGGTCACCATCGCCTGGTCGCGGATCGCGTTCCGGTAGTCGGTGCCGAAGTACTCCGTCTCCTGGACGACGCTCTGGAACTCCCGAGAGACCTCGCCGTAGGTGTCCTCGGCCTCGGCGATGGCCTCGAGGATCTCGAGCTGGTTCAGCCCGCCCACGGACAGCGCGTACATGAACGAGATGGCGTCGGTCAGCAGCATGTTGATCTCGCGCTCTCTGGCCGAGGCCCGCGAGTACGGGATCGCCACCAGCGTGCCGAAGCCGGTCCCGAAGCCGATCGAGCCAAAGACCAGCCCCGTCACCCCGATCGTGGCCGGCACCTTCGCCGACCGGACGGCCGACAGCAGCGCCTCGTTGCGGATCGGCGCGCCGGTGCTGAGGGTCTCGGGGGTGAGCAGGCCGAACTCGAACAGCGCCCAGCCGAGCGCGGTCCCGACCGCCCACAGCGCCAGCCCGGCGAGCACCCCGACCGCGAGCGCCCGCGAGAGGTAGAGCTCGACGGTGTCGCCCATCCGGGCCTGGGTCAGCTTCGTGTCCACGTCGGCGACGAAGTCGCCGTCGTCGTCGAACAGCCGCCGGTAGAGGGGGTAGAAGGCGTCGCCCAGCCCGTCCCGGCCCTCGCCCATCCCGCCGCCGGTGTCGTGGCTCATCTCACCCGCCTCCGCCTCCGCCACCGCCCGACACCTCGCCGAAGCCCCAGTCGTCGAGGTCGTCGTCCCCGTCGTCGCTCCCGAGCACGTCCGGATCCTCGTTCGCCTCCGCGAAGGCGCCGGCGAAGGGGTCGTCGTCCACGCCCTCGTCGTCCGCCCCGGTCCCGCCGTCGGCCGCGGTCGGATCGAGGTCGAGCGCGTCGTCCAGCCCGCCCGCGTTCGCCGCGCCGTCGGGGGCGGCCTCGTCGCGGTCGCGGTCGACGTCGTCGGCCTCGGCCGCGGCCTCGACGAGCGCGCTCCCGATCCCCTCGTGGTCGTGGTCGGCGTACTCGGGGAGCAGCTCCTCGTTCGCCCGCTCCAAAATCTCGGTCGCGAGGGCGGCGGTCTCCGCGTCCGGGTCGGGGCGTGGGACCATCGCCTCGTGCTCGGGGTCGACCTCGATCAGCACGGACTCCATCTCGCGGAGGTCCTCGAGGCTGCGCTCGAGGTCGTCGGTCGCGATCAGCGCCAGGATCGTCTCGGGGTCGTTGATGTAGGCCTGGAAGGTGGCGGCCACCTGCGTGTAGCTGTTGAGCCCCCGGTCGATCAGGTACGCGAGCACGGTCCGGCGCTCGAACAGCTCCCGGTCGAGACGCGTCTGGGTCCAGCCGCGGTCGAACTTGATCTCCTCTAAGGTGTTGGACTGGCCCATCTTCAGGAACTCGTCGGTCTCGGCCTGCCACTGGAACACGTCCTGAACGTTGATCTCGTCGTTCTCGGCGTCGTAGTGGTTGATCTCGGTGAGAGACTTGTTCCGGCGGACCTTCGAGCCCTGCACCCTGGTCGCGGTCTGGACGCTCACCAGATCGAGCGCCGTGAACATCGTCTTCGAGACGTTGATCGGATCGGTGGTGAAACGTTTGAGCACCTCGCCGACGTTGTCGGCGTGGAAGGTGGTGTAGGTGGTGTGGCCCGTCGACATGACCTGGAACAAGGTCCGGCCTTCCTCGCCACGGACCTCACCCATCACGATGTAATCGGGCCGTTGACGC